>CACXTQ010000005.1:0-117743 GCA_902770595.1 uncultured Bacteroidales bacterium | reverse complement strand
AGTTAAACCTTGTAACGCCGATGGTACTGCGAAAGCGGGAGAGTAGGAAGCCGCCACCTTACATGAGACTCGAGTTGCTATAGCTCGGGTCTCTTTTTTGTGTCTTGCCCTGAAATTGCTTGACTGATTCCGCATCGAAGTAATGAAATAGTCATGCCTTTTTCACTCTATCCGCTGAAACCGAAGGCGCGACATCGTTGGGTGTAGCGCCTTCATAATTTATATGCTTCAAAAGAATCGAAAAGAGCGAAAAAGCGTAGTGAATGTTAAATAATTAAGGTATGTCCTCTTAGGTCCGCTGGGGGACATGCGACGACGGAATGATGTCCTCTTAGGTCCGCTGGGGGATATGCGACGACGGAATGATGTCCGCTTACGTTCGCTGGAGGATATGCGACGACCGGAAGATGTCTGCTTACGTAGAGGGACATGCGGCGACGGGAAGATGTCCGCTTACGTTCGCTGGGGGACATGCGGCGACGGGAAGATGTCCGCTTACGTTCGCTGGGGGACATGCGGCGACGGGAAGATGTCCGCTTACGTTCGCTGGGGGACATGCGACAACGGGATGATGTCCTCTTACGTTCGCTGAGGGACATGCGTCGACGGGATGATGTCCTCCAACGTTCGCAGAAGGACATACGACGATGGGAAATAGCTTTTCGGTATTTAGGACTAGAGATTATCCTTTAGCGGGAAAGACTGTCATCATCACATATTATCAATCTTCTATGTCTTAGAGCATTCTGTCGGCCGACATGATGCTTGCTACGTTTTTTTTGAGCTTTCTTGATATCGGGGCGACAGATTTTGAAGGGGGATGGCAAGGATTGTCGCGATTTGGCCAACGTGTCGCTATAACGGAACCAAAAAGTGGAGAAAAAACTTGCAGGATGATGAAAATACCTCTATCTTTGCAGTGAGAAAAACAAAGAATCTCAAACAAGTGACAACAAACAAAAATAATAACCCATTAAAAAATATACGACTATGATCGCTATCGCATTCATCACCCTCGCAATCTCTGCTTCAGTAGCATTGAGAATTGGTGCCATGTTCATGGATAATCATAATCATGCAATGTAACTTCTGAATAGGTTTGGTTTTAGTTAATAATATGTGTGTGTAGAGCACCTCGACAACCGTCGGGGTGCTTTATTATAGTTGCAAAATGCCATGTCGATTATTAAATAAATCGAAAATAGTGGGCGAAATGTCAAGTAATGCTTAAAATATTTGGTCATGTTGCGGAAAATGACTATATTTGCGCCCAAATTCGATAACTATCGCAAAATGAGAATCAATCATATCGTTTTATATCTGGCTTTCAGCATGGTTGCACTCTGCTCATGCGGAGAATACAACCGGTTGCTGAAGAGCAATGACCCTGACGAGAAATACGACTACGCCAAGATCTATTACGAACAGGGTAAATATGCCAAGGCTGCAACATTGCTGTCAGATGTGGTCCCAATCTATCGTGGCACTGAGGAGGCCGAAAATGCCCTTTGGCTGCTGGCGATGAGCTATTTCAATCAGAAGGATTACCTTTCGGCAGGAGAGTATTTCGTGCGTTATGCTAACAACTACCCAAGAGGCAAGCATGCGATGGAATCGCGTTTCAACGTGGCATACGGAGACTATAAGGATTCGCCCGACGCACGTCTGGATCAGGAAATCACCCGCCGAGCCATCAAGGAGATTGACTCGTTCGTCGATGTCTATCCGCACAGTTCATTGGCCGATAGCGCCGCTATCATGCGCTTGGAACTGACCGACAAACTCTGCTACAAGGAGTACTTGAGCGCTAAACTCTATCTGAACCTTGGCAGTTATATGGGCAACAACTACGAGTCGGCGGTGATCACAGCACGCAACGCCCAGAACGAATATCCCTACAGCAAGTATCGTGAGGATTTGGCTTACATCATCTTCCGTGCACGCTATGAGGCTGCGATGAATTCGGTTGACGAAAAGGCCGAGGACCGTCTGCGTGAAGCTTCGGACGAGTACTACACCTTCATCAACGATTATCCCGAGGGGAAATATTCGAAAGAGGTGAACAGGCTCAACGAGCGAATCCAGAAAAAGCTCGCGGCTTACATTGACTGAGGTTCTTTTCGGGGTTTCGGAATATCGGGATTTCGGGATAAAGAAAGAGAAGAAGAGAGAAATAGATAATTTAGAAACCAATAAATAAAAACGGAATAAATGGATTATAAGAAGACCAATGCGCCAAGCAACACTGTGACGCGTGACATCATCGCCCTGTGCGAGGATACCGGCAACATCTACGAAACCGTCGAGATCATTGCTCGTCGTGCCAACCAGATTGCCAGCGAAATGAAGCACGATCTGGACAAGAAGCTCCAGGAGTTTGCTACCAATACGGATAACCTTGATGAGGTGTTTGAGAACCGTGAGCAGATTGAGATTAGCCGCTACTACGAGAAGCTGCCAAAACCAACGCTCATCGCAACCCAGGAGTATTCGGATGGCAACGTCTATTGGCGCCTGAACCAGAACAAGGATGAGCAGCCTTTGAGCTCGCAGCGTTTCTAAGAGCTATGATACAGCGCGTACAGACCATTTACATGCTGGCCAGTGTGATAGCCATCCTCACGATGCACTTCTTCTGGCTGGCGTCGTTCGCAATACCTGAGGCCACTTTTGAGCTGAATTCGCTGGGCCTGGTTTGCACGACGAAGGGATTTGAGACCGACCGCATGGTGTGGGAGCTCTTCATCGTACTGCTCCTGA
Source organism: uncultured Bacteroidales bacterium (assembly GCA_902770595.1). Taxonomy (GTDB): domain Bacteria; phylum Bacteroidota; class Bacteroidia; order Bacteroidales; family UBA3663; genus Liminaster. The sequence continues at coordinate 114,983 of CACXTQ010000005.1, read as the reverse complement.
TGGTGGCCCTCCCGCTCATCAACATCTTCCTCTACAAGAAACGCAAGGTGCAGCTGCGTGTGCTCATCTACACCATCGTGCTCAATGCCCTTTACTACGGCCTCTTCTTCTGGGTGTCCAGCCGATGCAAGGACCAGGTGGCAGCGCTGACCGAAGGTGGTGAGGTGGCAGTTCGCTACAACATCATGATGCTCGTGATGCCTGCCGTCAGCATCTTCGCCCTGATCATGGCTGCCCGCGGTGTGATCTATGACATCGCCCTGCTCAAGAGCCTTGAGCGCCTGCGCTGAGCGCTGGCCAACACGAACTGCCCTCGAAACAATATGTTTCGAGGACGTTTTTTATTCAAGTTGTTCGTTGGCAATGGATCCTCTTAACTGCCTATAAAATGAATTATTATCATCTTGTTTTTGCTAGTTCTTTATACTTTCTACCCCAATTGTCATTGGGACAGACAGGCCTTTCAATCTCGACCAATTCTCCGCGTCACGCCGACCTTCTCTGCAAGGTTGAAATTCCCTACGTTGATGTTGGCGACAGGGGCGAAGACATCGTGTGGCCGTTGGGCGAGGTGAATGATGATTGCAAGGATTATCTGCAGCTCATCAACTCGAATGCCGACACCATAGCAATATATGAGGAAGGAAGAATACTGCACTATCTTGTGAAGGGGGACACATTGCTGAACAAGGGAGTGCAGAGTCGCAGAGCTTATCAGATTTATTCCCATGAAAGGCCCCTGCTTCGCTATCCGTTCCAATATGGAGACAGCATCTGGGGAGACTTTTCGGGCGATGGGCGCTATGAGAACAGCCGATATTCGGTCACCGGATTCGGATATACTGTTGCCGATGGCACGGGATGCCTTACGGATGGAGAGGACACCCTTCGGCACGTGATACGTCTGCATCAGCTTGACGAATATGTGCAGGACTTCGGCAAGGATGGCTCCGAGTGTTTTCAGGAGGAATGCTACCGGTGGTACTGTGCCGGCTACCGATATGCCGTGATGGAAAGCAAGGTGACATCCGTCTATATCGATAATGTCTTGATACCTGTCGATAGTGTCTCCTATCTCTACCTCCCTGTGAAGCAGATGGAACTGGCCGGGGATGAAGATAATGAACAACTTTTGGCAATGATTGCATCAGCAGATGCAGCACAAAGCCAATCTTCCAGCGGGAATGATATCGGTGTTCTCTCCCAGATAAGCGCCTCTCTTTCCACGGACGGACTTTCGTTGGTCATCAGTTACCGATTGGATGCCCGTTCAGAAATCTCTTTCATAGCCTGCGACATCTTGGGAAACCTGGTTGCGTCTTCGCATTATCAGAACAAGGAGACCGGCGACTGGCAGGAATGCCTGATTCTCTCCCGACGTCCCATCGGCAATGCTCTGATGCTGAACATCCGCTGTGGGTCACAACAGATGTCTATGAAAGTGACACAGGAGAATATTTAATGTAGTATGCATTCCGATAGTCAGCTTAGTTCCAGCTCAAAAGCAAATACCAATGTTATCTTCCCTAGGCCCGATGATTAAAACCAAAATTGAAATACTTCTTTTACAGCTCGCCATCGCATCCTGCTGCTTTCCAGCCTGGGGAGAAGAGACCCCGGTAAGGATACAGACTCCGAATGTGGCCGAGTATCAGAAATTCGGTACCTATCAGATGGATTACACCACGGGAGTGCCGAACATAGAGATACCCATCTATAATCTCAGACTCGGCAATTTCTCTCTGCCCATTTCTCTGAAATATCATGCCTCGGGAATCAAGGTGCAGGAAGTTCCCACCTGCGTGGGCTTAGGCTGGATGCTTTCAGCTGGCGGATGCATTTCTGTTGATGTAAAAGGCAGGCGTGACAACGAGCATGCATTGTATGCAAGTACAGAGGAATCATTTTACAACATGGAGCTATCGTCCATGCAAAGCATCATATCGCAAGGAGCAGACTCCGAGAGGGACACCTATAACTATACATTCCCGGGGCATAGCGGCTCTTTCCGCTATTCTCAGCCCGATGACTCTATCCGAACAATACCCTACGAGCCTCTTCGTATTGATTCCATCGGAACCCGCCAATACTTCAAGGGATATAGGATTACAGATACGGAAGGGAACAGATTCTTCTTTCAAAAGCCGGAAAATGTATTGTTCAGCCCGGGAAACGGAATAGAGAATTGCGCCTGGCATCTCTCCAAGATAGAACCAGCCCAAAGCACAGATTCCATAGTCTTCAGCTATCGAGGAAGCTCTTCAAGCACCATTCAAACCATGTTCGGGCTCTATATCGGTTCAACAGTCATAGAGAGCGACATAAACACCATTGCCTTTCCAGTGCTGGTTTCCTCCATCAGTTGGGAGGGCAATACCATTGACTTTGTCTATGAAGAGAGTCTGCACGGAGGGGGAGCGTCTCTCTGGCATAAGCTGAAATCAATAGAGGTGAGAAACACCTTGGGAAATGTAATCCATAGGACCGACTTTGTGCACACATATAAGCAGAAGACCGGAGAAGTCAACAGCCGAAGGCTCCTGCTGCAGTCCGTCACAGTCAACGGAGACAACTATTCCTTTGAATACAACCAAACAGCTTTGCCGAACTTCACATCCAGTTATGACAACAAATGCTATGAAGATTTTTGGGGATACTATAACGGGAATACGATTCAGGGATACTGGTTTCCCGCAGAATTCAACGTTCTTGCCACAATTTTGGAACATCAGGGCACCAACAGACATTGTGCGGTTCGTTCGCCACATGAGGAGCATTGCAAAGCCTCGTCCCTGACAAAGATCGTTTATCCCACTGGCGGATACACTGTCTTCGATTTTGAATCGAACTATATCGAAGAGGATGGCATTTGGGGCGGATTGCGTCTGAGGAGCTACTCAAGCTATCAGTCTGACGGTTCACTGTCCCACAGGAAGTCCTATAGGTACTTCGATGCTGTGGCCCCCTATTGCGTACTGAACACCTTGAACATGTCCGTCAGGGAGGACCTTTATTTCCGTGATTATCCGTCAAGACTGAGCAGCGGGATTACTGCTCCATATCCTGGCGCACCTTCTGCCTTGCTGCGCAGGGAATGGCGGGGCTCTCCCGTCCGGCCGCTGACGGAAGGCAGCGCTCCGATTCATTATCTTAAAATAGCAGAATACGATGGGACAACAGAAGAATATAGCCGAAAGACGCTGTATGACTATTCCCGATTCTATCCAGAGCTGCCCCAAGAGGATAGCGATTCCCATAGCTGGGAATCAATAATCCTATGGGATCCTGCCTATAATTATGATAGGGGTAATCCCGCATACCAGCTTGCCAGGAAAAGAATCTATCAAAAGTCGATGACAGGGAATGACTCGTTGGTTTATGAAGAAAACAACCTATACGACAATGGAGTCCTTGCCATATATGATGGCGGAGTACGCATCAGACCTAAAATCATTTTCGAGGATGGACTAAACGGTGTTTGGAGGATTTCTGACGTGGCCGGTGTACAATACGAATACTCGGTCTCAACCGTTCACATAGTCCCATCATACAATTTATTGTCCAAAAAGACAGTCTTGCACGACGGCATCACGGAAACCGAAGAATACGAATATGACGAACACCTTCGGACCATTCGGCCCCTGGTAAAGAAGACGACGCGCAGCGACGGCAAGACTCAGATGACCATCTATACCTATCCGTTCCAGGATAACAGATATGATGGAATGCGTGAAGCGAATATGCAGATTCCCGTGAAGGAAGAAACATACGTCGATAGCGTAAGAGTAGCCTCATCAGAAACCACTTATCAGCAGCTTTATGGCAAATGGCTTCCGACAAGAATGTCTTCAGGATTGAGTGGCTCTCCGTTGCAGCGAGTCACATACAGCTACAATGCGAAGGGGAAGGTGGCATGCATTGCTAAGGATGAGACAACTTATGTCAATTACATCTATGGATACAATGGCACACTACCAGTAGCGGAAATCATTGCGGACAGGACGCTTCAGTGTCCTGATGTCGAGGCCGACGGGGAACAACTGACCCTAGCTCTGAAGAGACTGAGAACCCAATATGAGGGAAGCGGATATTTGGTGACCACATTCAAATATGACCCGCTCGTCGGCATCATCTGGATGCAGGACTCCAATCGGCGTGAGAGGACTTTCCAATATGACGACAGAGGCAGACTCGTTGGCACACGCGATTCCAACGGCAGCCGCGAAACTGGGATAGAATATAATTATCGCAATTGACATGAATCCGACAAGACAAATCACAAGATGCTGCCTCCTGGCAATGGCTGTCCTGATTTCTTTGCCGGTAGCTCATGCGCAGGATACTTGCCACAATTACATTCTGGAACGTCTTTATCTTGACACCTCTGGCAGCGACAGCGTCTTTACCGTCCGTTATTTTGATGACCTGGGACGGCAGAATCAGATGCTCGTCAGCGGGCGAAATTCTGACGGACGGAATCTGCGTTCGATGGTCAGCTACAATTTCCAAGGGCAAGTGTCGCAATCGTGGTGCCCAATTCCCGATGATGAGACACAGCATTATCTGGCGCCTGACAATTTCCACTCTATGAGCGCAAGCACCTTTTCTGACAGCAGGCCATATCGGGGATTCGAATACGATGCCCTGGGTCGTCAGGTGGCAGTCTCCATGCCTGGCAGCGCCTGGACTGGCAGGAGCCGAATCGTCACCTATGGCAGCAATGCAGCAGGCGAGGTAAAGCACTATGTCATGTGGACAGATGGGGAAGGAGTGAACGAGGACGGCTGTTATGAAGCCGGTAGCCTCTCCTGCATCACCTTTGTTGACGAAGATGGTATCACAGTCAGACAGTTCTCAGATTTGCAGGGTAACACAATCCTTGAACGCCGAGGCGCGACAGCCTGTCTTGACACCTACTTTGTCTATGACAAACTCGGCCTGCTGAGATATGTCTTGTCTCCCATGTATCAGGAGAATGCCGACTTGTCGCTTTATGCCTATGGATATAAGTATGACGAGCGGGGCAGAGTTATCGAGAAATGCATCCCGGGCAGCGATGCCGTCAAGTTCTGGTATGACAAGGCCGACCGCCTGGTCTGCATTCAGGACGGAGAGCTGCGTGCCAAGGGCCTTTTCCGTAAGGTTTTCTACGACAAGCTGGGTCGTCCTGTCGTGCAATGCCTCGCCAACAGTTCCCCCTCGTGCACTGACAGTTTCTGCCTTACCTATTCCATCTACGGCTCAGGAAGCAGTGCATACGGGAGTCTCGTCAAGCCTTATGGATATGGGTTCGTCCCGCAGATGGGTCTGAACAACAGCAGCATCTGTGCAGACATGGAATCGTCGCTTACGGCTGTCGAAGTCGTGAACTATTACAATTCCCACGCATTCCTCGACCTGTACGACATCCCGGCTGCAGTCCGGGACTCACTCGATAGCGCCATGGATGCAGATGTCGGCGCGAATGGCGAGCTACCTGTCATTTGCGGCAAACCTTCCACTCTACTCGCTGGCACCGTGCAGCCAGGCATCAATGGCGGTAATCTCATCCAGTGCCATCAATATGATGCCAAAGGCCGAATAGCTTGCATAGCTTCCGTCGGGCTGGATGGTATGTTATGTACGCATAGGATGAGGTACAACTTTGTAGGTGATGTCTTGAAGGAGGAGAAGTCGTACAATAGGTTGTCGGGAAGCGGCCGCCTTGAGACACTTGTGTCTAGCGAGCAGCACAACCATTACTATCCCCACTCCCGACTATTGCGTTATCGCACCATCGCAGTGACAGATGCGGCAGGCAGGACACAGACAGACACCCTCAGCTGCGAATACGATGACTGGGGCAATCTCGTAAGGACAACGAATCAGGACGGTTCGTCAGCCGACATGGAATATGACTACGACCCCATGCACGGCTGGCTGACGAGTATCCGTTCGGCAGGCGGATTCGAGCAGATGCTGTTCAGGCAGGACAATTCGAGCAATCCCCTTTACAACGGCTCCATTTCAGCCATGAGTTGGTATGTCCCGAGCCAGGGTGGCTTCAGTCGCAGGTATGACTATATTTATGATGAGGCAGGTCGATTGGAAGAAGCCACGTATTCGGAAACGGCACGGCTCAATCCTTTTGGCCCCAATCCGGGGATTGTACCGCCAGTCCCTCTGTCGAATGTCTCCGATCCCTCGCTCTTCAATCCACTGTCCCTCATACCTTCGACAGATCTGGACTTCACTCTTGCGGATGCTGTTAGTGCCCAAAGCCCGACTGTCGGAACAACGGCCTCCGACCTTTCCGTCCAGCCAATCTTTCTCGGTGACAAATATGGCGAAAAGATAACTTACGACAAGAACAGCAACATCACAGTCTTGCGGCGGCGTGGGTTGCTTGACACGAATTCGTACGGTCTGATCGACAATTTGACACTCAGTTATCACGGCAACCAGCGCACCTCGGTTTCGGATGCTAGCGGCAGCCTGAGCTATGACGGATCGTCGGACTTTGTCGATGGCCATTCATCCAGCCAGGAATACAGCTATAACCGCAACGGTGCCTTGACCAGAGATCTTAACAGGGATATTCATAACATCAGTTACAGCAACCTCGGACATCCGACCTCGATTGCCTTCTACAACGGTGGCGCCGGCAACTATATCCGTTATACATACTCTGCCGACGGTCGGAAGCTTCGCGCTGTCCACGAAAGGCGCCTTTCGAATTTCGGATACACCATCCTGCGCGACACGACTGACTATCTGGGCAGTCTCATCCTCCGGAACGGCCATCCTGAATCCTATCATTTCGATGGCGGCTACTTCTCGTTCTCCAATGATACGATCGACGGAATCCATTATTTTGTCAAGGACTACCTCGGCAGCAACCGCATGGTGATTGATGGCCGTGCCGACACCATCGAGCAGGTGACGCACTACTATCCATACGGAGGAGTAATCGGCGAGATCAGCACCCGCCAATTGCTGCAGCCCTACAAATTCGAGGGCAAGGAACTGGACCGCTCCTTCGGACTGGATAACTATGACATCCATGCACGCCAATATTACGCCATGGCTCCGATGTGGGACAGGATTGACCCGCTGTGCGAAAGAAGTACTGGGGTAAGTCCATACAATTACTGCATCGGTGATCCCGTGAACTTCGGAGATTACAATGGCTGCGATTATTGGTCCACCAGCGACCCTGCCTTAATCTGCCAATTCTACGATGCAGTAACAAGCTATACTCGTCTTGAGGATATTGACATGAGCAACTGGTATCATGCAAGTGATACCGAATTCCTCTCTAATCTGACTTACAACGATGAGACGAAAAGGGCCTATTATACGCATGGCGATGTCATAGGAGATGAAGTCTATCTGACCTGCAAGGTATTTAAGAACGACTTCATCAACAGCCTCGATTTTGTTGCGATAGAATTGGGCGTGGCTGGCAAGTTTCTCAGCGATCTGGATGAATCCAGCGAAAAATGGCTAAAGAAGAAAACGGGCGAAAAATCCAAATTCGTTTGGGACCTAAAGAAAAGTTTGGCCTTTGAAGTGAAAACTCCGAATGCAAAAATTTACAATAGCATAACTAATGTGGTAAAAAAGGTTCGGCCTGTGATTAAAGGAACAGGCTATGGACTAATTTTAATGGATGCTGCAAGTACTGGATATAATATTTACGAAAAGAGAGCGGTTGGACTCGGGGACGCAACTAATATAGTTATGTTGGCGGCAGGAATGTACTGTCCTGCGGTGGGCTTGATGTATCTTGGTGCAGATCTTATCTGGCACATATATACAGGAGGCAACGGGATTGACACATCCTTGAACTATTTTTATGAGTATAAATTACCTTAATTATAACGAATATGACTATTTTTGACTATTATTTTTATCGGATGTATTTATATTATCAAGCAAGAAAAGATCCTGCTTTATTATATGGTTCATTTGCAACGGCAGCGGTTTTTCTCAATATAGCATCAGCTGTTTGGATGGAAATTCTGCATACATTGGTACAAGATAAAGTCAATGGGAAAATTGCAATTATTATCTTGTATGCAACAGGCTTCTATTTGTCATACATAAGATACAAAAAAAATAAAACTAAAATAATTGAAAAATTTAAGGACTCTAAATACAATACGTTTTTATCTCAGTGGCTATTTCCGTCCCTGGTGCCTATTAGTTTAATTATAGGGTTAATTGCAGCATTTTCTATTGGTGCATTTCTTCACTAATGGCTTTGAAGATTCGTTAAATAATCTTTATAAGTTTATTTGAATAGGGGATAACTATAAAAAATGGATTATCTGTTCGATCCATTGACTGGCATGACCAGGATGGTTGATCCGAGTGGGGAGGAAAAGAAAAGCCCTCGAGACCTAGATTCCGAGGGCTTGTTTTTTTCGACGATATACTTTTTTCAAGAATTATCGAATTGAGTATCGAATAGAGATAGGGTCAAATAATAATATTCTCAAATTCTCTAATTCGTGATAGAAAAGAAAGATCAGAGTTCGAGATCGCCGTCGTGCTCTTCGTGCCAGGGCAGGCCATGGATGTTGAGTTCGGCCATGAATGGATCGGGATCGAACTCCTCGACGTTGTGAACGCCCGGTTTGCTCCAGATGCCCTTGAGGAACATCATGGCGCCAATCATGGCAGGCACGCCCGTGGTGTAGCTTACGCCCTGCATACCCGTCTCGAGATAGGCCTCGCGGTGGCTGCAGTTGTTCCAGACGTAGTAGGTGTGCTCCTTGCCGTCGTTGCCGATGCCACGGATGCGGCAGCCGATGGAAGTCTCGCCGTCGTAGTTCTCGCCAAGCTCCTTGGGATTGGGCAGCACGGCCTTGAGGAACTGCAGAGGCACGATCTTGACCACTGCATCGCCCGAGCCGTCGGCAAGGGGTGCCTTGTATTCAATCTCGTCGATGCGCGACATGCCGATGTTCTGGATTACGTCGAGGTAGGTGAGATACTGCTGGCCGAAGGTCATCCAGAAGCGCGCACGCTTGATGGTGGGATAGTTGATGACCAGCGACTCGATCTCCTCGTGGTGAAGCAGATAGGACTCCTTGGGGCCGATGCCAGGATAGGTGAGGGGCTTGTGAATCTCCATCGGTTCGGTCTCGATGTACTTGCCGTTCTCGTAGTAGAGGCCCTTCTGGGTGATCTCGCGGATGTTGATCTCGGGGTTGAAGTTGGTGGCAAATGCCTTGTGGTGATTGCCTGCGTTGCAGTCGACGATGTCAAGGTACTGGATCTCCTTGAAGTGATGCTTGGCAGCGTAGGCGGTGAAGATGGAGGTCACACCTGGATCGAAACCGCAGCCGAGGATAGCGCAAAGACCAGCCTTCTCGAAACGCTCGCGGTAGGCCCACTGCCAGCTGTATTCGAAATGTGCCTCGTCCTTGGGTTCGTAGTTGGCGGTGTCCATATAGTTCACGCCAGCTTCGAGGCAAGCATCCATGATGGTGAGGTCCTGATAGGGAAGGGCGAGGTTGATGCAGAGTTCGGGCTTGAACTCCTTCATGAGTGCCACAAGCTGGGGCACGCTGTCGGCATCGACCTGTGCGGTGGTGATGTTGGCCACCACGCCGTTCTTGCTGTAGCCCTTGGCACGGATGGCCTCGGCTGTTGCGTCGCACTTGCTCTTGGTGCGGCTGGCAATACAGATGTCGGTAAACACGTCGGCGTTCTGGGCCAACTTGTGCGCTGCTACGGTGCCTACACCTCCGCAGCCGATAAGCAATACTCTTGACATTTCTTGTTGATAGTGTATTAGTGGGTTAAAATTCGTTGTTTGGACGCATTTGCCATCGAAAGGTTTAATCGGGCAAATGCAAAAAGACGAAATGGCGCGCCCGATCTGGGAAAGACGGACGCGCATTTCTTATTTCATAGGATTATCCCAAGAAGGAGATGAGCACACCGGCAGCGACTGCAGAACCAATCACACCAGAGATGTTGGACGACATGCAGTAGTTGAGGATGTTGTTCTTGGGGTTGATGCTGGTGGCGATACCATTGGCAACACGGCTGGCCATGGGCACGGCGGAGAGACCACAGGCACCTACGAGCGGGTTGATCTTCTTCTTTGAGAAGAGGTTGAAGAGATAGACCAGACCGATACCACCTGCGATAGAGACTGCGAAGGCCAGGAAGCCTCCGACAATGATGCCAAGCGTGGTAAGGTTGAGGAATGACTCGACGGTCATCGTAGCACCCACCGAGAGACCCAGGAAGATGGTGCAGATGTTCATCAGCGCATTGGCTGCGGTGTCGGCGATGCGGGCTGTGTCGGAGCCAATCTCCTTGATGAGGTTGCCAAACATCAGCATGCCGATAAGGCTGACAGCCGAAGGCACGATGATGGCCACAAGGACAGTGACGAAGATTGGGAAGATGATCTTGGCCACGCGCAGGTTCTTGATCTTGAGCTTATCGGGATAGAGCTTATCCATCTCCTTCATGTTAATCTCGAGATCCTTCTTGCGGCAGCAGATCTTGACAACCCACGGGATGATTACAGGCACGAGGGCCATGTATGAATATGCAGCAATGGCGATGGGGCCCAGCAGATGAGGAGCCAGCTTGATGGTGGTGAAGATGGCGGTAGGACCGTCAGCGCCACCGATGATGCCGAGAGAACCAGCCTCCTGAGGAGTGAAACCGAACACGCCGATAGCTACGAGTACCACACTGAAAATACCGAGCTGGGCAGCAGCGCCGAAGATGGCAAGTTTCAGGTTGCGGAGCATTGGGCCAAAGTCGGTCATGGCACCCACACCCATGAAGATGAGCGGTGGGATGAGGCCCGTCTTGATGAGCCAGTAGTAGATCATGTTCATCAGACCGAGTTCGTGAGCAATCTCGGGCAGACCCATTTCATAGACGTGGTATTCCTGACCATTGTGATGGACGATACCCTGACCGTCGGCACCGAAGACACCCATCTCGCCGCCGGGGAAGTTGGCCAGAAGAATGCCCATGGCAATCGGGACGAGCAACAGCGGCTCGTAGTGCTTCGAGATGCCCAGATAGAGGAACAGGAAGCCAAGCAGGTACATGATGATGAAGCGTGGATCAGCGGCGATGTCGCTGAACGCTGTCATGTGCCACAGGTTGGAGAATATTGTATTGATGAAATCCATTATCAATTAACAATTATCAATTAACAATTAATAATTAACAATTAACAATTAGATTAATTGCTTGAAATCACTTGATCTTGAAGATGGGGTCGTCCTCAAATACCTTGTCGCCTGGGTTGGCGAGGATGGCGGTGATCTGACCGTCGCAGTCGGCAGCCACGGCGTTGTAGGTCTTCATGGCCTCGATGTAACCGATGGTCTGACCTTTCTTCACCATATCACCTACCTTCACAGGAACTTCGGAAGCGTTCTTGACGAGGAAGAACTTACCCTCGAGCGGAGCGAGTACGTCGGCACCTTCACCAGCGGCTACGGGAGCACCAGCGGCAGGAGCAGCAGCGGGAGCTGAACCATCGTTGGGAGCAATGCTTACGGTATAAACTTCACCATTGACGGTGACTTTGAGGTCCTGAGCCTTGATCTCGCCCGAAGGAGCATTCTTGGCAGCCTTGCGCTTGGCCAGATCCTCCTCGAAGTCGGCCTTGGCCTTGCCACTCTTGTAGGCTTCGTACTGCGATGGGTGCATGGCGTATTCGAAGAGCTCCTCGTCATCCTCACCGAGAGGCCAACCGTTGGCTTTCATCTTGGCGCGGAATTCGTCGAGGCAGTCGGGTGCATAGGTCTGTGGGTCTTCGGTCTCGAACTTGCGGCCCTGGCTCTCAGCAAGCTTCACGAGCTCGGGAGCAACGGGTCCGGGCAGCTGGCCCGACTTGCCGAGAATCATATCCCAGATGTTGTCGGCGATGAGGCTCCAGCGCTCCTTGCCCTTCTCCATCTGCATGACATTCATAAGGGCGAGGTTCTTGACATACTGGCTGAATGGTGTCACGAGGCAGGGATAGCCCACGCGAGGCCAAACGTAAGCCACTTCATCGAACAACTTGATGAGCAGGTTGTCGGTGGTGAGCTTGGGCTGGCCGTTCTTTTCCTTCCAACGGTTGAGGCCTTCGAGGTTCTCTTCCAGGTCGGTCATCAGCGAACCCATCATGCCGCCGGGGAGACCTGGCTTGACGAGCAGCGAGTTGTTGAGGTGGTTGAGCGCGGGAATATAGTAGCCAAGGAAGTCGTCCATCATCTCCTGGATCTGGGTGCGCACTTCCATGTAAGCCTTCATGTTGATGTCCTTCACCTTGAAGCCTGCATCCTTGAGCATCTCCTGTACGGTGATGACGTCGGCGTGACCTGTACCCCAAGAGAGAGGTGACATGCCGCAGTCGATGTAGTCGCAACCAGCCTTGCAAACCTCGAGGATGGAGGCAGTGTTGAAGCCTGGACCAGCGTGCGAGTGGTACTGAATGATGATGTCCTTCTTGTAGTCCTTGATGCCGGCAACGATCTTGCCGAGGCTATCGGGACGGCCGATGCCAGCCATGTCCTTCAGACAGATTTCGTCGGCGCCAGCCTCGATGAACTTCTTGGCGAGGTTGACATAGTATTCAACAGTATGAATAGGAGAGAAAGTGATGCAGAGGGCAGCCTGTGCAATCATGCCTGCCTCCTTGGCATATCCGATGGATGGAATGACGTTGCGAGGGTCATTAAGGCCGCAGAAGATACGGGTGATGTCGGTGCCCTGCTTCTTCTTCACGACGTAGAAGAGCTTGCGGAGGTCCTTGGAGCATGGGAACATGCGGAGGGCATTGAGTGCACGGTCGAGCATATGGGTCTGGATGCCAGCCTCGTGGAAGGGCTTGGTCCACTCACGAACCGAACGGTTAGGATTCTCACCATAGAGAAGGTTAACTTGCTCGAAGCCACCGCCATTGGTTTCTACACGGTCCCAGCAGCCCATCTCGATGATTTTGGGGGCTACCTTAACGAGCTGGTCAACGCGAGGCTGGTACTTGCCAGCACTCTGCCACATGTCACGGAAGACAAGCGAAAACTTAACTTCTTTTGCCATAATTTTCTTGTAAATGCAATTTCTTTTTTAGGAGTTCTTAATTAGCCCTTTGTAATTTTTGTAACCATTGCCTTTGGAGCCACTTGGGCAACGGCGGCCTTGATAGCGGCCTCAATGTTGGCAGGAACGGCAGCTGGAGCAGGAGCGGCGGCCTTCTTGGGCGCAACCTCCTCTTCAGGAGCGAACTTGTTGACGGCCATAATCATCAGCCTGGAAAGGTAGATGATCAGGATCAGAATAATGAACACAGTGCCCATGCCGACTATCATTAGCAGCAGGGCGGTTTCCATAGGCTGTAATCCTTCCATATAGTAAATTTGTTTGAATATGTTTTGGAACGCTGGTATACTCTCAGTGTGCAAAGTTAATCAATCGACGATGATTATACAAGAAAAACCGCGAAAAGCTTCGGAAATCTGTCTTTTTCGCGGTTTTTTTCTTTATTTTGCTTTCTCGAAGTTATCTTTTTAGCGCATCGTAGATGGCCTGAAGAATGCGTGGGCGCACATGCCCATCGGTCCAGGCCTTATTGTCGCGTACGGGACAAATCTTGTTGGAAAGGAAGATGTAGGTGAGTTCACGCTTGGGATCGACCCAGAAGCACGTGCCGGTGAAACCCGTATGTCCCCAGGTTTGCGGGCTGCACACCTCGGGGAGGTTGGGATTGTCGAGTTCTGCGCTCTGTCGGTCGAAGCCCAGTCCACGGCGACTGTGGGGCGAACGCTGCGTTGTGAACAGCCGGCAGGTCTCCTTCGACAAGTAGCGTTTGCCGCCCAGTTCTCCACCATTGGCAATCATCTGGATGAGCGGAGCCAGTGCCTCGGCTGAAGCGAAGAGACCCGAATTGCCCTCGATGCCCAATGCCCATGCGCCCGTCTCGTCGTGGACGGTGCCGTGGATGAAGCGGTGGCGGACGACGTCATCCTGCTCGGTGGGAGCGATGGCTCCGCGGTGAACACCATGCTGCAAGGGATTATAACAGCACCAGGGACCGTAGAAGTCGGGTAGACGACGTTCGAGGAACAGGTCGAGACGTTCGCCGGTCTGCCGCTCGACGATGTAACGGAGGAGCACGAAACTGAGGTCGGAGTACAGATATCGGCCCAATTTGCGTTTGGGGTCCAGCGTGGCGATGGTCTGCAGCATGGTCTTGGAGCGGAAGATCGAATCAGGCGTCTCGGTGAGCTTGTAGAAAGAATAGGTTGACCTCAGTCCCGACTCGTGGTAGAGGAGGTCCTGGACGGTGACTTTGGCATAATGTGTGCCCTTGAGCTCGGGCAGCCACTTGGTGATGCGGTCGCGAAGCCTGATCTTGTGGTCGTCGACCAGCAGCATGATGGCGGGCACGGTGCCCAGCACCTTGCTGAGCGACGCGAGGTCGTACATGGTTTCGGCCGTAACGGGTCGGTCGCCGTAAGGATTCTGCGCGTGGTTGCCGCCCACCCGTCCGAACGTCTGGTCATAGACCACCTTGTTCTTGCGAATCACGATGATCTGGCAACCTGGCACTGCACCCGAGTTGACGAACTCGTTGGCAAGCCTGGACACTTCGCCAAGCCGATTGATATCCATACCCACCTGCTGCGGGGTGGCCGTAGGTAAGGCAATGAGCGGGTAGGGAGGCTCAAAGGTTTCCAAAACCTCTTCTTTTACAGCCGGTTCGGCGGACTCGCTTGCGACTTCGGTCATAGCGATGTCGTTGAACTGGTTCTGCAAGGTAGGATCGTATTCCACGAGACCGGAATTGCCACTCAGTCGCTGGAGTTCATCCTTCAGGTGAACCGCAAATTCAGAGTTGACACGCTCGGCCAGGCCTTCCACCTCGACCATCTGAGGCTGGTCGAGACCCAAGGCATATTTCCATTCGAGCACACGACGGCATTTCTCGTCCACTATTTGCTGGAATTCCTGGGCGGTAAGCTTGTAACCATTGCCCTTGTAACCTTTCTTGAGTGCATTGCGTAACGCATTCATCTGTGTCTTCTGGGGTGTGGGTTGCACCAGGATGTCGCAGCCCGCGAGAAGTGCGTTGATGCAGACATCCTTGTATTTGGCACCTACCATCGCCAAGCCGTCGGTGAAGACAAGTCCGTCGAAGTGCATGGTGTTGCGCAGAATGTTAGTGATGATACGCTTGCTGACGGTGGCCGGCATTCCTTTCTTTTCGGCCAATGCTGGCACGTCGAGGTGGGCTGTCATGATGCCGCCCAGTCCTTGGTTGATGAAGTGCTGGAATGGGGGCAGTTCCACCTCATTCAATCGATTCACACTATGCGAGAGCTTCGGCAAAGATGTGTGCGAATCGGTTTGGGTGTCGCCATGACCCGGGAAATGTTTCCCGACGGCCAGTACGCCAGCATCTTCCAGACCTCGTGCATAACTCGATGCAGCGAGGCTGACAAGTTCGGGGTTATTGCCGAACGAACGTGTTCCGATGACGGGGTTCTTGGGATTGGTGTTGACGTCGAGTACAGGGGCGAAGTTGACCTGAATGCCGAGTTCACGGCACTGGCGACCCACTTCGAAACCATACATATAACATAGCGTGTCGCGTACGTCTTCGTTGATCTTGCCGAGTGCGCCGTTGCGGGGGTACTTGATGGCATCGCTTAGACGCATGGCCAGGCCCCATTCTCCGTCGATACAGATCATCATACCGGGCAGACCCTCTTCCTGTGCAACCTCCTGGAGGCGGTTGACGAGTTTGGCGTGGGTGGCCATGGAGCCTTTGCTCAATAAGGCTCCACCGAAATGATACTCCTGGATGTCGAGGGTAATGCTGTTGAGGTTGGCCTTTGTGGCATCTGGCATATAATAGAGCGGTATGACGAGCTGGCCCAACCTTTGCTCGGGAGTGAGTTTCTCCATCTGTTCATCGACCCACTCCTTCATCTTCTCCTGATCCACTTTTCGAAGCATGTTCTGCCCAAGGAGATTCGTCGAACAGAGGGCAAACAAGCCAATTAAGACGAGCCATCGTCGTGCACGACGATGGCATTCGATATCATAGAAATTAAGTTTGAACATACAGTTTCTTGGGTACCTATAATCAGAAAAATTATGGTTTGGTCTTGTCGATGACACGACCATCAATCTTGGCGCTTACAGTCTTGCCGGCTGCATCAAGTTCCTTGACGTATTCGATCATTGCGTCGCGGGCCGAGATGTTGGGGTCGTAGGTCTCGACGGCGCGTGTCAACGCCGACATGCCGCTGTTGCCTTCGGCCAGGAAGTCGAGCGTGCTGACATAATAGATCTTGTTGGGGTTGATGGGCTTGCCTCCTATCAGGATGTTGGAAGCGATGCAGCGGTCGCCATCCATTTCGAGTGTGATGACGGCACCACCTGTAGCATCGAGCTTGCGTCCGGCGTTGCTTTCAATGAGCTGCTTGAGGTCGCTGCCCTTGAGGCCCAGCACGACAATCTTGTTTTCGAAGGGGAAGATGTTGAACATCGTGCCGACGGTCACGTCACCGGCATCGATCTCTGAGCGCAGACCACCAAGGTTAGCAATGGCAAAATCGACCTTCTTGCCGGTCTTCTTCTGGCCAATCTGAATGTAGGAATCAGCCACGAAGTTACCCAAGGTGCTCTGCGGCTTGCCCTTGACCAGGGGTTCGGGGGCAGTTCCCAGTCGCACATTCATCTGGTCGACGAGGGCTTGCTGATAGGGTGCAATGACATCGCGCATCTCCTGACCGTATGGGCTGAGGTCATAGTCCTCGGGATGCAGTTTCTTGCATTCGATGGTGGATACGCTGTATTTGCATTTGGGATAGCGGCTGCCTTTCTGCATGGTTATCTTCAGGAAGCCCATGGGCAGCATCTTGCCGCCGGTCTGGGTGACGAGTACGGGCTGTTCGTCGGCGTCGTTGATATAGACGCCCTCCTCAATGTTGTAGTGAGTGTGGCTGCCGATGATGATGTCAACGCCGTGGATGGAAGGAACAAGGTCGTTGTCAAGCACGCTCTCGCTTTCGCTATCGGTCTTGGGGTTGGGAAGGTAGCCCAGGTGACTCAATACGATGACGAGGTCGCAGCCTTCGCCGCGCAGGAAATCGGCTTCGCGATTGACTGCTGTGCGTGGATCCTCGAACGTGATGCCTTTCCAGTTACGGTTGGCGATTAGTCCTTCGGGCGACACGGTGACGCCCGTCACACCAATCTTTACGCCATGGCGTTCAAGGATGAGGTGGGGGAGAATATGGCTTTCGAGAGGCGTGCCTTCGCAATGGTAGTTGCAGCTCAGCATGGGGAAGTTGGCTTTCGCCAGCATTTCGCCGAGGAATTCCAAGCCGTTGTCGAACTCATGGTTGCCCAATGTGCCGGCCACCAGTTGCTGCTGGTTCATGCACAGTATCTCGAGCTCGCCATTGAAGATGTTGAAGTAGGGTGAACCCTGGAACATATCGCCAGCATCGAAATAAAGCAGGTCGGGATCCTGTTGGCGGAAGTACTGAAGCATTGATGCACGTTCCACGACGCCGCCCTGTACGGTGCCTTGGCGCGTCTTGCCTGGCTCGAACTGCGAATGGGTGTCGTTGGTGTGGATGATGGTGATCACGGGCGCATCTGGTTGACAACTGGTGCCGATACCGAGGGTGATGCAGAACACGAGAAGGAGTCTGAGAAGCTTATACATAGTGGAATTAGTTTAGTCGGTTTTTTCCGGTGCAAAGATACAAAGAAAAATTGAGAAAGTCAAGAAGTGTGACGAAAAAATCATTCAAAAAGTGATTTGAGCACATCGACACTTTTCAGACGCCCCATTTCAGGGATGTGCTGGCCCAGGAAAATGAGCAGGGTGTCGAGCAGATAGTCGCGCCCTGCACGATTGACGTCGAGCTGCTGCATCGTGTCGTAGTGCGTGTCGAAGAGCTTACAAAACCATCGGGCAGATTCCTCGTTGAGGTAATAGGGATGGAGGATGGGGTTTGTGGTGAAGATGCCTTCGACAAGGTCGAAGCGACACCCTTGCTCATAATTGCTGGTATCGACGCTGAAGCCGAGCTGGGCGATGAGTCCGCAGGTGAAGATGAGGTGAAAATTGGCCCATCCCGCTTCGCATTGCTCGAGTATCGTCAGACTGGCGAGGATGTAGTCCCAGAGACGCGGGTTGGCTTCCTCCTCACGCACCGTATGGGCGATGAGTTCGGCCATATAGAGACATTGTGCCGACTTGTCGGGATGGCTGAGGGTGAGCATATAGGGCGACTGCACGATTTGTGCTTCGCCTATGGACCGTATTTCGTCGGAGGGATTTCCATTGAGCACCAGGTCGAGCACGGTCATGGACGTCATCATCGTTCGCAGACGGTTAGCACGTTTGCCTTTCGAAGCCAAGGGAATACGACACGTCATCCGACCATATTGCTCGGTGTAGAGATGCACGAACTGCGAATGGTCGTTGATGGGTACTGTGGAGAGTACAATGGCTTGTGTCTTATCGATTTCGTTGGCCATTATGAAAACGCGGCAGCAAAGTTTGTTAGTTTCGATTGTCAAATTTGCGTGCAAATATAGCGCATTTCGCTTTAAAAACAAAGTTTTCTTCGATTTTTCTTCAAAAAAGTTTGTATATATGAGAAAATTTAACTATCTTTGCACCCGCTTTTGGGCTTTTCCTCCAAAAAGTGCACCTTGGTACACTGCAAGTCCCGGCTTCGTGATCGGGCAATACCAGCGGGAGCGACATGGCGGTGCTTGGCTGGAGAGTTCTTTTGGATGCTTCGTCTTGACGATGACATCGGAGGGGAAGAGCGAGAGCAATACATTTTAAAATAATTATCAAACAATACGCGGCCGCTTGTAACTCCAATGCCGCAAAAACTATTAAAAAACAATGGCAAACCACAAGTCATCAAAGAAGCGCATCAAGCAGACCATTACCCGCAACACCGCAAACCGTTACTATGCCAAGACTGCACGTAACGCCGTTCGCAAGCTCCGTGCCACTACCGACAAGGCTGAGGCAACTGCAGCTCTCCCAAAGGTATCTGCAATGCTCGACAAGCTGGCTAAGAAGAACGTTATCCACGCCAACAAGGCTGGTAACCTCAAGTCCAAGCTTGCCAAGTACGTCAACAAGCTGTAAGCTTGTACGAGGGTCGTTTGTGCCCAATAATGCCCGTATTGTGCCCATATTGGACCTTGCGGACATTATTATATTACGCGCGCGTACGCACGTGAATGACTCTTCCGAATAATCGGGAGAAAACTAAAAAACACAATTTTACAACATGTCACAGATTGAGAACAACTACGACGCCAGTCACATCCAAGTCCTTGAGGGTCTTGAAGCTGTGCGCAAGCGTCCGGCTATGTATATTGGCGATACCAGCGTAAAGGGTTTGCATCATCTCGTCAGCGAGGTGGTCGATAACTGTATCGATGAGGCCCTGGCCGGCTATTGCCACAATATCGAGGTCTATATCCTCCCAGGAAACACCATCAAGGTGGTCGATGACGGACGAGGCATTCCTGTGGACATGCATCAGAAGGAGAAGCGTTCGGCTCTTGAGGTTGTTATGACCGTGCTGCACGCTGGTGGCAAGTTCGACAAGAACACCTACAAGGTTTCCGGTGGTCTCCATGGCGTGGGCGTGAGCTGCGTCAATGCCTTGTCGGATAAATTCGTGGCCGAGGTTCATCGTCAGGGTCACATCTATCGTCAGGAGTATGCTTTCGGCAAGCCTGTGACGGGTGTGGAGATCATTGGCGATGCCGAAGATACCGGTACAACCATCATCTTCCATCCTGATGACTCGATCTTCACCGAGACGGTGTTCGAATGGGATCGTCTTGCAGAACGTCTGCGCGACCTTTGCTACCTGAACACGGGCATCCGACTTTCACTCACTGACCTGCGTCCAGAGGCCGTCCAGGCTGATGGCAAGCCCCGTTTCCAGATGTTCTACAGCACCGAGGGCTTGAAGGAATTCGTGAAGTGGATGGACGAGAGCCGCACTCCGTTGATTCCCGACATCATTCACCTCATTACCGAAAGCGATGGTGTGCCCGTCGAAGTGGCACTGACCTACAACACCGGCTATTCGGAGACGATCCACAGCTTCGTGAACAACATCAACACCTACGAAGGCGGTACGCACCTCGATGGTTTCCGTTCAGCCTTGGGTGGCGCTCTGAAGGAGTACGGCAACAAGGAAAAGATGTTTGAGAAGGCCAAGCTTGCCAACGACATCAAGGCCGAGGACTTCAAGGAGGGTCTCACCGCCGTGGTGAGCGTGAAGGTTGCCGAGCCACAGTTCGAAGGTCAGACCAAGACCAAGCTGGGTAATGTGGAAGTGCGTCCTGCCGTACAGAAGGCTGTGCGCAAGGCTATGGACAATTACCTGGAGGAACATCCCGAACAGGCTCACATTATCATCGAGAAGGTTGTCCTGGCAGCCCAGGCACGTATCGCTGCCCGTCAGGCACGCGAGAATGTGCAAAAGAAGTCGAAGCTCACAGGCGGTGGCCTGCCAGGCAAACTGGCCGACTGCTCGAGCAAGAATCCCGAAGAATGCGAGATCTTCCTGGTCGAGGGTGACTCGGCAGGTGGTACGGCCAAGTCGGGACGCAATCGCTTCTATCAGGCCATCCTTCCGTTGCGTGGTAAGATCCTGAATGTCGAGAAGGTGCTTATCCATAAGATGCTCGACTCGGAGGAGATTCAGAACATGTTCCGCGCCTTCCGTGTGAACCTGCGTGAGGACAAGACGCTCGATGTCGATAACCTGCGTTATCACAAGGTCATCATCATGACCGATGCCGATGTCGATGGTGCGCACATCGCCACCCTCATCCTTACCCTCTTCTTCCGCTACATGCGTCCACTCATTGATGGTGGATATGTGTATATCGCACAGGCTCCGCTTTATCGCTGCACCATCGGCAAGTACGATGAGTATTGCTGGGACGATGCCGAGCGTGATGCCTTCCTCCAGAACTATGGTCAAGGCAAGGAAGACAGAGTGAAGATCCAGCGATACAAAGGTCTGGGTGAAATGAATGCCGAGCAGCTTTGGGACACCACCATGGATCCGGCTCACCGTCGTCTGAAGCAGGTCAACATCGAGGATGCTATTCAGGCCGATCAGACCTTCTCGCTCCTAATGGGTGAAGAAGTGGCTCCACGACGTGAGTTCATCGAGCAGAACGCCACATACGCCGAAATTGATGCATAAACAAAGAAATCGAAAACTATATAATTAATACAAACCTAACAATGAATATTACAAAGAAAGTCGTAGATGACGTAAATATCGTCCTTAGCCTCGACATCGAGAAGGCCGACTACGCAGAAGCAGTTGAGAAGCAGATCAAGGAGACCCGCAAGAAGGTACAGATGCCTGGTTTCCGCAAAGGTATGGTTCCTGCCAGCCTTGTCAAGAGAATGTATGGCACACAGATCGTTATCGATGAGGTGAACAAACTGATCAACGATTCGATGTACAAGTATATCGCCGACAACAAGCTTAACGTCCTTGGTGAGCCTATGGTTGCTCAGGATCAGAAGCCTGTCGATTTTGCCAACGAAGAGAACTTCACCGTAAGCTTCGACATTGCTATTGCTCCAGAGTTCAGTCTTACCGTTGACAAGAGCGTGAAGGTGCCTTACTACAACATCAAGGTTAACGATGAGATGATCGACAACCAGGTGAAGGCTTACCAGACTCAGTACGGCGAGTATGTGAATGCTGATACTGCTACCCAGGATGACGTCATCAAGGGTGACATCGCCGAGCTCGATGCCGACGGCAATATCAAGGAGGGTGGCATCCTGTACGAAGGCACCACCGTTTATCCTCGCTATATGAAGAGCGATGATGAGAAAGCCAAGTTTGAGGGCGCTAAGAAGTTCTCAAGCGTTGACTTCAATCCTGCTGCTGCCTACGACAACAACGTAAACGAGCTCGCATCGTTGCTTGGCAAGAAGAAGGAGGAGGTAGAAGGCCTGACTTCCAACTTCCGTTTCACCATCACCGAGATCAACCACCACGAGCCAGCCCAGCTCAACGAAGAGTTCTTCAAGAAGGTGTTCGGTGACGAGTGCACCACCGAGGAGCAGTTCCGCAAGACCGTTGCTACTCAGATCGCACTTCAGTACAAGAGCAGCAGCGACTATAAGTTCAGCGTCGATACCCGCAAGACTCTCATCGACCAGGTAGGTGAGCTCAAGTTCCCCGAGGCAAGCCTCAAGAAGTGGCTCCTCTCGAAAGACGAGAAGCGCGATGCCAAGAAGCTTGATGAGGACTTCCCCAAGATGATGGAGGACCTGACTTGGCAGCTCATCGAAGAGAAGATTGTTGCAGCCAATGACATCAAGATCTCTGACGACGACATCAAGGCTGAGGCTACTGGACACGTACAGGCTCAGATGGCTCAGTACGGCCTTACCGACATCCCTGAGGAGTATGTAAAGCAGTACGCCGAGGATATGGTTAAGGATGAGAAGCAGCGCGGCCAGCTTCGTGATAGTGCCATCACCCGCAAGATCATGAACTTCGTCGGCAATGCCATCACTCTCGAGCAGAAGGAGGTAACCTTCGAAGAGTTCCAGAAGCTGCTGGCTTAATAGCGAGAGATAGTTCATAATACATTATAGTTCCTATAGATAATATAGTCACTATAGTAAAAAACACAAGCGTGTCAAGGGAAATTCCTTGACACGCTTGTCGTTTTAGGGGGCTAGATTATATCACTTTGATTTTTGCGAATTTCAGGAGGAGGGTTTTGTTCCCGACATGGTCGAAATTGACTGAGATGCGTGCGCTGTCGTTGCTGCCATCGACCGAAGTGATGGTGCCTTCGCCGAAACGGTCGTGGGCGATGCGTGTGCCTGCCTGCAAAAGCTGGCCATTGAAGGTGATGGTGGCTGATTCGGATGAAGCAGTGCTGGCCTTGGGCTTCATTCCCTCGGTGTATGCTCCGTTGGGACGAATGGTCTTGCGGATGGGACCGGAGAGGTCGAGCGGAGAGGGTTTCGGTTCCGGGCGCTTTTGTATCTCGGGTAGTTCTCCGGGATGATGCCAGACAATGTTGCGCTTGTCTATCGTCCTTCCCTCTTTGCCCGCTGTGCCAAAGCTGCTGTGCCCACCATAGTCGAAGCCGAACCTTCCACCGCCTGCGCTGCCGTAGTCGGTGCTTGAATCCGGGCTGCCGGTCTGCTGGATGAATTGCCTGTCGATATCCTTGATAAATCGGCTTGGACGGCTTGCTTCGCTCTTTCCGTTGCGAAAACGAGACTTGGCATAGCTCATAAAGCAATTCTCTTCGGCACGGGTGATGGCCACGTAGAGCAGGCGACGCTCTTCTTCTACACCACCAGGTTCGTTGAGCGACATTTCGGAAGGCAGCAGGTTCTCCTCGATACCTACGATAAATACATTCTTGAATTCGAGACCCTTGGCCGAATGGATGGTCATCAGGGAAACATAATCGGAGTTCTTGATGTCGTCGTCGGCGTCGTGTCCTTCGGGTTCCAAATCTCCGCTCAAAGAGACGTCGGCAAGGAAATCGACGAGTTTGACTTCGCGACCTTCTTCAACGGCTCCCAGTGTAAACGTCTGAATAGCTGACAGAAGTTCCTGGACATTTTCACGACGGCTTATTGCTTCGACAGTGTTGTCCTGAGCCAGGTCGGCTTTGATGCCACTCTCGACGATGACGCGATCGCAAAGCTGATAAGCGTTGAGTTGTTCGTTCAGTTCCTGGAAATGCTGGATAAGCGCTGTGAACCCGCGCAACTTGGCGGCTGTGCTCTTGTTGACATCCAGGTTGTGGGCCTCGGGATCGGAGCACACATCGAAGAAGGTCTTGCCGGTTGCCACGATGGCTGCAATCTTGTTGATGGTGGTTTGACCAATGCCGCGAGCCGGATAATTGACGATGCGCTTAAATGCCTCCTCGTCGGCAGGATTGGTGATGAGTCGCAGATAGCTGATGATATCCTTGATCTCCTTGCGCTGATAGAACGACAAGCCTCCGTAGATGCGATAGAGGATGTTGCGTTTGCGCAGGGCTTCCTCGAGGGTGCGGCTTTGCGCATTGGTGCGGTATAGGATGGCGATGTCGCGGTAGTTGTAACCCTGGTCGTCGTGAAGCGACTGTACGCGTCCTGCCACCTGATAGGATTCCTCCAGGTCGGAATAGGTGCCGGTGAGGATGAGTTTCGAGCCTCGGTCGTTTTCGCTGAAGATTGTCTTGCGTATCTGATCCTTGTTCTTCGCAATGAGCGAATTGGCGGCATCCACAATGTTTTGCGTCGAGCGATAGTTCTGCTCCAGCTTGAAGAGCTTGGTGTCGGGGATCTTGTGCTGCATATCCAGAATGTTGTGGATATTGGCGCCACGGAAAGAATAGATTGACTGGGCATCGTCACCCACTACGCAGAGATGACCGTGCTTGGCAGCAAGCTGCTCTACGATGAGATGCTGGGCACGGTTGGTGTCCTGGTACTCATCGACGAGCACATAGCTGAAATACTGCTGGTAGAACTCGAGCACATCGGGATGGTCGCGGAAGAGGATGTTGGTATAGACCAACAGGTCGTCGAAGTCCATGGCTCCTGCCTGGAAACAGCGGTTCCAGTAGTTCCGGTAGATAATGTGCAGCAGTGGGCGCTTGGAGCGTGCATCATAGGTGAGCAGTTCCTTGTTTGCGCTGTACATACCCGGAGTAATCAGGTTGTTCTTCGCGTTTGAAATCTGAGCTTGCACGCTGTTGGGCTTATAGATCTTGTCATCGAGCTCCATCTCCTTGATGATGGTTTTGATCAAGGAGCGGGAGTCGGTCTGGTCGTAGATGGTGAAGTCGGAGCGAAAACCCAGACGACCCGCTTCGCGTCGGAGGATACGGCAGAAGAGCGAGTGAAAGGTGCCCATCCAGAGTCGTCGGGCGGGTGCAGGACCAACAATCTGCTGGATACGTTGCTGCATCTCGGTGGCTGCCTTCTTGGTAAAGGTCAGTGCAATAATGTCCTGGGGACGATATCCGTGGGTCAAAAGATAGGCGATCTTCATGGTCAAGACGCGCGTCTTGCCCGAACCTGCACCGGCAATTACAAGTTGAGGGCCGTCGCAGTATTCTACGGCGGCCCGTTGGCTCTCATTGAGTGTTGATAGGTAATTCTCCACTATTATTGAAGATTTTTAGAATCTGTAACCGATGGTGACATCGACATTCTTTTCGCCGAAGTTCACGTCAATGGGCTCAGTGGGTGCAAAGTCACCGGGATAAGCGGCAGCATGAATCTTCGAATGATGGTACATGAAGGCTGCGTCAATGTACCAGTTCGCGCCGCTCCAGCCCAAACCTCCCGTGATGTAGTATTGGTTGCCAAGGGTTTGGTAGTTGACTTTGGTAGTCTCATAGAAGCACTGGTTGATGTCGCCGGCAGCAACGTTGCCGTAGAGGGCATCGTCGGTAAAGGGTGATGTGACGAATGCATATCCCAGACGACCGCTCAGATTCTTTGTGATACGATACTCGCCACCAACCTTGAAGGTGTGTTGAGGCTGCAGGTAAGTGTCGATGCAGTCATTGGCGTAGCTGAAGTAGTTGTCGGTCAAGCCATAGCTGCGGTTATGAGAGTATTCCATGGTCGTGAAGTCGCGAAGGTCATACTCGACGCTCAAGAGTCCTCTTGTTCCAAAGATGTAGGCTGCTGAGAACTGATATTCCCAAGGTGTGCTGAACTCATATTTCCAACTGTCGTAGTATGTGCTCCAATCGCTCACATGTTCGTCATCGGTAATCATGGATCCCTCGTAGTATTCGCTGATGGTGGTCCATGTAGGAGTGTGTACAGATGCACCAATTCGCCAACTGTCGAAAGGAGACCAGATTACACCCGCTTTGAAGTCGATGCCAGAACCTTTGAATTCAACTTTGTTGTCATACGCAATGTAACTGCCATCGTAGTCGTAAGAATAGTCTTCGTCAAATTCAGTCCGCTGGATTGACCGATAATCGGAGATGCTCATCGTGGCTCCCAAGTAGAAGACATCGTTGAAGTTGAAGGCACCGGAGATGTTGTAATGATCCAAGCGTGTGTCTTCATCGACGAAAAGGCGCTTGTAGGCTGTCTGTCCTTTCATCGGATCAATCACAGCGTGAGGATTGTGGGGATCATCGACAATGGCATAGATGTCGTAGGCCATCATTGAAAGGAATGGTGCCCGCGAGCCGTTGTTATACCAGTCGAATTCCGTTTGAGGAGACAGTGTTCCGCCAAGATAGTTGTTGGCCTGGTTCGTAAGGTACTGACCAAAGCTGCTTCCTCCATCAATGATGGTATTGTATTTCGAATTGTTCTCGTACTGACGGTCGATGCTGAGGGCGAAGTTGAAGTTCACGAGGTTGTCGCTATTGGGCGTGCGGTAAGAGAAGATCGCTGCCAGGTTCGAGAGAGCAAAGTTGTGGTCGCTATTGGTGGCTTCTTCCGAACCTTTCGATTTTGTGCCAGTGAATCCCCAGTGTGGGGTGATGGTCAAAACATTGGTTCCGCGATAAATAGCCAAGCCGGCAGGGTTGTCGGTGATTACCGATGGGTCGCCACCCAATGCGCCAAAGGCTCCTGCCATCGACCGATAACGTGCAGTTCCACTAATGCTTTCGGAGCCAATATGTGCGGCATTGACAATATTTTGTGCGTTTGCTGATGCAGCAACCAATAGGATGGCGGCTGCTGATGTTATAATTCGTTTCATATATATGAGGATGTTCGAATTAAATAATATGCTTTTTCACGTTGATTTTCAAGATAGCGGCCATCCCTGATAGGATGCCGCTATCGATTTAGCTTTTATCGACGACCGCCGCCGCTGTGTCCACCGCCGCCACCGCTGTGGCTGCCACCGCCGCCACCGCCGCCGCTGTAGCTGCCGCCGCCACCGCCACCGCCACTGCGTGTGCCGCCACTATAGCCGCCACCGCTGCTGCGAGAGCTTCCGCCGCTGTAGC
This sequence comes from uncultured Bacteroidales bacterium, assembly GCA_902770595.1. Taxonomy (GTDB): domain Bacteria; phylum Bacteroidota; class Bacteroidia; order Bacteroidales; family UBA3663; genus Liminaster. The sequence goes on along the minus strand of CACXTQ010000005.1, from coordinate 87,959 downwards.
CGCCACCGCCGATGTGAAAGCCGCCAACGCCTCTTCCGCTGACACTGGCACTGCCGCGTGAACTGCTGCGGGTACCGCTAACACCAGTTTGGCGTGTGCTTGTGCGTCCGTCGTCGGATTGGCGTACACCATTGGCGCTACGCCGAGCACTGCTGTTGTCGAAGTTGCGATTGCTGCGCGTGCTCACGGCAGGGTTGTTGCCCGATCCAGGACGAGTGGATGTTCTGCCATCTGCGCCTATAGTACCGCGCGATCCGTTACCGCCGCGAGTACCGTTGCCACCACGTGTTGCCACGTTGCCGCCATCACGTCCGCGATTGCCGCGGCGCATATCGCCTCGCATGTTGCTGTTGCGAAGGTTGGCACCATTTCGGCTGGCAATGCCCGGTTGGGTGGAGATTGAAGATGTGCGCGTATTATCGCGTCCGCTATGGAAGCCGTTTCGACCATAGTGATTCCCCATTCCATGCCCATCATAGTGGGCATAGTGTCCGCCCATGTTGTTGCGGTAGCCACCGCCTCCACCACACCCGTAGAGACCCCAGTAGTGGGGATAGGGATGATAGAAGGGAGAATACCACCCGCCGTACCATCCGGTATAGTAGCCGTAGTTCCAACCATACCACCAGTTGCCCCAGTGAAAACCGAAGGCGGGGGTGACATACCACCAGGGATCCCAGTAGCAGTAATCCCAGAAGTATGGATCCCAGTAGGCTACGTCGTACCAGGGGTCCCACATCCACCAGGTGAAGCGTGGATTGTGGAAACGACGAATACGGTTGCTGTTATAATACTGCTCTACCACATAGATGGTATCGGGGACAGTCTTAGGTTGAGCCGAAAGCATCAGGCTGTCGCTCTGCAGTGTTATTTCGGGAGTAGTGTTGAACGAAGACGACCGACGGTTGTAGGCGTCAACGTCCCAATCGTCATTGGCTTTGGTGGACCAAACGTCGTTCGAAGTCGATTCGTAAGCCTGCTTGCGGCTGTTCTTACGGCTGTAATAGACGTCGTCCTGAGCCTGGGTCGAGATTGCTGCGGGAAGTGTCACTGCCACTGCCAGCGCAGCTAGAATCAAACGTTTCATCATTGCTATCTAGGTTTTAATTTTCAGTGTTTGGACGGGGAATCCTAATAAAAGTTTAAAAAAACTTTGATTAATTTGGCCTTGACAAGCAAAAAAATAGCTATATTTGCAGCGATGAAAAGAGATTTAACAAAAAGGGGCTTCAATTAACATTTGAAATTTAACATTTAACACTTTATGGATTATATAGAAGTCAAATTAATGCCCACGCCATTTGCAGAGGAGACGTGTGATATCCTTGCTGCCTTATTGGCTCCGCTGGGTTTCGATTCATTTGCTACGGAAGGTGGTGAGACCTCCTGTCTTAAGGCATATATATCAGAGAAACAGTTCTCAGGCCATCAACTCGATGCTTTGCTTGCCAATCTTCCCTTGCCCGATGTCAAGGTGACATGGGAATCACAGGTTATCGAGATGCAGGATTGGAACCATCAGTGGGAGCAAAGCCGGCAGTTCGAACCCATCGTGGTGGGAGAGGAGTGCTGTGTGCATTCGCCGCTCACTCCTGCCAGCCAGATTCCCGCGTGCCGATATGATGTGATCATCGATCCGCGTATGTCGTTCGGATCGGGAACGCACGAGACGACAAGCCAATTGCTTGAAGAGATACTGGAAATCAAGCCGACGGGCAAGGTGCTGGATATGGGAACAGGTACAGGCGTACTCGGCATTCTGTGTGCCCTTGTTGGCGCCGAACAAGTGCGTGCCATCGAGATTGACGACTGGGTGGCTGCCAATGCTGTTGACAATGTGCTCTACAATGGATTGGCCGGACGAATGAAGGTAGAATGTGGAGATGCCTCACTGCTCGCCGAAGGTCCTACTTACGATCTTGTCCTAGCCAACATCAATCGCAATGTCCTTTTGCAGGACATGGAGCGTTATGTTGGCGTTATGCGCCCGGGCGCCACCTTGTTGATGAGCGGATTCTACGAGACAGATGTCCCAGCCATCCGAGCTTGCGCCGAACAGCTGGGTCTTGTTTATCATCATCACCGTAGTCGTCACGACTGGGTGGTGATTCGGTTCAATAAATAATATTCGTTTTGTTCTAGACTTTCTAGACCTCTTGGATTATCTAGACGATCTAGCCTATTCTTCGTCTGTTTCTGCTTCATCGAAGTTGACAAGTCCTTGGGGCAAGTCCATGAGTATGGTCTCGTTCTCGTCGTCGATGTCCAGGATAAGGTCATCGGCGGCGGGAATCATTATTTCTTCCCCCTCATGTTCGACGATGAAAAGCACATTCTCGGTCAGGTCGTTGATGTCCACGATTTCGCCGATAGGCCCCAGGGTCTTGTCGATGAGCTGGTAACCGATGAATTCAAGGTCTTCCTCGACCTTTTCCTCATATTGCTTCTGTTCTTCGGGCGTGAAACACTTGCGGTCGAAGTATAGTTTCAGCCCGCAGAAGGGTTCGGCCTTTTCTGCCGAGTCGATGTCTTCGAACTTCAGGAGTGCGCTCTCCGACGAGCGGAAACGCAGGCTTTCGAGGAAGAACGGAACATAGATGCCATCCAGTTCGCACACCAGGTAGGGGCAGTGCTCCACCTCGTCGATGACGCCATCGGTGATGCGGGCCTGCATCTCGCCTTTCAGGCCGTGGAGCTTGGCGATGAAGCCCACTTCGATAAGTTGTTGCTCGGTAATCATCTTACATTCCTATTTTCAGTTCGTTGTCATCGATGGAGCCAATGCCTTCGTTGTTGCGCTGATAGCTGTAGGCACGTCCTTCGATGTCAATCTTGCCGATGCCCTCGTTAGAGACAATAAGGCTGTCCACGTAGGCTTTGATGTCCACCTTTCCGGCACCCTTGTTCACCACTTCGAGCTTGGGGCAGGTCACGTTTTCGATATCAACCTTGCCGATACCTTCCAGTTCCAAACGCATGGGCTGTTCCTGTTCGATTTGTCCGTCGAATTCAACCTTTCCGATGCCGCGCATCCAGAGGTTGGTGATGTAAGGGGCCGTGACATATACCTTCAGGTTCAAGTTGCCCAGATTATTCTTGTGGCCCAGCTGGTCGTCCTGCGTGATGAGCAGCTTTCCGTCCTCCTCTTCGATGATGGTGTGTTTCAGCAGGAAGTCAGCGGCATTGACGCGCACGCTGCAGCTGTCCCCCTTGCGGTAGATTACCCGGGCGATTCCCAGAACCTCCACCTTGTTGAAGGCTGGGATGGAATAGATTGAGTCACAATAGACTGTACTGCCTCGGTTCTCCCAATCGTCGTCGTCAATATCCCAATCGACGCCATTGATGACGGAACTCCAGTCCACGTCGTGCCACTTTTGCGATAGTCTGTTGATGCTGGTCCAGCCAATCAGTGCAGACAGGAGCATCAGCGCGAAGAGGATAATATAGGTGAGTCCGCTGGCGGGAGTACGGTCGCGATGGAAGAATCGATAGATTGTGTAGATGATGAGAGCGATGAACGCCAGCGCAGCCAGGACAAGGGCGAGGATGGTCCATTTCTCGGGAGCGATAACCGATCCGATCAGCGAAGTGCCGCCTGCAGTGAGGCCGGTTGCCAGTCCGAAGAGGCTTGCTACGAGGCTGAACAATACGGCAAAGAGGGCGAAGAGCACAACAGCGATGACGAAGAGAACGGGGATGGCCAACAGTACAAGAAGTATCTTGAAGCAAATGGCCATCAGTCCTGTAAAGCTGCCCAGGCATCCGCTGTTGTTCTGCTGCGTGCTTGTCGAGGGATCGTCATAGCCCAGCACCTGCGACTTGATGTTCTCGGGGTTTACCTCCATACCCTTCATGCGAAGGCGTTCTTCGGCGGTCTTTGCCTCGGGAGCACAGAGCCAGACTATCAGATAGATGGGAATGATGGGGATGGCAAGGCCAAAGAGAGTCAGCACCACGAAAAGCAGACGCCAGATGATGGGGTCACCGTTGCCGAAGTAATGTGCTAATCCTGAGAGAACGCCTCCTACCATTTTGTCCTGAGGGTCGCGGTAATAGCGGCGATGGCTCATCCAGTCCCTGGTCTTCGATCCTGCATTGCGTACAGAGTCCTTTATGTCTTGCTTGAACTGTTGGCTTCCGTCGGTCGATTGCTGACCATCATTGTTCGTATTTTGTCCATCGTCAGTGGGTCGCCCTTCGTCGCTGGTCTGTGATCCACCCAAATCTTCGGGATTGCCGATTTCCTGGATGATGCTTCTCACTTGCTCAATGGTGATCGATTCGTTGCCGGCCTGTTTCAGTTCCCAGAAGAGTTCAGCTACGCGGTGTTCGATGTCGTCCGAGATTTCGTCGCCTCCTTCCTGCTTGCTGAAGTAACTCTTCATGTTGTCGAGATACTGTCTGAGCAGCTGGTGTGCGTCCTCGTCGATGGCGTATAGCGTGCCGAACAGATTGATGTTTATACTCGTTTTCATATTCTTGACGTTTTGATGTTTGATGATTTGGTTTCCTTTATATACATTATTTTATTGTTGGGAAATGACGACTTCGCTGCCATTGTGGAGGATGTTGACGGTGTTGGTCAACTCGTTCCAGGCCGAGTCGAGGTGTCGGAGGAATTCCTCACCATCGAGCGTCAGCGCGTAGTATTTGCGCGGAGGCCCTTGGGTCGATTCCTGCCATTCGTACTTCAGCAGCCTATCGTTCTTCAGGCGTGTCAGCAGGGGATAGAGGGTTCCTTCCACCACGATGAGTTGGGCCTCTTTAAGCTGCTGAATGATGTCGGAGGCGTAGGCCGGCCCTTTGTGCAGCAAGAGAAGGATGCAATACTCCAGCATTCCTTTCCGCATCTGCGATTTAGCGTTTTCCGTATTCATATTGATACTTTTATTATGTAAGAGGTTTTTTTTTCGGATATTTTGTTTTGCCGCTGCAAATATATGCATTATTTTAGTACCTTGTATTGCAAAGTATATTACATTTAAGATAATTTTACAAAATAGTTGTATTTTTGCGCGTTTGTTAACGTTTGTTTGCATAAAAATAATGGTTTTTGCGCTTCGACAAAATATTTTCGCCAAAAAATTTGCACAATCACGATTTAGTGTTTATCTTTGCGGCGTTGAAACACTTCATTTTTCTTTAGAGAGTACATTTATTTATTATAAACTATCAATTATCCATCAGAAACATGGCAACTTTGATTTTAATTGCGGTCATTGCCGTTGTGGTCATCATTCTCATCGGCATGTATATCGTTTACAACAACCAGGAGGTTGCTCTTCGCAAGGAGGCAGAGGCTCAGAAGGGCAAGGTAGAGAGCGTACACGACCAGATGTGGAAGGTTATCCAGCAGAAGGCCGGTGTCACCGACGAGTATCGTGAAACGTTCGAGAAGATTTACCCCGAAATCATTTCTGGCCGTTACAGCCAGGACGGCAGCACGGCTATGAAGTGGATTCAGGAGAGTAACCCCGACTTCGATACCTCTCTCTACAAGGACTTGATGCAGGCCATCGAGGTGCAGCGTTCCTATTTCACCCAGGCGCAGACACGCATGCTCGACATCATCCGTCAGCGTGAAACACTCCTCGAGACCATTCCTGCCAAGTTCTTCATTTCGAACAAGAGCAAGATCGACTACAAGATCATCTCAAGCACCCGCACCAAGACTGTCACCACGACGGGCATTGATGACGAAGTCGAACTTTTCAAGAAGAAATAATTCTAGGGGATTTTAAGTGATTCTAAGAGATTTTAAGGGATTCTAAGGGACGTTTGTTCAATTAACAATTAATATAACAATTAACAATTGTTAGCTTTCCCCATCTTCTACATGGCGAAGGTAACGTCCCCAAATATCCCTTAATATCCCCAAATATCCCTTAATATCATTTAAGTAAATTGCATCGCTTAGCCTATCTTCTTCCGCCGATTACCCTCTTTGCCCACTGGCTGTGGGTTAATCAAGGAGGGGGTGACGCCTACTGTGTACCCTATGTGGCATACGCGGTAGTACTTGCTGTGACCGAAGGTATAGTGGGCTTGGCACACAAAGGGGCACGCTATGCCGGTTTCGATACCGAGTTCCTCAGCGGCTATGTCACCGAGGTACGCCACTATCGTGAGTGGACCGAGCGCCAGGTTTATACCGAGACCGTCCGCGACGGAAGGGGTAATACGCGGACAGTGACGCGCGTTCGTTATGTCCATCACCCCGAATATTGGACGTGGACACTCAATACCGGCCATGTTGAGAACATTTCACACGCCATCTTCGATCAGTTGGTATGGCTATGGGGAGGACATGTTTCCTACTTCTCGACCTTCCACGCCAATTGTGTGGCAGGTGGCGGCGGCGACCTTTGCGTGTGGGATCAGGTCGTCGAGCACATGCAGACGCAGACCTATCCCCATCGTTATAACAACCCGCTCGACCGCTCGAACTCCATCTTCCGCTATGAGGAGATTTCCAGGCAGGCGGCACAGGAACTTGGCCTTTACGACTATCCTGCAATCCACAACTACGAACAGCAACCCATCTTGGGACTCGACATAGCCACCGATGCCGACCAGCGAGCCTTCCAGTTGCTCAATGCCTCGATGGGCAGTTCGTGCCAGGTGCACTTCTTCGTGCTCCTATACGATGCGAGCAAGGGCCTGACGATAGGCGAGAAGCAGCGTGCCTACTGGCACGGCGGCAACAAGAACGAGTTTACCATCTGTCTGGGCGTGGAGCGTCCCAAGGTGAGCGATTCTTCGGACGATATCGGTGAGGATCCCTACGTGCTCCGTTGGTGCAATGCCTTCAGTTGGATGGACGAACCTCGGATGGAGCTTGCCCTCGAAAGCTGGGCACGCGACCACGATGGCGAACCTCTCAATCTGCAGGAGTTTGCCAACTGGCTTCGCGAGAATATCCAGCTTTGGCAGCGCAAGGAATGGAAGGACTTCCAGTACATTGCCAACCCCATGACCTGGTGGCAGCTTCTCATCGTCTTCGGAACCACGCTCCTGGCTTGCGCCGGAGCCTGGTATGTATTACTCAAATGGGAATAATGCTATGAAAAATGTTTTGTTGTCGCTTGCGGTTCTATGCTTTTCGTCGACTGCTTTAGCCTTGGCCGACGAGGTGCCACAAGTGGCAAATGTATTGGCACGTCAGACAACTTCGCTCAATGGCTCCTGGAACTATATTGTCGATGTGCAGGAGGAGGGCTATTACGACTATCGTATGAAGCCTATGCGTTGGGGCTTTTTCGTCAATGCCAAGCCTCAGCGTCCCGAAGACCTCATCGAGTACGACTTCGACAAGGCTCCGACCATGCAGGTGCCTGGCGATTGGAATACGCAGGATGAACGATTGTTCTTCTATGAGGGTACGGTGTGGTTCAAGCGCTCTTTCGACTGGCGTCCCAACGGAGACCATCGCACCCTGCTCTATTTCGGTGCAGTCAACTACGATGCACATGTCTATGTCAATGGCAAGTTTGTCGGACACCATGTCGGAGGTTTCACGCCTTTCAACTACGATGTGACTGATGAGTTGAAGGAGGGAGAAAACTTCGTCATCCTCAAGGTCGATAACAAGCGCCATGCTGAGAACGTTCCTACCCAAATCTTCGACTGGTGGAACTATGGCGGCATCACACGCGACGTGCTGCTCATCGATGTTTCACCCACGTATGTAGAGAATTATCGCCTCCGTCTCGCCAGTTTGGAGGTTGACAAACGGGGCGCTCGTCCCGTCACATTCAGCGTCAAACTCAATAAGGCGGAGGCAGGAAAACAAGTCACGCTCGATGTTCCGGAATTGAAACTGCATCAGGTTGTTACGACCGATAATGAAGGCACGGCTTTAGTTACCATGAAGGCCAAGAAAGTGCAGCTTTGGTCACCCGAGAATCCCAAACTCTATCAGGTTGAGATTCGGTTGGGCGAAGAAGTTATCAAGGATGAGATTGGCTTCCGCACCATCGAGACACGTGGCAAACAGTTGCTGCTCAATGGTCAACCTATCTTCCTCAAAGGAATCAGCATCCAAGAGGAGAAGCCCAATGGTGGAGGACGTGCCAATTCGACCGAAGATGCCCACACGCTGCTTTCATGGGCAAAGGAACTGGGCTGTAACTTCGTTCGCCTTGCTCATTATCCCCATAACGAATATGCCGTGCGCGAGGCAGAGCGAATGGGCATTCTCGTCTGGTCGGAGATTCCTGTCTATTGGACCATTGCATGGACCAATCCTGACACCTACAAGAATGCCGAGCGCCAGTTGACCGACATGATTCTGCGCGATCAGAACCGCGCCAATGTCATCATCTGGAGCATTGCCAACGAAACGCCCCATTCGCCCGAACGCGACCAGTTCCTGAGTCGTTTGGCGCTGCACGCTCGTTCGCTCGACAACTCACGTCTCATATCCATGGCGATGGAGGTTACATCGGCTTCCAACTTCAAGAATCGTCTGCAGGACAATATGCACGAGTATGTCGATGTAGTAAGTTTCAACCAATACATCGGCTGGTATCGTGATGTGAATGATGCGGCGAAGATGTCATGGGAAATTCCTTACGACAAGCCTGTCATCGTCAGCGAGTTCGGCGGTGGCGCAAAATATGGACTTCATGGGGAGAAGAATCAGCGCTGGACGGAGGAATTCCAGGAGAACCTCTATCGCGAGAACTGCGCCATGCTCGACAAGGTTGAGGGCTTGGCAGGAACCTCTCCCTGGATTCTGAAGGACTTCCGTTCTCCTCGTCGTGTGCTCAATGGCGTTCAGGACTACTACAATCGCAAGGGGCTCTTCTCCGATAACGGAGAAAAGAAAAAGGCCTTTTATGTGTTACAGGAGTGGTATAAACAGAAATGACAACGATATGATTGTAGAAAACCTGCTTTGAATAGAGATTCAGCAATCTACAACAGCGGCATGACCAATTATGGCTAAGATTGGTCATGCCGCGATTGTTTTATACCCAATCTTGGCCAAGAAAGGTCATGCCACGATGGGCGCATACCCAATTTTGGCCAAGAAAGGTCATGCCACGATGGGCGCATACCCAATTGGCCAGAAAAGGTCATGCCGCGATGGGCGCATACCCAATCTTGGCCAGGAATGGTCATGCCGCGATGGAAGAATACCCGATCTTGGCCAAGAAAGGTCATGCCGCGATGGAAGAATACCCGATCTTGGCCAGGAAAGGTCATTCTTCGGTGGGCGCATACCCAATCTTGGCCAAGAAAGGTCATACTTCTGGAGGAGAATAACCAATCTTGGCCAAAAAAGGTTATAAGGCAGGTTGTCACGACTGACGCTCTTCACTTGTTTGAGTTTTCGACGACCACGGATGAATGGCCCCAAATAGGAGAAGTGCGATGACTGTTCCACAAAGGCACATGAACATATCCGACTGTGTATCCCAGATGTATCCTTGTGTGCCCAGGAAAGCCTCGGTATCTTCCGGATTGCCCAAAGACGAGAGCCATTCGATAATTTCGTAGAGGGCTGCAACGGTCATTGAGATGCAGAACGAGAAGAAACTTATCCACCTGAAAGATGTAAGCGGGATGCAGCGACGAATAATCTCCACCGAAACAAGAGCAGGTGTGAATCCTTGCGTGAAGTGTCCTATCTTATCATAGTTGTTGCGTTCGAAGCCGAGCCAATCCTTCATCCATTCACCAAGGGGTACTTTAGCATAAGAATAATGTGCACCGACAAGCAAAAGCGCCATGTGAATGGTGATAATGACATAAATAGAAGTGGGGAATTTGAACTTCTTATAGGTGAAGAGGAGGATAGGTAGTGCGATAATGACAGGCGCAGCTTCAAGTACCCAGGTGAGATAGGTGTCCTGCACATTGATTGCTGACCATATGAAGACTATGACGACAAAGGACAGTAGCAAGAGGTGGAGCCGATTCGTTTGATTCATAGCTTGTCGTTTTGTTAGAGTCTCTTCACTCAAAATATCAATAGTCGATTATTGTGGTTTGAGCTGGTGGAATGGAGATGTTTTTTCCATCGATGAAGAGCGTGCCGGGACCGATGCCGAGAGGGGTGGTTAGGGTAACTTGGTGCTTGGTGACTTCGATGCGGATGGGGCCGAAAGGAGTGGGCACGGCTCCGCGCATCCAGTCGAGGCTGGATAGATGAGGTTTTGCCTGCCATGTGGTATAACCTGGAGAAGTCGGTTCGATGCCGAGGAAATAACGGCCAAGCAGATAGACGGGGCTGGCTCCCCACGCATGACAGAGCGACTTGCCGTAGGGACGACCGTACATCGTGAGGTGTTCGTCGCCCTTCATCTCGGGATTGTATTTCTCCCAGAACGTCGTAGCTCCTTCGCGAAGCATACCACCCCAGTAGGCCTTGATTTCGGAGAGGACATCGTCGTGCTGTCCCAGTTGGCAGAGTGCGGCAAGTTCGTAGAAGCGCATGTAGGGTGTGGTGATGGCTGGCACTTTGGGGTTCTGCATCACATTGTGCAAGATTTCGTGTTGGCGCTGCTCGTCGACATAGCCATAGAGGATGGCAAACATGCTGGCGAACTTGTTGACCTGAGGGTTTAAGAGAAGGTTCGAGAGGTTTGAGGGGTTTGAGGGTTCGAGGGCATGGAGATAGGCATGGGCGGCAGGGCTCCAGAAGGTCTTGTCGATTTTCGAGCGGAGTTCGGCAGCCTTGGCTCCATAGTCCACATCGGGATAGGAGAGGTGCAGGTTGCTCATCTGCAGATCGGAGAGTGGGCCGACAAGATCCTTGCAGAGCTGCATGGTCTCGAGACTCTTGCAGAAAAGGATCTGTTCGAAGCATACGATGCCACGCTTGTGCATCGGAAAATCGACCCAGTCGATGAAGACCCAGTCATCGGGCTGGCCGATGGCCCAACCATCAGAGAGACGGCCCAGGCAGTAGTCCATGAGGGTGAGCATGCGCGGATACATCTCGCAGACGAAGTCGCGGTCACCTGTGTATTGATAATAGTCATAGACCGACTTGAACCAGTAGAAGGTGTAGTCGAGGATGGTGTTGATGTGGGACGAGACGGGATCCTTGCCGCGCAACTGACGGATGGTGCGCTTCACCGTGTCGCTGTCGAAGCGCAGGTAATAGTTCATCAGATAGGACTGAATGGCATCGCCCGACCAGGTCCAGCGGTCGCGCTTGATGCCGTCCATCATGAATTCGCGCGTGGTAAGATCCATCGTGTAAGCCCCGACCTGCCAGATGCGGTTGAGTTCGTCGTCGGAACATTCGAATGAACCACTGCGTGAGAGGTCCTGCGGCAAATATTCGTACTCCATGCTGACGCTTTCGACCGTCATCCCCTCGGGAAGCACGACCTGCACGAAGCGGAAGGCTTTCGACTCGGGGACTACGAAGCGCGGACAGGTTTCGACCTCAAGTTTGTCGAGCGTTTCGCAATAGTCCTTGTCGAGGGCTTCGGCTTCGCTTTCGCCGTAGTAGAGTTCGACGATGCCGTGGCCTTGGATGCCGTTGAGGACGATGTAACCCATGGCCTCCTTGCCGAAATCGACGAGAAGGGTTGTGGCTTTCCCATTCGAGGATTCGTCGGAAGATGTGCCTGACAAGACGCGCGTGGAGACTGCCTTCCATTCTTCGCGGGCAAGACGGAAGAGGGAAGGACGATCGGAGGGCGTATTGAAATTCCAGAATCCTGGGACGAGGTAGATGCCCGAACCATGTGCGACACCGTTTTCGTCAATCCAGATCTTGTCCTCATGGGTGACGCGCCAGGAGGCGTCGGATTTGATGGTTTCTCCCTCGATGAAGAGGGCTGGAGGCGTGGCGGGATTGTGGACCTTAATGTTGATCTTGTGACGGCCTGCGGGAACCAACCATTCGGTGGGTTCGCCGAACTGCAACTTGCCATCGAACATGAAGTTGTAACGGCCCTCCACATAGATGTGGATGGTTTCGGGCTTTGCCAATTCATATTCGCGACAGAATTCGACAGTCGTCCAATGGCTATCTTGTTTCCAGAAGGGTGGGAACATCGCACCGCGTTCGGTGCGTCGGTTGTTGAAGCGATTGCCGAGCCAGATTTCAAAGTCGGCGGGGTACCAAAGCCAGGTCATGGGAAATGGGGTTTGAGGAGACCCCCTCTGTCCCCCTGCTTAGGGGGAGGACTTGCTTGTCGGGGTTTGGTTCTTCCCCCTAAGCAGGGGGATTAGAGGGGGTCTGGGTTCGAAAGGTTATTTTTTGGGCTTGCGCGTTTGGAGGAGGGGACGGATGCGCTTGATGTCGTCGAGGCTCATCGAGGGGATGGGGTCTGTGCCCTCCCATAGCCAATGTTTGCAGCCGGCATTGTAGAGGATGGAGTCTGCCACCGTGGAACCATTGTTATGCCAGGTGTTGCCGGGACCGTTGGCGTTTTGCAGGAACTTTTCGGCCGGGCACCAGTTGTCCTGCACGGTGATGAACGAGGACCCTTCGTCGGTGTAGAGGTAGAACCAATGCTTCGGGTCGTGGACGTAGGAGGGATGACAGATGCTGTCGATGACATTCTCTGTAATGTAGGTCTTGGGCTGTGCGCTGAGGGTGTAGATACCAGCCACGTCGTACATATGACGCGCATAGCGGGTGATGCGATTACGATAGACTTCGTTGCCGCTCATGCAGTTGAGCGATTGCGTCCATCCCCAGCCCAAAGAAATGCCCGAATAGGGCACGTTGCGGATGGAGTTGTAGGCAATCAACGCATCGGTGACCCATCCGGCAGAAATGGCGGGAGTGCCCCAATCTTCGAGTCCGGTGTTTTCGATCCAGTTGTTGGCAACGATGAGACCACGGCAGAGTTGCCGAGGATCCTGGGGAGCATAGGGAAGATGCCCTTCGAAAGACTCTGGACTGAAAGACCCTGCCACAATTGCCGCCCCACCTATATTATAAAAGGTGCAGTTGGCGACGATGCAGTCCAAGGCGCCTTCCTCGAAGTCGAGACTGGTGGAGGCGGTCTGTGAGAACGAGCATTGGTCGAATGTGATGCGTTGGGCATGATGAACACGGACTGCTGCCGCCGGACGACCACAGAAGGCTTGGTTGTCGAGCTTGTGGTTGCGGTCGGGTCGAACGATGGAGGGTCGCAACTTGTAACCCTCGATGAGATACATGCCAGCTTGGAGCGGTACGTGCCCATGGGTGGACGGACGCATCCAAGTGGTGCCAGAGAAGGCGAACTGACGAATCAAAACATCGTGAACGGGACGTTCGGGTGTACCTTCGATGATGAGGATATTCTCGAGAGCGGGCACATAGGGGATTAGTTCTCGGTTCGAATTCGTGTGCAGCATCCAGTCAGCCTCTTCGGCATTGCGAGGATAATAGTACAACTTGTGCGAACCGATGTCGTGAAACCATTCGCCCGGTTCATCCAAGAGGGCGAAATGATTGGTGAGATAGAAGGGCGAAGCGTGTTGGCCGGTGAATGGAAGAGGCCAGGGATGCTCCCAAAAGACATCTGCCTCGGGTTCTTGAAACCAGATGGCAGCTGAGTCACCTTGGATAGTGATAGTCTTGATGCGCAAGTTGTTGGTACACCACATCGTGTGCAGCACCATCTCGGTATGTCCAACGCCCTGACGAGCAATATTACGGATGGCCGGCGTGGCGGGGACATAGAGAATTCGTCGAGTCTTGTCAAGGCTCAGGATGCGTGACATCTGCTCGTACTCATCCTGCTCGGAATCAAAGACCACGGGAACATCCTGGGCGCGCACTGCCTTGATGGGGCTGTAGAACTGACGGAAGTCGATAGGGTAGCCATTCCATTCAGGAACGTCGGCTACAAGCAGTTTGCCTTGTCGTTTCCATCGGGTGATGGGCATGCCGCCGCTCAATTCGCTCCCTTCTATCGACGAATTGCCGGTGATGATGAGTGGTGTTTCGGGCGTGCCGCTGTCTTCGGGGCGGATGCGGATGGGCTCGGTGAGGAGAAAGCGTTCGGGCGTGTCGGGGTAGTCGATGATAAGTGCTCCTTCGTCCCAACCCGCGCGTCGCTTTTCGCGAGCCAAGCGTAAAGCTTGTTGGTAGGATGCAACAGGAGAAAGTGCAGTCCCTTGGCACGTGTCGTTGCCGACAGGCGATACATAGATATGAAAATCCTCAGCCCAACCTTTTGAGAAGGTCAGGTTGAGGATAAGTGTTGCAATAAAGACGGACAATCTATTCATCGTGCTGGTGTTTTGTCCTATCTATTGCCAAAACCCAATCGAGATCAGCGCTTGTCGGGCACGCCGTACTGATTCCACTGCTCTTGGTCGAACATCGTCTTGATGCCATTCTTGCCGGCGTACAGATCACGCTTCAGACCACTGAGGATGGTGTGACATTTGACGCGATGTTTCGAGAGAGCCTCCTCCTCGATGGCAACAGCTTCACCTTCGCGGGTCATTTCCTCACAGGCTTTTTCAAGACGTTCGATGATTGACAGGTCGTAGCCCTTGGTTTCAAGATAGGAACGATTTTTCTTAAGTCCCTCGATGAGAAGTTGTGCCTTCTCGATAGGGTCACTGTAAATTTTGTTCATAGCGGATATTAATTTTATTTATATGGTTTACAGTAAATGATTTTTATTTATAGCAACTTCCTCAACCCGAAGGAAAGGGGAATGTGTGTAATTAGTCGGCGCAAATATAATCATTTTTCGACTAATAGGCAAAATTATCGTATTAAAAAATCCTAAAATCCTCCTATGAAGCCCATACAGTTGATTTATTTGGATGTCAAGTTGAGCTGCTCTTGTTCATATCGGGTGAGCACTTGCTCAAGCTGCTTCATGTTGCGCGAATGCAGAACGGTCTGAGAAATACCCATGTACTGGAAGACATACATGAAGTCAATCGAGACCTCTTTTTCGGTCAGGTATTTGAGCACACGACTCATCGATCCGATGTGGTTGGGGACATTCATCGAATACACGTTGGTAAGTTGTGTGCGGAAGCCGACATTACGCAGCACCTCGTCGGCCTTGGTCGCATCGTCGACGATGAGCCGCAGGGTGCCTTGCGGGGGAGTATCTTCGATGCTATACGAAAGGATGTTGATGCGGTTGTCGGCCAAAGTCTGGAAAACCTGCCAGCTGGAACCGACACGGTCCTCGATGCTGACGCTGACTTGCTTGATGATCATTCTGTGTAGTGTTTTTTGTTGGTTTTTCGCTGCAAAGATAATAGGTTTTTCCTAACAAAACAAAAAATCGAACATTTTTTTTACGTTTGCCGATACAACTTTAAATAAAATTCCTTATCTTTGCTCCGAAAAATTATCTATAACCCAATTTTGTACGATGAAAAAGATCTTCCTCATTCTGGTTCTTTCCTTATCTTGTCTTTGTATAACTATGGCACAGGAGGCGTCATTCGCTAAACCTACGGCAACTGCCGAGGCCATGGCTTGGTTCAAGAAAGGCAAGTGGAAGAATGGTTTCAAGGTGAAACCCTACGATCATATCAATGTGCAGACGTTCTACGAGCAGTATCAGAAGGCTCCCGCTATGTGGGATTCGATTTTCGCATGGCTTGCCAGCGTCGATCCTTTGAAGATGGAGCCCAGCAATAATGCCATGCAATGGAGCCACGCCTACGTAAAGGTGCTCAATCAGGCACTGCGCACTCCTGAGAATTGCCAGTGGGAACAGCATCGTCGCACCATCGACCTGCAATGGGATGTGACTGGTTCGGAGCGTTACCATGTGACCCATTCGCCTGAATGTCTCGTTCCGCGCAACGAATACAACGAGAAGAAGGATGTGCAGAACTTCGGCTGGGACAAGAAGAAGATACCGGCAGCCAACGAGTGCCTTGTGATCGACTCCGACCCCAAGCATTTCTATCTTTTCTTCCCCGACGATATACATCAGGCGACCGGCATCGGCAAACAGCCTTGCACTCCGCGCAAGATTGTCATCAAGATTGACTACCTATAAGAGAACCGACCGATGACACTTGAGGAATTCAACAAGCGTGACGTCAACGACCAAGCCAGCTTGACCGCAGCCTTGGCGTGGGCTTCCTATAAATATTATATAGAGAACGACCCGCCGATGACGGACTTTGAGTTCGACATGGAATTCAAGCAGTTGCAGGCTTTGGAGGCGGCTTCGGGCATAGTCTTGCCCGATAGCCCCACCCAACGTGTCGGCTCGGACATACAAGGTGCCTTCGAGAAGCATCGTCACGTCATCCCCATGCAGAGCATCGAGAACGTCTATAGCGATGAGGAACTGCAGGAATGGTTGCTTTCGACTAGCCAGAAACTTCGTGCCGCTTTCCCCAATGACGAGATTTCGTTTACCTACGAGCCGAAGTATGATGGCCTCTCCATCTCGCTCGTCTATCGTAACGGCGAACTTGTCGATGCCGTGACGCGCGGCAATCAGATCGAGGGCGAATCGGTAATCGCCAACGTGCGCACTATTCGAAACGTGCCTTTGAAACTGATGGTGGAAGGTGGCACAAAAACAGCATCGAAGACTGCTTCGAAGGAACCCTCGTTGTTCGACGACCTGTTTGCCGAAGAAAGTTCCGAAACAGCAGATCAACTCCAATTGCCATCCTATTTCGAAGTGAGAGGAGAAGTGCTGATGCCGCAAGGTGCTTTTGATCGACTCAATGCAGAGAAGGAGAAGAACGGAGAACGTCCATTTGCCAACAAGCGCAATGCTGCGAGTGGCTCGCTGAAGCAACTCGACCCGAAGGTTACTGCCAAACGTGGACTTGTGGTGAATGCTTACGCTGCCTATTCGACTGATGAGGCATTTCAGCGCGATGTGTTAAGCAGCCAGGAGAAAACGCTCGAACTGCTTGGCAAGCTGGGCTTTGACTATTACAAGACCCCCGGACGTCAGGCTTTCAGCGACCTCAAGCAACTTACCGATGCCATCAATGCCTTCAACGAGGTACGTATCGGCCGTAAGTTGCCCTACGATTGCGATGGCGTCGTTGTCAAGGTGAATGAACGTCGGCACCAGGAATTCCTGGGACTGAACACAACGTTCCCCAATTGGTGCAAGGCGCGCAAGTTCCCGCAGGAGGCACAGTCTACGGTAATACGCGACGTGACCTTCCAGGTGGGCATGACAGGTCATATCACACCCGTTGCCGAACTTGAACCAACGACCATTTCTGGATCGGTGGTGGCACGTGCCACGTTGAATAATGAGTCATATATCCGCAGCCTCCGTCTGGCTATCGGTTCGTATGTATTTGTGCAAAAGGCGGGCGAGGTGATTCCGCAGGTGACTGGCATCGATGCCCTGCGCAATGCTGCCGAGGAGGTACAACTCAAGGCCATCAAATTCCCCGAGACGTGTCCCTGTTGCGCGACTGCGCTGGTGAAGAAAGGCGAATATTGGATCTGTCCGAATCATCATTGCCGTGAACAGGCCATCCAGCGTCTGGAGTATTGGTGCGGCAAGGATTGCGCGAATATCAAAGGTTTGGGTCCTAACGTTTTGGCCGACCTTTATGACAAACTGGACATTGCTTCGGTCGATGACCTTTATCGTGTCTTTGTCAAGGACGAGAGCACGTGGGAACCCGATGTCTTCTGTCCCAATTACCGCACTCACATTCAGCAGCAGTTGGGAGAGGGGTATGCCGAGAAGTCGGTGGCGCTGATGTTCGATGGCATTGCGCAAAGCATCAGTACACTGACCCTCGACCGCATCATCGGAGGTCTTGGCATCGATGGCGTGGGTAAGATCACAGGCAAACTCCTTGCCGAACATTTCGGCTCCTGGTCGAAGTTCCGCGCTGCGACGTTCGAAGAATTGCTGCTTATCGATGGCATCGGAGAAATCATGGCCAGGAACATCCTTGAAGCCAATCTGAGTGATTATACTTGCATCGGTTCGCCCGACTATCAGTTCCAGCAGGATTATCAGAGCGCAGAGAAACTTGGCAATGCCCTTGAAGGTATGACGGTGATTTTCACAGGTACCAGTTATCGCTTCAAACGCGACGAGATCAAGGCATTCTTCACCGGACACGGAGCCAAATATGTGGGATCGGTGAGCGGCAAGGTCAACTATGTGGTGACGGGCGATGCTCCAGGACAGAACAAGCTTGACAAGGCGCGTCAACTGGGCGTCGAAATCATTTCCGAGCGTGACTTTTATGTGAAATACAACTTATAACGAGATAATCAATTAGAGTTCTAACCCCTATTTTCAACCTTCTATCTTAAAACAAACTATTATGGTAAACCGTTTTATTCTTAATGAACTTAGCTACTTCGGAGCTGGTGCTCGCAAGGAATTGCCCGCAGTGGTTGCACGTCTTGGTTTCAAGAAAGCCCTCGTGGTAACCGACAAAGGTCTGGTTAAATTTGGCGTATGCAAGATGGTGACCGACGTTATGGATGAGGCCGGCATCCCTTACGAGATCTACTCGGATGTAGTGCCCAATCCAACCGTAACCAACGTGAAGAATGGCGTGAAGGCATTTGCTGATGCCAAGGCCGACTTTATGGTTGCCATCGGTGGCGGCTCTTCGATGGATACTGCCAAGGGAATTGGTATTGTTACCAACAATCCTGAGTTCAGCGACGTTGTCAGCCTCGAAGGTGTAGCTCCTACCAAGCATAAGAGCGTGCCCGTAATCTGCTTCCCAACGACTGCAGGTACTGCTGCCGAGACTACCATCAACTACGTTATCATCGACGAGGAGAATC
Source organism: uncultured Bacteroidales bacterium (assembly GCA_902770595.1). Taxonomy (GTDB): domain Bacteria; phylum Bacteroidota; class Bacteroidia; order Bacteroidales; family UBA3663; genus Liminaster. Next base: position 69,259 of record CACXTQ010000005.1, on the reverse strand, counting down.
ACAAGAAGATGGTTTGTGTGGATCCTAATGACATCCCCTGCTGCTCGATTGTCGATGCCGAGCTGATGTATTCTCTCCCCAAGGCTACTACCGCTGCTACGGGTCTCGATGCATTGACACACGCTATCGAAGGCTATATCACCAAGGCTGCCTGGGAACTCAGCGATATGTTCGAGATTGAGGCCATCCGTCTCATCAACAAGTACCTGCGTCTCGCCGTATTCGATCCACAGAATCCTAAGGGTCGCGAAGGCATGGCACTCGCACAGTATGTTGCTGGTATGGCATTCTCGAACGTAGGTCTCGGAGTTGTTCACGGTATGGCTCACCCGATGGGTTCGCTCCACAACATTCCTCACGGCGTAGCCAACGCTATCCTTCTGCCTACGGTTATGGAGTTCAATGCTCCTGTTTGCCGCGAGAAGTATGTTGAAATCGCCAAGGCTATGGGCGCCTACAAGAAGGGTATGACCCAGATCGAGGCTGCACAGGCTGCATGCGATGCCGTTCGTGCATTGGCCATCGAAGTGGGTATTCCACAGCACCTCAGTGAGATTGGTATCTACGAGAAGGACATCGACGCACTGGCTGATCAGGCCATCGCTGACGTTTGCACTCCAGGCAATCCTCGCAAGGTGACCCGTGACGACATCGTTGCCCTCTACAAGAAGATCCTGTAATAGTCACAAATATAGTTCGGGGGCTTCCCACACGCAAAGTGGGAAGCCCCCGAATTGTGTCTCGGCCCTTATGCATCTCAATCCTTGAGCAGACTGCCGATAAGTCTGTCATCGGCCGACTTCTGTTCTTCTATCTTCATCTGCTGTATCGACTTGATCATTTCGAGGCATTGCTTCTTCAGTTCTTCCAGATGACGAATGTGTTGTTCGGTAGCTGACAAGGGAACGGCCGCATCAGGTTCGGGATTGAGCATTTCGCCTCGTCCCACGATGAGCCAGTTGGCATTGAGTTGGGGATAAGTGTTGAGGATGACTTCGAGTGTCGATGTTGTAAGTCCCCGCTGGTTGGTGAAGGCATTGATGAGGAGACCTTTGCACAGCCCCGAGTCCTTGTTGACCTGGTAGGCTGTGAGATTCTCGTGATCCATGAATTGCTGCAGTCGGGCGAGGATTGGTGGAGTTCCGGTCGATTCTTTTTTTGTCTTCATATTTCCAGTCTCAGATATGTGCGGTCGTCGTTGCTTTTGTTCCCGGGTTGCACGCCTTTTGAGCCGAGCAGTGGGCCGATGCAAAGCGGGTCTTCCTGCAATAGATGGTGCAGTTGCTTCTCCGATTCTTCAAGGTTCTGCATCAGTACTGGATAACCATCGGTGGCTAGTATAAGCTGATGCACATCGGCAGGAAGTCGGTACACTTTGATGTAATGCTTCGGAACAGGTTCCCCATCGAGCATGGTATAGTTGAAGGGGTTCTGCGTTTTGGCGTTCTGATAGCGTACCTGGTGGGTGATGAACGGTTGGATGATGCGCCGTCCAGGGTCGTTGGCTGCAATTTCTTCTGTTGTCATTCGACCTCTGCTCAGATAGCTGAGGATGATGTCACGCCTCCATTCTGAAAGGCACTTGTCGATTAGCTTGGTATTCGTCACTGTGCGGAAGATATTCTCCCCGTCGATGTAGCCGAATTGACAATCTCCGATCATCCATACTTCGCGTCGTGGTTCGGAATAGATGACCAGCGAAGCGATGGGACGATTGGAAGGTGTCACATCGTCTTGGTGCAGAACCTTGGTCAACCTTGCGACACAGCCTTCTGCATCAAGGTCGGCGGGCATGGTACGCATAGCTTCGCTCAGAAGACGAGCAGCGAGGTGTCCCGGTGTCTCTCCACCTGGATAGCGGAAGTCGGTTTTGGGTGTCGCACCGTCAATGACAGCCGCATAAAACGCAGTCACCACTGCAGCATCCTCAGATGGAACAGTGGTGGATTTGCCTTCGGTATATTGCTCGATGACTTTCATGCTATTTCTGCAAGGGTTCGCCCAGCGACTCGGCGATGACGCGCTGTGACTCGTGGAGTAGACGATCCACGCCGGCATCGGTGCCTTCCTTGCGTGATACGGGTTCAAGCGGCTGGTGGATGGTGAGTTTCAGATGATGCGGATGGATAAGCCAGGAGCCTTTCTGCATCACCTTGTAGGGACCTTCAATGGTGATGGGCACCACAGGCACCTTGAGCATGGCAGCCAGCGTGAATGCGCCCTTCTTGAAGGTGCCGAGATGACCGTCGTTCGAACGTGTGCCTTCGGGGAAAATGATGAGCGAGTGACCTTCCTTGAGCGTAGCCAAAGCCTGGCGTATGGTGTGCATCATACCCGAGGTGCCGTGCGAATCCACATAGATATGACCGGCACGTTCACAAGCTGCGCCTACAAAGACAATCTTTCGGAGACCCTTGCGAAGCATCCAGCGGAAGTCATGGTTCAGGAAGCCGAAAAGGAGGAAGATGTCGAATGCTCCCTGATGGTTAGCAACAAAGACGTATTCAGTTTCCTTGTTGATGTTCTCGCGACCTTCGACAGTCACGGGACAGAGGGAGAGACGTATGATGCAACGAGCCCAAATGACTCCAGGCCAATAACCCCAGAAGTTCTTGTTGCCAAGCCAGCATCCGATGATAGTTGCAAGAGAGGCAAAAATGGATACGATGATGAGAAGTGGCACAAAGATGAGCCATTGATACACGAAATACAGAACTTTCATATAATCATTGATTCCATATAGGAATCGTCATTTTTTTGTCAAATAATTGCAGAAAAAAACGCTTATTTTACTATTTTCGGGGCAAAGATATGCTTTTTTTCGTTAATTCAAGCATTTTTTTTGTTTTTTTTGACCAACATATTGATTTTTTTTGTTACTTTGCCCCAAAATATAAGTCGAAAATACATTTTAAAAACACAAAACAATACATTATGAGAGCTCTTAAACAGTATGGAGGTTCGATCCTCATCCTTATCGTTGTCGTAGTTTTGGCAATCAGTTTCTATACTGAAGCACTTCAGGACGCTAGTCTTAATACCGTTATTCTTGCCGTTTGCTTCGTACTCGTTGTTGCCGGTGTTCTTCTGAATATTTTCGGTGGCAAGTCAGCCGACAAGATTGGTGGCGGAAAGTAATCCGTTCAAGACTGCATCAATCTATTTCAACGAACATCACACAGAACGCGCAGAGGCGTGAGTCTTTGCGCGTTTTTGTAAACACAAAATGCCATTAGTCCCTATTATCGGGTTATAGTAAGTTAAAAGCCCCCCTTGGATTTGCAACCTGCCTGAAAATTAACTATCTTTGCGCCCACATTTAATATTAATATATTATAATAGCTGCAGGTTGTATTTCATTAGAAGAGAAATTTTTATGCAAATCAATAAGAGATCGGTTCTACTTATTATCTTTATGATGGTTGTTGCGATGCCATCTTTCGCTCAACGATTCACAAAAAAGGAACAGGCCAAGCGTGAAGCACGTGCCATCAACTACTTTTATGGAAACTCCTTCACCGTGTCGGCTGGATATGTGCACAGCTGGTTGACTCGTGACCGTTTTACCGATTCGACATTTGGCCGCTCGGGAGCCTATCAGAACACCCGCGATTCGTATGCTTTCAGTTTCTCATGGGACTATAACAAGAAGAAGCACCACGGTTTCCGTGTAAGTGCCGTATATGCTCAGTTTGGAGGCGAGAAGATTTATTACAATGATCTTGGTCTTGGCTATGGCCGTCAGCAGCGTTACGACCTGACGCAAGTGATTCATCTCAACGAAGTGATGGTCGAAGGCAAGTATCGTTATTTCATCCCCGTGACTTACAAGAGCCGTTTCTCGCTCGACGCTGGTATCTATGCTTCGCGCATCGTCGGTTCGTACAGCGATGCAGAGAATTGGGACTTCGGCCCTATGGTAGGGATAGGGTACGATTTGCGACACGTTTCTCTTGGCGTCGATTACATGCCAGGTGTATGGAATGACGTCATCGACGGAAGTACGGCCAGAGTCAGCGCACTCATGTTCAACGTAGGATTCCATTTCTGGAAATAAGTGATAATTGTTTACCCCAAGAAACTTTTGTCTCTTTTTACTATTCTTTTGCTCCCTATTTACGTCGCATTAGTATCACATTAACATCCCTTTAACCCCCTTTTAACTATCTTTTGTAGAAAATGGAATTTTCATTCAGTCCACTGACGGCTGTCTCGCCTATCGATGGACGTTATCATTCCAAGACGGAGGTCCTAAGCGAATACTTTTCCGAGTTTGCCCTCATCAAGTATCGCGTTCGTGTGGAAGTCGAGTATTTCATAGCACTTTGTGAACTTCCGTTGCCACAATTGTCCAGTGTCGATAGCCGTATTTTCGACAGTCTTCGCGATATCTATCGCAATTTTACCCCAGCCGAAGCCCAGCGTGTCAAGGACATCGAGAAGGTGACCAACCACGATGTGAAGGCTGTAGAATATCTCCTCAAGGAGGAGTTCGACCGTCTTGGTCTTGAGAAGTACAAGGAGTTCATCCACTTCGGTCTTACCAGCCAGGACATCAATAACACTTCTGTGCCTATGTCGATCAAGGAGGCCATCTATGAGGTCTATATTCCTGCTCTCCAGGAAGTGATCGATATCCTTGCTCGCTATGCCGAAGAGTGGAAGGACATTCCAATGCTTGCCCGCACTCATGGTCAGCCCGCTTCACCCACACGCCTTGGTAAAGAGGTGATGGTCTTTGTCTATCGTTTGAACCAGCAGCTCGAGAACCTGCGCCAGGTGAAGATCAGCGGTAAGTTCGGCGGTGCTACAGGCAACTTCAATGCTCATCACATCGCTTATCCCAACCGCGATTGGCGTGCCTTCGGCAACGCTTTCCTCCACGAGCGCCTTGGTATCGAACGTGAGGAATGGACTACGCAGATTTCTAATTACGATAACCTTGCGGCTCTTTTCGACGCCATGCGTCGCATCAATGTAGTCCTGCTCGACCTCGACCGTGACTTCTGGCAGTACATCTCGATGGAGTATTTCAAGCAGCAGATCAAGGCCGGCGAGGTAGGTTCCAGCGCTATGCCTCATAAGGTCAATCCCATCGACTATGAGAATTCGGAGGGCAACCTTGGCATTGCCAACGCCATCCTCGATCACCTTGCCACCAAGTTGCCGGTAAGCCGTCTCCAGCGCGACCTCACCGATTCGACAGTCTTGCGTAATGTCGGTGTCCCCATGGGCCATATGCTCATTGCCTTGGCATCGACAAAGAAAGGACTTGGCAAACTTCTGCTCAATGAGAACGCTATCCGTCGCGATCTTGACAATGCCTGGGCTGTCGTAGCCGAGGGCATCCAAACCATTCTTCGTCGCGAAGGCTATCCCAAGCCTTACGAGACACTTAAAGCTTTGACCCGTGTCAATACGGGTATGAACGAACAAACCATTGCTAATTTTATAGATTCATTAAACGTATCGGAGTCAGTGAAAGCAGAGTTGCATGCGCTTTCTCCAACTAACTACACCGGAATTTGATTATGGAAGAAAATCAGAACCCACAGGCAAATACCCCACAGGAGGGTAATGCAGCACCAGAAGGTGCATCACAGCAGGCGCCAAAGCGTCGTCCCAGAATCGGCGAGAGCCGCTTCGGTAACGCAGCCGCCTTTGATCCACAGTCACGTAACTCTTATCAGCGCGGTGGCGCCAACGACTATAGCGGATATGGTCGTGGCGGCGGTTATCAGCGCGGTGGCGGCTACCAGCGTGGTGGCGGCTATCAGCGTGGTGGCGGCTACCAGCGTCCAATGCAGGATGGCGAAGGCTATCAGCGCCCACAGGAAGGCGAAGGCGGCTATCAGCAGGGTGGTGGCTACCAGCGTCCACAGGGCGGCGGCTACCAGGGCGGCTATCAGCGTCCACAGCGTCCCCAGGGCGGCTATCGTCGTTACAACCAGGATGGCGAGCAGGGCGGCTATCAGAGCTACCAGCGTCCACAGCGTCCCAATAACGGCTACCAACGCTACAACGATAATCAGGGCTATCAGCAGCCCCAGGGCGAGCCACAGGAAGGCAAGGCTCAGGAGAATCAGCAGCCACAGGAAGGCGGCTATGTGCAGAACTATCAGCCACAGGGCGGTTACCAGCCACGCGGCTATCAGCGTCCCCAGCAGGGTGGCTACGGCCGTCCACAGGGCGGTTACGGTCGTCAGCAGGGTGGTTATGGCCGTCCCCAGCAGGGTGGCTACGGTCGTCCCCAGCAGGGCGGTTATGGCCGTCCCCAGCAGGGAGGTTATGGTCGTCCCCAGCAGGGTGGCTACGGTCGTCCCCAGCAGGGCGGTTTCGGACGTCCTCAGAAGCAGAAACCCAATCGCAAGCATCAGGGCTACAACCCACATCGTCCGGTGGAATACACCGAGGCAATCGTCGATCCGAATGAGGAACTGCGTCTCAACAAGTATTTGGCCAATGCAGGCGTTTGCTCGCGTCGTGAAGCCGACGAGCACATCGCAGCTGGTTTGGTCAAGGTAAACGGTGAGGTCGTAACCGAACTCGGCACCAAGGTGACCCGCAAGGATCAGGTGACCTTCAACGACCAGCCCGTAAGCCTCGAGCGCAAGGTCTATGTACTCCTCAACAAGCCGAAGGATACCGTCACCACCAGCGATGATCCACAGGGCCGTCAGACCGTTATGGATCTGGTGCGCAATGCAAGCCGCGAGCGCATCTACCCTGTTGGTCGTCTCGACCGCAACACCACTGGTGTGCTGCTCCTCACCAACGATGGTGACCTCGCTTCGAAACTCACCCATCCCAAGTACATCAAGAAGAAGATCTATCACGTATGGCTTGACAAGGATGTGGCTGAGACCGATCTCGCTCGCATTGCAGCAGGCATCGAACTCGACGATGGTCCCATCCATGCTGATGCCATTGCTTATGCCAACGAAGAGGACAAGAACCAGGTTGGTATCGAGATCCACTCTGGCAAGAACCGTATCGTGCGTCGTATCTTCGAGCACCTCGGCTATCGTGTCGTGAAGCTCGACCGCGTTTATTTCGCAGGACTCACCAAGAAGAACCTGCCACGTGGCCGCTGGCGTCACCTCACCCAGCAGGAGGTAAGCATGCTCAAGATGGGTGCATTCGAATAATGAATGTTCAAGATCCTTGCCCTTCCTGGTGGAAGGGTGAGGTATCTTTCTATTTAGCCTAATCCCGAACAGTGTTATTTAAGTATATTGTATGAAAAGAGAAATCATCAAAGGTCTCCTGAAGTCGGAGGTCCTCGACCGTGAAGTCACCGTGTGCGGATGGGTCCGTTCGATGCGTGGCAACAAGGTCATTAAATTTATAGCTCTCAATGATGGTTCCTGCGTTTCAGGCGTGCAGATCGTAGCCGACGTTGCCAAGTTCGACGAAGAACTCCTGAAGCGTATCACCACAGGTGCTTGCCTCAAGGTCGTAGGCAAACTTGTGGCCAGCCAGGGCGGCAACCAGAAGTGTGAGATCCAGGCCAGCACCATCGAGGTGCTTGGCGACTGCGATCCCAATGAGTATCCTTTGCAGAAGAAGGGCCACTCTATGGAATTCCTCCGCGAGAAGGCACATCTTCGTCCACGTACCAACCTCTTTGGTTGCATCCTTCGCATCCGCCACAATATGGCTATTGCTATTCACCAGTACTTCCACGAGCACGGCTTCTATTATTTCCACTCGCCCCTCATCACCGCCAGCGACTGCGAAGGCGCAGGCCAGATGTTCCAAGTGACCACCAAGAACCTCTATGACCTCAAGAAGGACGAGAATGGTTCCATCATCTACGATGACGACTTCTTCGGTAAGATGACGTCGCTCACCGTTTCCGGTCAGCTCGAAGGCGAACTGGGAGCTACGGCACTGGGTCAGATCTACACCTTTGGTCCTACCTTCCGTGCAGAGAACTCCAATACGCCACGTCACTTGGCAGAGTTCTGGATGATCGAGCCAGAGGTTGCCTTCTATGATATGGACGACCTGATGGCACTCGAAGAGGACTTCATCAAGCATTGCGTACGCTGGGCACTCGACAACTGCCGTGAGGAGCTCGAGTTCCTCAACAAACTCATCGACCCAACGCTCATCGAGCGTCTCGAAGGTGTGTTGAAGGACAGCTTCGTGCATCTGCCTTACACCAAGGGCATCGAGATCCTGCAGCAGGCCATCAAGGACGGCAAGAAATTCGAGTTCCCCTGCAACTGGGGCGACGACCTTGCTTCCGAGCACGAGCGCTTCCTCGTTGAGGAGTACTTCAAGAAGCCTGTCATCATGACCAACTACCCCAAGAAGATCAAGTCGTTCTATATGAAGATTGATGACAAGCGTCCTATCTTCAATGGCGAGGAGATGGAGGAGACCGTACAGGGTACCGACGTCCTCTTCCCACAGATCGGCGAGATCATCGGTGGTTCGGTGCGTGAGGAGAACTATGACAAGCTCATGAACGAAATCACGACGCGTCACATTCCGATGAAGGATATGTGGTGGTATCTCGATACCCGTCGCTTCGGCACTTGCCCACACGCAGGTTTCGGCCTCGGCTTCGAGCGCCTCATCCTCTTCGTTACCGGCATGCAGAACATCCGCGACGTCATCCCGTTCCCCCGCACTCCCAAGTCGGCTGAGTTCTAAATCTTCAAAAGTGATAATAAATTACAGGCTGCGAGCTTTTTGCTTGCAGCCTGTAATATTAATATATATAATGTGTGTGCTTAGCCTACAACGAGGTTGACGATCTTCTTGGGCACGAAGATGAACTTGCGGACGGTCTTGCCGGCAATCCACTTCTGGGCATCGGGATGCGCGAGGACAGCGGCTTGTACTTCGTCAGAGGTGGCATCGGCAGGGATGTCGATGGTGAAGCGCATCTTGCCACCGATCTGGACGGGGTACTTGATGGTGCTTTCAACGAGATACTTCTCCTCGCACTTGGGCCACTGGGCGTCGCAGACGGTAGTGGTGTTGCCAAGCTGGTGCCAGAGTTCTTCGGCGATGTGGGGAGCAAAAGGAGCGATGAGCACGACGAGTTGTTCGAGGATAGCCTTGCTGCTGCACTTCTGCTGGGTGAGCTCATTGACGGCGACCATGAATGCCGAGATGGCTGTATTGTACGAGAACTGCTCGATGTCGCCCGTTACCTTCTTGATCAGTTTGTGGAGCGACTTGAGGTTGTCGGCCGATGGAGCAGCGTCGGTTGGGGTCTGATAGAGGTTCCAGAACTTCTTGAGGAAGCGGAAGGCTCCATCGATACCTGCGGTGTCCCAAGGCTTCGACTGCTCGATGGGGCCGAGGAACATCTCATAAAGACGCAGCGTGTCGGCACCGTAACGCTCGCAGATGTCGTCGGGATTAACCACATTGTATTTCGACTTCGACATCTTCTCAACGGCGGCAGTCGTAATGAACTTGCCATCAGCATTGCAGATTACCTCCACATCCTTGAACTCTGGCGTCCACTGGTGGAATTTCTCGACATCCATTTCCAGGCCATTGACGAAGTTCACGTCCACATGTACGGGGTCGCATTCGCCGTATTCAGCAGCGATGTCGGCACTGACATACTTCTGGGTACCCTTCAAACGCAGTGCGAAACGGCTGCTTCCTTGAATCATGCCCTGGTTGATGAGCTTCTTGAAGGGTTCCTCGCTCTTCACCACGCCCCAGTCCTTGAGGAACTTGTTCCAGAAGCGACTGTAGATGAGGTGACCAGTAGCGTGCTCCGAACCGCCGAGATAGAGATCGACGTTGTCCCAGTACTCGTTGGCCTCATGGCTGACGAGTGCTTCATCGTTGTGCGGGTCAGTATAACGGGTGTAGTAGGCCGATGAACCTGCAAAGCCTGGCATGGTGCAGAGTTCGAGCGGGAAGACAGTCTTGTTGTCGATCAAGGCCTTGTCCACAACCTTCTTGTTGGCCTCGTCCCAAGCCCAAACCTGAGCATTGCCGAGCGGTGGTTCGCCTGTCGAGGTGGGCTTGAAGTTCTTCACCTCGGGCAGTTGGAGTGGCAGGCACTCCTCGGGCAGCACGTAGGGCATGCCATCCTTGTAATAGATGGGGAAGGGCTCGCCCCAGTAGCGCTGGCGGCTGAAGATAGCGTCGCGCAAACGGTAGTTGACCTTCACACGGCCCAAGCCCTTGCGGGTGACGTACTCCTTCATGGCTTGGATGGAGTCCTTGACGCAGAGACCGTTGAGGCTGAGTTCGGCGTTCGACGAGTTCTTCATAATGCCTTCCTTGGCATCGAACGAACCCTCGTTGAGGTCATAGTCGCCTTCGATGAGCGGGATGATGGGGAGGTTGAAGTGCTTGGCAAAAGCCCAGTCGCGTGAGTCGTGGGCGGGAACAGCCATAATGGCACCTGTGCCGTAACCGGCAAGTACGTATTCGGCAATCCAGATCGGAATCTCATCGCCCGTAATTGGGTTGATGGCGTAGGCACCGCTGAAGACGCCCGTCACCTCATGTCCGGCCTGGCGCTCCAGTTCGGTCTTGTGCTTGCACTTGTCGAGGTAAGCCTCCACTTCGGCCTTGTGGTCGGACGTGGTTACCATCTGCACATATTCGCTTTCAGGAGCAAGCACCATGAAGGTAACACCGAACATGGTATCGGCGCGAGTGGTGAAGATGGTGAACTCGAGAGGCTTGCCGTCAGCGGTCAGTGTCTGTGGGTTGTCGTTGGGCACCACCTTGAACTGTGCCTCGGTACCTTCCGAACGACCGATCCAGTTGCGCTGGGTCTCCTTCAGGGCGTAGGTCCAGTCGATGGTCTCCAGGCCGTCGAGCAGACGCTGGGCATATGCAGAGACGCGGAGGCACCACTGGCGCATGAGTTTCTGCTCGACGGGATAACCGCCGCGTTCGCTCACGCCATTGACAACCTCGTCGTTGGCCAGCACGGTGCCGAGCATGGGACACCAGTTCACCATCGTCTCGCCCAGGTATGCAATGCGATAGTTCATCAGGGTCTGCTGCTTCTCCACTTCGCTCTTGGCCTTCCAGGCTTCGGCGGTGAAGTCGAGCTCGACGGAGCAGGCGGCATTAACGCCCTTGCTGCCATTGGCCTCAAATCGAGCTACGAGGTCGGCGATGTGCTTAGCCTTCTGTGCATCGTTGTCGTAATAGGCTTCGAACATCTGCGCAAAGGCCCACTGTGTCCACTTGTAGTAGCCAGGGTCGCAGGTGCGTACCTCGCGGCTCCAGTCGAAGCAGAAGCCGATACGGTCGAGTTGCTCGCGGTAACGGGCAATGTTCTTATCGGTGGTGATGGCGGGGTGCTGTCCCGTCTGGATGGCATATTGTTCGGCGGGCAGGCCATAGGCATCGTAGCCCATCGGGTGAAGAACGTTGAAGCCACAGAGGCGCTTGTAGCGTGAGAAGATGTCTGAAGCAATGTAGCCGAGTGGGTGGCCTACGTGAAGACCCGCTCCCGAAGGATAGGGGAACATATCGAGCACGTAGTACTTGGGCTTCTTGTGGTCAATCTCGACCTTGTAGGTCTGATCCTTGACCCACTGAGCCTGCCAGCGCGGCTCGATTTCTCTAAAGTTGTATTCCATTTTTATGTAGAGTTAATAATTGTTCGAAGAGTTAAGAGGGGTTCGAAGTGGCCTGCAAATCCTTTAACAAAAGTTCCATCACAAGGAGGATGATGTGTTCGGCGATGCCGGCACGTATGAGTTTAGGTTTGTCGCGGAGTATTCCGTTATAGGCATACGCTGTGTCGTTCGCCTTCTTGTATCGTTCGACGGCAAGAGGGATGTCTTGGTCTTGGAGGGCAATATGACCGCCCAGTATCCAATCGTCCATATCTGGCTCAGGACGGCTCAGCACCATACGGATGAATCGCTCGGCTCGCGTGTGGTCGTAGGTCAGGAAAAGTGCGTTGGCCAATTCGCGATGCACGCGCAGTTGCCCTTCCTTCTTGATGTCGGCCTTGTAGAGTATTTCGATGGCTTCATCTATGCGGTCCTGACAGGTGAGGCATCGTCCCAGGCGCATCAGCATCGTCGGGTCATCGGGGAAATGTTCGAGCGCCTCGTGGAGCACCTGTCCCTCTATCTCGTATTCCTGTGCTTCGTGATAAGCATCGGCCAGATGGCGAAGCGTCCACTTGTTGCCAGGGAAGAGGGTGTTGCACTTGATGAGCGTCTGCGTGGCCTTGCGTTTGTCGTAACTGCTGTCGCCGTTCCACATGGCGTAGTAGAGTTTTTGCAGGGTCTCCTCGGTCACTTCGTGCTTGAGCAGGGTGCTGTAGGTGATGCATGCCTCGTCCCAACGTTCCTTGCGGAAAAGGAATTCGGCAGTCTTCTTCAACTGGTCGGGGTGGCTGATGCCTGCACTGAGCCATTTGTTCTGGCTCATGTCGAGGTTGCGATCGAAGAGCGGATAGCGCATCGCTTCGCCCTTGGGGTGCATGTTGCAGTAGCGGAAGAGGTCGTGCAGATAGTTGCGCATCACGTAGAGTGGACTTACTGGCAGGATGTCGTCGAAGACCAACCCTTTCTCTTGCAGTTTCTCGCTGATGTTGGCCATCAGGTCCTTGTTGTAGGCCTGCATGGTCATGAACGAACTGTACTTGTCGGTATTGCACTGGGCAACCGAAGCCATCATCATCCGCGTCCATGGCATAGCCTTGGGGTTCTCGTCGAGCACTGCCTTGACGTCGGGTTGCGTGAGGCTGAATGGTTCGAGCCAATGGTGACGTGTGCCTTCACCGCTGAAAAATTTGATCTTCTTGAGGTGTGAGAACATCGACAGGGTGGTGTCAATGCCTTCGGTGATGAATTCAAAGAATTCCCTGACGCGTTCCTGCTCGCTGAATTCATCGTCCTCGCCATCTTGGTTGATGATCTTGTGCAGTTTCTTGTCGAAGGAGAATGCCTCGCGGCACTGCAAAAGGGCAATCTGTATGTCGAATAGCAAATCGGGCTGGCTTTCGCAAATGAACTGGTATTGCTCGCGCAGACGGGGCAGATGTTCGATGCGATGGGTATGGATGAGGGCGACAAAGACCAGCGTGATCCACGCCTGCATCTGAAGTTGCACGGGCTGATCGTCGAGCGTATAGGTGTAGAGATCCTCCACCATGCGGGCATCGAAGTTCTGAGTTAGGTGCAGCGTGATGGCCGATAGGAGGGTGGCACGCACATATTCGGGTATGCTGTCGTTGAGCATTGCCTTATGCAGCTCCTTGCGATCTGCCTTAGGTAGATGTCTGCTTTCTGCCACTTGCTCGAAGATACGGTTGAGGCAATGGTCATCTTCCGGCTCGGCAAGAAGTTGTTCAAGGAGCACGATGATGGTTTCCTCGAAGGGTAACTCCACAGGTTGTTCGGCATCGTAAAGGCTTTCGGCGAGTTTCCAGGCGCGCTCCATCAGGATGTCGTGTTGTTCCTGAAGTTTGGGGTCGTGAGTTCCTTTTGCCAAAAAGGAAAGCATTCGGTCGTAGTCCTTCTGCACCGTTTCAGCTTCTTCGCCAATGGAATATAGACGTGGCTCCAAAACACAATGCTTGCTGATCAACGTCAACGCATTTTGCAGTTGTCCGTTCACCAGCCGCCGTACTACTTTTTCGTATGTCCTTGCCTGCTTGTCTTTGTCCGCCATTCTCGATTTTAATAAAAAATGCAGTAGGCTTATAAGCCGGGTTCCGTCCCTGTCTTTCGACAGGCGTCTGCCATTGATCTGAGTTCGCCATTGCTGACGCACTTTAGCAATCTACCCCCTGGCTTGGACGGGCCGCCCTTCATGGACACAGTATCGTTTCCGACACGTACCAACCACCAGTATACATGATCTTACAACCCATGGGACGTACAGCCACGCCTTGTTACCAAGTGTGCGGTGAGCTCTTACCTCGCCTTTTCACCCTTACCCCTTGTGGGGCGGTTATTTTCTGTTACGTTAACCTAAACGTCGCCGCCTACCGGCTGTTAACCGGCATGGAGCCCTGTGTAGCCCGGACTTTCCTCTCGCGTGTGAGCGAGCGACAGACAGGCCTACTGCGGGCGCAAAGATACGCAAAATTATTTAAAATGAATGTAAACGGAATTCAAAATTTTAATTCTTTGCCCCTTTTTTAATAGAAAATGTTAAAATTTCGTCCCATTTTAACTTAATTCGCTTAAACTTGTGTATCTTTGCACCGTCAAATAAGACGAAAAAACAAGAAATCAACAATAAAAAATTAAAAAATAGTTATGAAAACAAGTAGTGTATTAAAGCTCTTGGGAGCTATGGTTGTTGTGAGCGGAGTTACTGCCGCTGCCACATTTAAGGTAATGGAGGGCAAGATGGTGAATGACCTTGCCCAGCAGGATAGTTCTATTTCACTTACCCCAACAGGATTCTTTACCACCTCGACGGGTTCGGTGACCGATAACGATTTCACGCGTGCTGCCGAGAAGACGGTGAATGCCGTGGTGGGCATCACCAACAAGCAGGTGCGTCAGGCGCAGTCGTTCGGAGGCATGAACGATCCTTTCTTCGATTTCTTCTTCGGTCAGCGTGGCCAACGTCAGCAGGAGCCTCAGTCGAGCGATCCGATGCCCGTTGGCGCCGGTTCGGGTGTCATCATTTCGAGCGACGGATACATTGTCACCAACAATCACGTGATTGACAAGGCCGACGAACTCACCGTCACCCTCAACGATCGTCGTCAGTTCACCGCAACTCTTGTGGGCACCGATCCTACCACTGACATCGCTTTGCTAAAGATTGATGCCAAGGACCTTCCCACCATCCCTATGGGACAGAGTGATGCACTGAAGATTGGCGAATGGGTACTTGCTGTGGGCAATCCTTTCAACCTCACCAGCACGGTCACCGCAGGTATCGTCAGCGCCAAGGCTCGTAGTATCAGCGTAGGCAGCAGCAAGCTCGGTATCGAAAGTTTCATCCAGACCGATGCAGCCGTCAATCCAGGCAACTCAGGTGGCGCTCTCGTCAACACGGCCGGCGAACTTGTGGGCATCAATACTGCCATCTATTCACAGACCGGCAACTACGCTGGTTATTCCTTCGCTGTGCCTTCGAGCATCGTGAGCAAGGTTGTGACCGACTTGAAGCAGTACGGCACAGTGCAGCGTGCATTGCTCGGTATCATCGGTGGTGATGTCAATGCCGATGTGGTAGAGCAGAAGGATTTGAAGGTCAACGAAGGTGTTTATGTCGATCAGGTATCCGAAGATGGTGGTGCTGCTGAGGCAGGCATCAAGCCAGGTGACGTCATTACTTCGGTCAACGGAACTACTATCAACACCATGGCTCAACTTCAGGGCGAGATTGCCCGCTATCGACCAGGCGATAAGGTGAAGGTCGTAGTCGATCGTAAGGGTGATAAGAAGAACTTCACCGTTACACTCAAGAACACTAAGGGCAACACCGACGTGATCCAGACCAAGGGTATCGACAAGCTGGGTGCCACTTTCAAGAACCTCTCTGCTGAGGAGCTCATCCGCTATGGTGTTCGTACTGGCGTACAGATTGACAAGCTCGAGACCAACGGACTCTTCTACCGTGCAGGACTGCGTGAGAAGATGGTCATCATCAAGATCAATGACCAGGCTGTGAAGAGCGCCAAGGACATCGAGAACATCTTCAACCAGCTTACTACCAAGCGTTCTGCCGATCAGGATCCGGTAATGTTCATTGCCGCAGTTACAGCCCAGGGCCGTGTAGGCTACTTCGCTGTCGATCTTTCAAAGTAAGGTGATTTTTCTTCAATAGTTAGGGGCGTATCACGATTGCATGATGCGCCCCTAAATTTTTCTAGATGTCCTAGATATTCTAGATGTCCTAGATTCTGTATTTGTTATTCATACTTCTTGCGATAAGCCTGTCGGCAAGCGCCGAAGTTGAAGAAGACGCCTCTCACGTCCTCGGCATTCGACTGAACTCTCAGGTATTCCACGTTGTCGTTGCAAAGCGAGTCGGATTCGATTTGCAGGCCCAGACGGTTCAGCACTTCGTATTCATGCTCGAGGTTGATGACGTGGATGGCATCATCAACATCTGTACCATCACCGCTCGACACGATGGCATCGAGTAGTGCATCCTGCTTGTTGTTCCACAGCGAGTGGCTTACCGTGTCCTTCAACTGAAGGTACGAGAATGCGAGTGTCGAGATGGCAAGCAAGTCGAATGGATCGTCCTCCAGTGCCGATTGCGCTACTTTGATTGCCTCGGTGCAGGTTGACTTGCTTCCATTGGTGTTGACCAGTTCGCGGCGTATCTCGAAGAGTTTCTCCCTTTCTTTCTGATAGGGCACGAAGTCCTCTTGGAGCGTATAGCCATAGTAGAGGCAACGATATTGCTCGAGAGTGAGCGTCGTATCGTTTTCCAAGTATCGCCGCATGAGCAGTGGATAGTAGTTCGGGCTCTTGCTGTTCTGTATCGATGTGCGGATCTCGCGATAGTTGGGCGCGACGACTTCCTGTGCCGTCATGTGCCCTGCCAGCATGGTCAGCGCAATCGATGCAATTCCTATCTTATTTGAAATATTCATCATTATTTATTTCTTCATGCGATTCGGTATTACGTTATATCGGAATTACGTTATAACGGTATTCCGGTATTCCGAAAAAAACGAACCCTTCGAACCTTTCTAAACCCCTCTTAACCTTTCTAAACCTTTAAAATGGAGCCTCCCCTGGTTCAGGAGCGCCGAAGCCGCCCGAAGGAGCTTCGAAACCATTAGGCTGTTGTGACATGTCGGGACGTGGTTCGTTGTCCATGCGGGACGTCAGTTCGTGGTCACCGCTCCAAGGGGTGAGGGTGGGGGTGAGGCTAGAGTCCTCGTCAAGGTTCTGGAAACGAACGAACTCACCACGGAACCTCAGGCGGACGTCACCAACCGAACCGCTACGATGCTTGGCGATGATGATTTCGGCCAGGCCGCGCAGGTCGTTGCCTTTCTCATCCTCAAAGATCTTGTAGTACTCGGGACGATGGATGAAGCACACCATATCGGCATCCTGCTCGATGGCACCCGACTCGCGGAGGTCGGCCAACTGTGGACGCTTTCCCTCGCCTTGGCGGGTCTCGACACCACGGTTCAACTGCGACAGTGCGATGATCGGGATGTCGAGTTCCTTGGCCAATCCTTTCAGCGAACGCGAAATGGTCGAAACCTCCTGTTCGCGCGAACCGAATTGCATACCAGCGGCCGTCATCAGCTGCAGGTAGTCGATCATAATGATCTTCACGCCATGTTCACGCACCAGTCGGCGGGCTTTCGTACGAAGTTCGAATACCGACAGACCAGGAGTGTCGTCCACATAGATGGGGGCACCTTGCAGTTGGGTGATGCGGGTGGTCAGTTTGGTCCACTCGTCGCTGGTCAGCCTACCGCTCTTCACCTTCTCGCCCGAGATTTCGCAAACGTTTTGCAGCAATCGGTTCACGAGCTGAAGGTTACTCATCTCCAAGCTGAACATGCCGACGGGGATGTTGTAGTTCACCGCCATGTTCTTCACCATCGAAAGCACAAGCGCCGTCTTGCCCATGGCAGGGCGTGCTGCGATGATAACCAGGTCGGTGTTCTGCCAGCCTGAAGTAATTTTGTCCAGGTCATGGAAGCCAGAAGGCAGACCCGACAGACCGTCGTCGCGATTCGAAGCCTGCTCGATTTTCTTCAGCGCATCCTGAATCACCGGGTCAATCTGGACGACATCCTTCTTGATGTTGTGCTGCGAGAGTTGGAACAGCTCACCTTCGGCGCTTTGCATCAGTGCGTCGATGTCGGTCGTCTCGTCGAACGCTGCCGACTCGAGTTTGCCTGCATAGTTGATCAGTTGGCGTGCCAGCGACTTCTGGGCGATGATTTTCGCATGATACTCGATATTGGCCGCAGAGCCTACCTTGCTCGTCAGGGTGGCGATGTAGTAGGCACCGCCCACCTCTTCGATCACGCCATTGCGTTGCAGACGGTTGGTCACCGTCAGCATGTCGATAGGTTCCTGGTTGAATGCCAGTTCCTGGATGGCAGCAAAGATCAGCTGGTGCTTGTGGTCGTAGAACGATTCGGGCTTCAGCAGGTCGGAGATTACCGAGTAGGCGTCCTTTTCGAGCATAAGGGCACCCAGCACAGCCTCTTCCACCTCAGTGGCTTGAGGCTGCACCTTGCCCAAAGCAGGTTGCTGGGGCGATTGTGCACGGGTATTGCGACGGTTGGCCGGCGCGCCTCCGTTTGTACTAAAGTTGTTGTTTGTAGGCATGTCGCATTAGAGGCCGGCCAGGAGTCCCTTCTTGCGGCGACGCATCTCGTTCTGGTTGGCCAGGTCTTCGTCGATGAGGATACGGCCGCAGTATTCGCAGGTAATGATCTTTTTGCGGAGCTTCACATCAATCTGACGCTGTGGGGTCACCTTGTTGAAGCAACCCGAGCACGATTCGCGCTCGATGGGAACGATAGCCAGGCCGTTGTGTGCCTTGCGGTGGATGCGCTGGAATGTTGTCATCAGGCTCTTGTCGGTCATCGAGTTCTCGATCTTCTTAGCCTTCTCGCGCATTACCTCTTCCTCGTTGCGGGTCTCGGCGATGATCTCGTCCAACTCGCCCTTCTTGGTCTCAAGGTCGCCACGGCGCTCTTCCACTTCCTTGCGGCAGTTGGCCTCTCTCTCTTCGAACAAGGCAATCTGGTCGAGGTTCTCGCGGATGCGCTTGTTGGCCAGTTCGATTTCCAGACCCTGGTACTCGATCTCCTTGGTCAGGAACTCATACTGCTTGTTGTTCTGTACATCATCCTGCTGATGGGTGTACTGCTCAATCAGCTCTTCGGCCTGGGTGATCTTCTCCTGCATATCCTGGATCTTGTGATGGCAGGCCTCGATGTCCTCGTGGAATTTGGCAATGCGGGCGTTGAGTTCTTCCACCTCGCGTTCCATATCCTCCACTTCCTGTGGCAGTTCACCACGAAGACCCTTGATACGGTCGATTTCCGAAACGTAAAGCTGCAGCTTGTAAAGGTTAGCCAGCTTCTCTTCTACACTGAATTCTTTTTCAATCTTTGGCATAATAATATAAAAATAACAATTAACAATTAATAATTAACAATTTTGTTTTGGGACACAAAAAAGCCATATACCCGTCGTTTTTGGTCTAAACCATTGGTCATGACGTGATTTTGTCATAACCCCTGGTCACCATTCCCATTCGGCCGAGTAGATCAGGTCGCGTGGGCGGACGTTTATATAGCATCTTTTGTCTTTTAGCGGTTGCAAAGATAGGACAAAAATGCCAAAAAAACAAATTTTTTGGTCGTTTTATCAAATTTTTTTGCAAATAAGGAATAATTGTTATAATTTTGCATTTGTATTTAACAATTGACAAATGTCAAATTACAATTGGGGCTTCCCCACTATTCATCAATCTAGAACTCAAAATTCATAACTAAAACCAATAAAATTATGAAAAAACTGATTCTTTCGGCCATCGTCTTGTCGATGGCGGCAACAAGTGTAATGGCAGAAGATGCTGCCGAAGATGCCAACAAGCACTGGACCAAGTCGGGCAATGCCAGCCTGCAGTTCACCCAGGGCTACATTTCGAAGAACTGGTACAAGGGCGGCGTGTCGAGTTTCGCTCTGCTCGGTACTGCTGATTACACATTCAACTACAAGTATGAGAAGTTCGCTTGGGACAACGCTATCGAGGCCAAACTCGGTTTCGTGAACGCAAGCAGTCAGTATCGCACGTTCATCACCAACAACGATATTCTCAAGTGGACCACCAAACTTGGTTATCAGGCTACAGAGCATTGGTACTATACCGTGCAAGGTATTGCTCAGACACAGTTCTGCACTGGCTGGCAGGAGGTAGACAATGATGTGGTCGAGATTTCGAAGTTCCTCAACCCTGGAACCATCAACCTTTCTGTCGGTATGGACTGGAAGAAGGAGACCGAGAAGATCAAGTTCTCAGTTTACATGTCGCCCTTTGGCTACAACCTCAAGTTCGTCAGCGATCCTCGTCGTGCATACGATTCAGACGGCGTTTGGCATAAGGGTCGCATCGATGGTACCCAGTTTGGTCTGCATCCTGGTGACTTCAACCTGTATGACTTCGGTGTGGGTGCCAAGGCTACCCTCGAGTACAAGGTCTGCAAGTATCTGACCTGGAACAGCCAGGCCACTTACTATTCTCCTCTTTGGGACTGCGGCAAGTACAAGAACAACGTCTATACCGAGGTCGATTGGGAGAACACCTTCGATATGCCTCTCAACAAGTATTTCTCGACCAAGCTCTACACGCACCTTCGTTTCGACGACGCTGTAGCTCCTGAGAAAAAGGGTGAGGGCTGGGGTTACTTCCAGTTCACCGAGCTCCTCAGCTTCGGTCTTTCATACAAGTGGTAATGAGACTTAATGACATCGCCTGCGCCATCGAGGCCTTTGCGCCTCGTGAACTGCAGGAATCGTATGACAACGCTGGCCTCCAATGCGGTGATCCCCGCATGGAGGTCAGTCGCGTCCTTACCAGTCTCGACATCACCGAAGAGGTGATCGAGGAGGCACATCAGCGCAACTGTCAGATGGTGGTGAGCCATCATCCCCTTCTCTTCCATGGGCTGAAGGTCGTCAACCCTGAGAGCGACTACATTAGCCGCATCCTTATGGCCGCCATCCGCTATGGAATCGGCATCTACAGTGCCCACACCAACCTCGATAAGGCCGAAGGTGGCATCAACCATCGTCTGGCTACGTTGCTCCAACTCGCCGATGTACGTCCGATGTCGGAGTGTGGCGTTATTGGAAAGCTGCCTCGCTCCATGTCTGCACAAGAGCTGCTTGTATATCTTCGGTCAAAACTCTCGGCCGGGATTGCTGATGCCACCTCATCCTGTATTTTGCGCTATAATCGCGAAGCCGCTTGTCTTCGTCCAGACGCTTCTCCTGTCAACTGTCTTGCCCTTTGCGGAGGCTCCGGCAGCGACTTCATCGCTGAAGCCGAGTCATTGAGTGCTGATGCCTACCTTACGGGAGAAATGCACTATCACAGTTGGTTTGGTCATCCCAATATCCTTCTCATCGAGGCCGGTCATTTCGAGACCGAACAGATTGCTCCCGCCCTATTGGCCGATATCATCACGCAGGCTTGTCCGGACGTGGAATGTCTCACGGCCAACTGCCATCATAGCCCGACACTGTTTGTTTGATGGGCATTGAAGGTAATCTAACGGATATCTCCGAAGACGATTAGTTGTTCAACATGTCAGAAATCCTGACAAGTTCGGCTGAGGTCCAACTTTTGTCTCCCCCTAAAACACTTGACTATTCCCACATTGAAACATCGAGAATCGGTCTTTTTTTGCTTTATCCACTGAAACCTAAGGCGCGGCATCATAAGGTGCTGCGCCTTAGGTTTATGTTGTACTATATGTATACAAGTAGTTCAATATTGTCCCGAGATGGTATCAAGTGTACACGGGCAGTACAATCTTGCGATGGGGATTGTCCTAAGTGTGCACAAGTAGGGCAATATTGCAACGAGATTGTATCAAGTGTTCACAAGTAGTGCAATATTGTGACGAGGATTGTACCGAGTGTACGCAAGTAGTGCAATCTTGCCGTGAGATTGTACCAAGTGTACGCAAGTAGTGCAATCTTGCCGTGAGATGGTATCAAGAGTGCGCAAGTAGTGTATAATTGCGGCAAGATGGTACTATTTGTCCGCAAGTAGTACTGCCTACGTCTTAGAGCATTAAGTTGCGCGACTGAATGCTTTGCTCCAACGGAAATGTCACTCTGACGGCCGACATAATGCTTCCTTCTGCGGGAAATAGTACTCTGACGGCCGACATAATACTTTCTTCTACGGGAAATAGTACTCTGACGGCCGACGTAATGCTTGCTCCTACACGAAATAGCATTCTGACGGCCGACGTGATGCTTGCTTCTACGGGAAATAGCACTCTGACGGCCGACACGATGCTTTCTTCTACGGGAGATAGTACTCTGACGGCCGACGTGATGCTTTCTTCTACGGGAAATAGCACTCTGACGGCCGACAGGATGCTTTCTTCTATAGGAAATAGCACTCTGACGGGCGACAGGATGCTTGCTCCTACGGGAAATAGCACTCTGACGGCCGACAGGATGCTTTCTTCTATGTGAAATAGCACTCTGACGGCCGACATAATACTTTATACAATAACGGCATAACCATTCTTGGCCAAGATTGGTTATGCCGTGGTTAGAAATAGGTCATTCCTTGTTAGAAGTGACTTGTCGCCTTTTTTGAGACAGCCGAAGAGAATCTCGCGCATCAGCACGGGAATGAGCATCAGGGTTTCGGAGTCTCATTCATATTCAAAGCATCGCTTCTCTCGTAACTCCATGCGCTGATCATCTGTGGCCAGGCGTAGAGGTAGAGGCCATGCTTTTTCCAGATTAACCCGCGCTTGATGAGTGTCCATCCAGGGCGGTCATTAAGAAGTGGGAATCCCGCCAAATCGTTGAGGTAAACGAGTCGTAAAGGATGTGTCAGTTCTTGTTCTATTTTGTCGAAAAAGTCTGGTAAGAAATCCTTGGTAATCGGGTGGAACATATAGAGCATGGTGTAATCGTTGAGATTAATGTCCATTACATTCCCTTCAATGAGCCTTAACTTGGGATAGCGCCCTATCCATTTTCGGCAGTTAGCAGCAGGCCGAGGATCAAGTTCTACGCCCGTAACCGATGTGGCTAAGTCTCGGTCTGCCAAATAGGCCAACACTCTACCTTTGCCACACCCGACGTCGAGCACATGGTCGTCGGGTCGTACCTTGATTTTGTTAAAGATAGAATCTAGAATCCAATAGCGGGTTGGTGAACTGTTGGTGGCACCTTTGGTCTCGCGCATAGTTGATACGATGCTGCGCGTCAATGACTGACCGCATATGCGTCGGTCTTGGCGAGCGTCAATCAAATTCATCAGTATGGAATGAATTCGCTTATAAGCTCTCATAAAGAGCGTTCGATGCCAACGGTAATTGTAACTTATGTCTTTCTTATTGCCCATTATGATACATCATGAAGGTCGTTTGACTTCAGAGAGCCTTAGGTTTTCGCCTTCTACATCCACGCGTGCTGTGCCGCCTTTCTTGAGGCTGCCGAAGAGAATCTCGCGCATCAGCATGGGATTGAGCAGCTGGTTGATCTGACGATCCATCTCGCGTGCTCCCATCTCACGAGTATAGCCCTTCTGAAGCAGCAGGTTGTGAGCTGCGGGGGTGAGTTCGAGGGTGACATTTCGAGCGGCGAGACGCTCGCTGAGCTGGCGCAACTTCTTGTCGAGAATCATTCCTGCCATGGTGTGATCCATATCGTTGAAGACCACGGTGCCCGAGAGTCGGTTGAGGAACTCGGGCTTGAACGTCTTCTTGACCGAGCCGAGCATAGCCTGGCCAGCCGAGACAGTGCTGCCGAAGCCGATGTTGGCACGATGAGCATACTGTGCACCGGCGTTGGAGGTCATCACGAGGATGACGTGGCGGAAATCGGCCTTCTGGCCCTTGTTGTCGGTGAGGCGGGCATAGTCCATCACCTGAAGCAGGATGTTGTAGATGTCACTGTGTGCCTTCTCGATTTCGTCAAGGAGAAGTACGCAGTTGGGCGTCTTGCGGATAGCATCGGTGAGCAATCCACCATCCTCGTAGCCCACATAGCCGGCGGGAGAACCGATGAGTTTGGCCACGGTGTGCTTCTCGGTATATTCCGACATGTCGAAGCGCACAAGCTGGATTCCCAACTCCTGGGCAAGCACACGGCAGACCTCGGTCTTGCCTACACCCGTAGGTCCCACGAAGAGGAGCGAGGCAATGGGCTTCTGGTCTTCGAGCAGACCAGCCTTGCCCATCTGCACGGCTTCGACCACCTGACGCACGGCATGGTCCTGTCCGTAGATCTGTGCGGTGATGCGCTCGTAGAGTGTTTCGAGGTTTTGGCTGTCCTCTTCATGGAGTGACTTGGGGTCAATCTTGCAGACGCGAGCCAGCACGTCGTTGATGAGGTCGCGATCGACCCACTGTGTCTTCTGCGCCACCATCTTGCCTTTGAGTTTGCGCATCAGAGGATGCAGTTCACGGTAGGCGCCAGCTTCGTCAATGAGGTCGATGGCCTTGTCGGGCAGGAAACGGTCGCTGATGTGCTTGGCCGAAGCCTCTACCGCATAGCGCAACACACCCTCAGCATACTTCACACCATGGAACTCCTCGTACTTGGCTTGCAAACCTTCGAGGATGCGGATGGTCTCTTCGACTGAAGGCTCAGGGATGTCGATCTGTTGGAAGCGACGCACCATGCCCTTGCTCTTTTGGAAATAACGATTGTACTCCTGATAAGTGGTGGAGCCGATGAAGCGTATCTGTCCGCCTTCGAGGTAGGGTTTGAGCATATTGGAACCATCGAGCGAGCCGTCGCCTGCCGAGCCCGAGCCAACCAGGGTGTGGATTTCGTCGATATAGACGATGGCATTGCCTTCGGCGATGACACCTTCCATCACGGCCTTGATGCGCTTCTCGAAGTCGCCGCGATAGGTCGTTCCAGCCACCATCGAGCCCATGTCCATCTGATAGATGGTGGCTCCCCGCAGACGCTCGGGCACATCGCCTCGCTCAATGCGTTCGGCCAAGCCATAGACGAGTGCAGTCTTTCCGACACCAGGTTCTCCCACATGCAGCGGGTTGTTTTTCTCGCGTCTGCAGAGCACCTGGATAGTGCGGTCGAGTTCGGCTTCACGTCCGATGAGCGGATTGTGTTGGTCGAGTTGATCGTTGATGCAGGTGACGAGGTTGCGCCACCTGACGTCACGGTCAGGATCTCGTTCGGTGTCGAAGTCGGTCGGGATATCGTCGAAGTCATCGTCGTAGCGTTCGCTTTGGGGCGAAGCATGGAGCGGCAACGTTTCCCCATTCATGGCCATGACCACACAATTGAGGAACTCCCCCGGGTCGTCGGTGAAGGAATGGACAATATCATAAAGTGCTTGCGAGTCTTCGAGGTGCATGATAGCATTGAGAGCATGGGGGATATCCACCTCGTCGTGCCCAGAACTGGCTGCCATCTGTTCGCTGATGGCGATGACTTGTATAAGTTGGGCTGAGGCAAGTAGCTCGTAGTCGCCAACGTCTTCGGGCACCTCGTTGGAACTCTCGTTCATTGCACATTCCAAATTGTTGCAAAAGACTTCCTTGTCGTACTGATAACTGCGGAATATGGCTTCAAATTCGGGTTGCTTGACGATGCCAAACAATAAATGTTCGGGCGTCACGAACTCGTGGCGGTTGCTCCATGCATATTTGAATGCTATTTCGTAGGCTTTGTTCAGCCGTTCTGTTCTGTTCATCTTGTTTTTTCTCCTCTATGATTCCAATTGTTATTTGTTAATTATTAATCGTTATTTAAAAAGGAATATCCCTTTCTTCGGGTTCCCATGTGAGTTTGAAGGGGAAGCCTTTGTCGCGTGCCATGCGCATAGCCTTCTGACTCTTGCTAACAGCAATGTCGAGGGTGTAGAGGCCAACGATGGCCTTGCCTTCCTTATGTACTTTGAGCATAAGCTGGTTCGCCTCTTCTTCGGGCTTGAAGAAGACCTTGCGGAGCACTTCGACGACAAACTCCATAGTGGTGAAGTCATCGTTGTGCATGATGACGCGGTACATGCGGGGTAGATCGTGCGAGAGACGAGTGCGCTCACGGACGTCGGATTGTTGTTTTGCCATTTCAGAGGGGTTTCAAAAAGTTTCGTCGGATGTTGCGGGTGCCGTTGCCGAACTGTACGGTGTAGGAGCCGCGTGCTTCGTTGTAGTCCTGGATGATGCCTTCGCCCAAGACGTCGTGCTTGACGCGGGTGCCAGGGGCAAGGATGTCGCTGCCTGAGGGAGCGGTGCTGCCATCGGCCGTGGTTCCACCTTGGCTGAAATCGAGACCCAGCGAGCGAACCATCTTGGACGACTCCTGCCACAGCAATTCGTCCATATCGCCTTCGGTGACGAAGAGACTGCGCTTGATTTCGCGCAGGAATCGGCTAGGATACTTCGAGAGGCGTGCTGCTGCGCTGAACCCTTCGCTTTCGGTGAGGAAGAGTTCTCGTTCTGCGCGTGTCACCGCCACGTACATCAGGCGTCGTTCCTCTTCCTCGCCGTCGCCCTTGCGTTCGCGCAACGTCTTCATACTGGGGAAGATGCCTTCGCTGAGGCCCGTGACGAAGACGTAGGGGAACTCGAGACCCTTGGCCTGGTGGATGGTCATAAGGCGCACTTTCGGCCTTGCCTTCTTGGCTTGGGCGTCTGCGGTTTGCCCTTGGCCCTTGGCAGCTGACTTGCCTTGCTTCATCTCGTCCAAGTCCATATTGGTGTAGAGGGCGATTTCCTGAAGGTAACTGCTGATGGAGAGCACTTCGTCCTGCTGATGTGCCTCCTCGTAGGTCTGCACACTTTGGAGCAGTTCGGTGAGGTTCTCGAGACGATCGGTGTCGTCATCCTCACGTAGCAGTTTCTTGTAACCACTTTCTTCGAGCACCATGTCGAGCACATCGCTGATGACGTGGTCACGGCGCTGCGTGCTGACCACGGTGCCGTGCTGGTCGAGGAGTATGGGCAGTTTCATACGTTCTTCGACGAGCTGGCGGCAACGCTCAATGAGGTCGATGAAGGCAATCATCGTCTCCTTGTAGAGTTCGCGGGCGCTGATGTGACGTTTGAGTGCCTCGTAGAGCGTCGTGCCATCCTGATCGGCAAAAGCCTTGAGGCGACTCAGGTATGCTTTGCCCACCTTGCGGCTGGGCACGTTGCAGATGCGCAGGAAGGAGAGGTCATCGCCCTGGTCGATGAGACGCAGGTAGGAGAGGGCATCCTTGATTTCGGCGCGGTCGAAGAAACGGACGCTGCCCCAGATGACGTAGTCGATGCCGGCGTGGACAAGCGCCTGTTCGATGCCTCGGCTCAGGTAACTGGCGCGATAGAGGATGGCGAAGTCGCTGAGGGTGGGTTGCGGTTGGCGTTCGGAGCCAAGCTTGGCTCCGACATCAATAGAGGAGGGACCGACTGAGTCGGTGTCGGCAGATGGGCAGAGAGCGCGGATCTTGCCGACAATCCAGCGGGCTTCCTCCTCGTCGCTGCGTCCGTGGAAGTGGGTTACCTTGGTGCCGCCGTCGCGGGTGGTGAAGAGGTTCTTGGGGACGCGGTTTCGATTGCGGTTGATGACCGAATTGGCAACGTTGAGGATGGGGGAGGTGGAGCGATAGTTCTGGTCGAGGACGATGGTCTTGTCGTTTTGGAACTCGATGAACATCTTGGGTCGTGCACCACGCCACTCGTAGATGGCCTGGTCGGGGTCGCCCACGATGAAGAGGTTGTGGTGGATGCCTTGCAAAGTTTCGACGATGGTCCAGTCGCTCTTGTTGCAGTCCTGTGCCTCGTCGAGCATGATGTATTCCATCTCGTTCTGCCAGTATTGGCATGCGTCGGGGAAGCGCTTGAGGATATGGATGGTGAAGAAGATGAGGTCCTGGAAGTCGAGACCCAGAGTTTTCTTCTGCAATTGCAGGTAACGTGCAAAAGCCATCTCGGCGGCTTGCTCAGGTTCGAGCGCTGATGGGTCGAAATGCTCGCTGAGCCCTTCGGTGAGCATCATGCGGTCGATATAGTTGGGCTGTTGCAGGAAGAGCGCCACCTTGCGGTTGGCGGCAGCGTCGAGGAACTGTCCGACAGTTTCGACAGTGCGGTTCAATCCCAGTTCTTCCATTACCTGCTTGGCGAGTTGCTTCTGGTCATCTTCGTCGAGGATGGTGAACGACTTGGGATAACCGAGGCGATGTATTTCCTGACGCAGGAACTTGACGCAGAAGCCATGGATGGTGCAGACGAAGTCGTTGTAATCACCGCTGCCCACCAGCTTGTGGATGCGCTGACGCATCTCCTGTGCAGCCTTGTTGGTGAAGGTGAGGCAGAGGATGTTGGCAGGATCGACACCCAGCACGTTGACCAGATAGGCATAACGGCAGGTGAGCGCCTTGGTCTTGCCTGACCCCGCTCCGGCCACCACGCGGATTCTGCCCTCGGTGGCCTCTACTGCTTCGCGCTGCCTGCTGTTGAGGCTGCTGATATAGTCGTCCATTGTATTTGCGTTGGAGTTCTCGGACTATTTGGAGTTCTCAGAGTTTTCGGATTATTCGGAGTTCTCAGAGTACTCGGACTATTCGGATTATTCAGATTGGGTGGACTTCTTTTCCCAGGATTCCTTCTTGACGAGCCATTCCTCGTATGTGCGCTTCCAGCGGTTGTGGGTCCACAGCCAGTATTGGGGCGCTTCGAGGATGTTCTTTTCAAGGAGACGCGTGTAGAGTTCGGTAATCTCGAATTCCTGCGTCTGCTTGCAGTCGCGCGCCATAGGCACGAAACGCACGTTCCAATAGCCGCGACGAGGTCGGGTGACGTGAAGGTAGTAGGCATCCATATCGAACTGGCGTGTGAGTCGTTCGGAACCCGTGAAGATGGGCGTCTTGGGATGGTTAAGGAAGTTCGTCCAATAGTGTATGTTGCGCCAATGGGGCACCTGGTCGGCGATAAAACCTACGAGGACAGGCCTGCCCTGCTGACGATAGCGGACAAAGTGACGCACCGACTGCTCGACGGGGATGTTGATGTCACCCATACGCTGTCGGATATATCCCATAAGTCGGTCCATCGCGGGGTTTTCAAGCGGATGGTAAAGTTGTGTGCATTGACCTATCTTCGGGTCGATCCAAAGTTGCATGGAACTGATCCACTCCCAGTTGCCGTAGTGGCCAAGATAGACAGCGCAGTTCTTGCCGCGCTGACATGAGTCGATAACGGGCTCGATGTTCTCGAAGTTCATGCGACAGCGCATCTCTTCACGGCTGATGGAGATGAACTTGATGGCTTCGACCAGCAGGTCACAGAAGTAGTGATAGAAATCCCTCTCCACCTTGCGGAGTTCGCCTTCTGTCTTGTCAGGAAAACTGTCCGTCAGGTTACGACGCACCACTTTTCGACGATAACCCACCAAGCGATAGATGAGCAGGTAGAGCACATCGGACCAGAAGTAATGCCACCACATCGGGAGCAGCGACACGGCATAGCCTGGCACGAGGATGATGTAGTAGAGCACCCGGTAGAAGATATTGTCTTGCTTTTTTGCCATTGTTTTATTTTTTGACGGGGTTCGGGATTTCGTAATGCCGTGATACCGAAAATCCGATATAACGGTATACCGGTATACCGGAATGTCGTTATTTCGAAAAATTATCGCCTAATGATAAGGCTATCATTTACCATACGCTGCATGTAGCTTTGGATGATGGCCTTGGTTCGTTTGAGGCGGGCTTCGAGGATGGTTTGAGCCGCTGGATCGTCCTTGAGGTCGTGGGTCTGATACCAGTCACCCAGGATGTCATAGAGGGCACGGGGTTGCTCGCCGTCGAACTGGAGAAGATAGCCATCCTCGACATACTGGTAGATACCTCCTGCATAGTTGATGGCCCAGGTGAGGTTGTCTGGCGTGGTGAGCAGATCGCATCCGAAGGCGACGTATGGCTCATCGTAATGAAGGGCCGAGAGGACAGTGGGCATCACGTCGATTTGCTGGGCGATGGCATGACGACGCTGTGGAGCGACGAGCGTGCCTGTGGGGTCGAAGAGGATGAAGGGCGAGCCAAAGTATCCGAGGTCGGTCTGGTAAAAGGCCTGGTCGGTGAGGTTGGTGTGGTCGCCTGCGATGACGAATAGGGTGCGTTCGTACCAGGGCTCAGTGCTGACGCGTTCGAAGAAACGGCGCAGCGAATGGTCAAGGTAACGGATGCACTTATGCATGGCGATGCCTTCTTCGGGGAAAGTGTCGCGGTACTGTTCGGGGATGGCAAACGGGTGATGCGATGAGGCCGTGAAGACGGTGGTCATGAACGGTTCGCGCATCTCGGACATCTTCTTGCCATAGAACTGCAGGAACGGCTCGTCCCAGATGGCCCATGTGCCATCAAAATCGTCTTCGCATCCGAAAGCTGGATCGGCATCATACTCGGTACGACCATAGTAGGAGTCGAAACCGGTGGCACGACTGAACGCCTGGAAGCCCATCGAGCCGTTTTGTGCACCATGGAAGAAGGCCGTCTCGTAGCCTTTGCCGCCAAGGCAGCGTGCCAAGCCACCCACTTCGTTGAGCGAAGCGGAAGTAAGGAAGAAGGGTTCGACGAACATCGGTATGCCACTGAGGATGGAGGGCATAGCATCGATGGATTTGCGCCCGTTGGAAAACGACCAGTCGGTGGTGAAGGCGTGGCGGCAGATCTGGTCGATGAATGGTGTATAACCCTGGTAGTCATCGCCGCATTGACCAAGGTCGTTGAGAGCGCCAATGTATTCGCGGCCAAGACTCTCGACGATGATGACAACCACATTGCGTGGAACGAAGGCCGTGGTGTCGGCAGGATAGTGCTCGGGGGTGAAGATGGCATCGAGTTCTTCCTGCGTTGCGAAATAGCCGGGATCGACAAACGTCTTCTTACCCAACGTGCGAATGATCGAGAAGGGCGTGTTGAGCACGATGGCGGCATCGGCTGGGCGGCTGACGTACTGATTGGCGTTGGAGATGGTAATGGGGCGTACGGCTGTGGTGAAGCCTCCGCGCATACCGGCCACGGTGAGTCCAACCATGATGAGCAAAGCCGCAGTGAGGGTGGGGTAGTAGTTGCGGAGCCGAATAGGCTTGGCTTCATCCTCTTCGCGGCAGGGCAGGACGTACAGTTTATACATTGCCCAAATGAGTACGACGAACAGCAGAACGAGGTACCAACTGTGCAAAATCTCGGTGCCCACGATGTCTCCCAGATTGCCTTCGTTGGAGAATTCGCTAAAGACCGTGGCTGTGGTGCGACGTCCCGTGAAAGGGAAATAGACCGCATCGGCAAGATTGGCAATGATGCCGATGCCATTGAATACCAGATAGACGATGCGTACCACGCGATGATAGCGTGCATGCTCCTTCAGGTGGATGGGCAGGAGCATCAGTAGCAGATAGAGCGCATTGATATAGAGCAAGGCTGATGTGTCGAACAAAAGCGATCCGGCCAGCAGGTCGCTCCACGAATTCTGGAACAAACCGTCGTGGAAGGCGGTCCAGTTAAGGGCAACATATACGACGCGGCAGATCATGAATGCCACGTAGGCCATCAACATGTTAAGAAGATAGGCTACGATGACCCCTGGGGCCGAACGTCGGAGAGAATCTATAGGTTTCAAAGTAGTTAATTGTTTGAGGGTAACTTTCGAATATCGGGTGCAAAGTTAGTCTTTATTTTGCAAAATGCCAAATGAATTGCACATTATTTCAAAATTATTCAAAGATAATTCATTTTTGCACGTCCAAGTTTTGCGGTTTTCTTTTCTTTTGTTAACTTTGCGGCGTTTTTTCAACATTCGAAAACGATAGGGGATGTTGGGTTATAAATAAAAAGGTATTATGCGAAAATTAATGATCATATTTGCCTCGGTGGTGGGCTTTTTCCTTGTCGGAACCATCATCTTTATGGTGTCCCACTACGGGGTATATGGACAATATGGTATAGGCGATTGGCTGCAGGTGCTCATCCATAGCGTGCCACAGGATCTCACAGTGGCTGGATATGTCGTGGCTGTCCCCCTGATTGTGAAACTGTTTCACCTTTGGCTGCCGGGCAACTGGTATCGTCATCTGATGTATTGGGTGCTGGGTATCCTGTTCTTCGTCGTCCTTTTCTTGTGGCTCACCGACCTGGTGCTGTTTGGTTATTGGGGATTCCGACTCGATGCTACACCACTCATCTATCTGCTCGACAATCCTGCTGAGGCATTGGCTTCAGCTCCCTGGTGGATGTACGTATTGGGCATCGGAGGTATCCTCCTGATACTTTATGTCGTCGAATGTTTGCTGCACAAACTGATGCCGTCACCTCAGCGCAGTCATAGCCACTTGTGGCGTGAGGCATGCTCCAATCGTCCCGAACCGCTTCGAAGACGAATCATTCACACGCTGCAGGGCTTGCTGTTTGCGGGAATCGTTTTCCTCTGCATCCGTGGAGGAGTGAGCGAAAGCACGATGAATGTGGGCAGGGCCTATTTCTCGACCGAGATGAACCTTAACCAGGCGGCTGTCAATCCCGTCTTTTCGTTCCTCTATTCTCTGAGTAAGCAGAAGGATTACGACGAGATGTATCGCTTCATGACTGATGAGGAGTGTGATGAGGCCCTTGCCGAGCTGAACCGACTTACGGTGAACACTTCCGATTCGCTGAGAAGCACCCGACAGACATTGTTAAAGACCAATCGTCCGAACATCCTGCTCATCATTCTCGAAGGATTCAGCGGAAAGGCCTGCACAGCCTTGTATCCGGATGCCGATCCACGTGTGATGCCCGAATTGACACGACTTTACAGAGAAGGACTGGGCTGGACGCGCTTCTACTGCACTTCGTGGCGCACCGACCGTGGCGTAGCTTCGATATTGGCCAGTTATCCTGCTCAACCCACCACGACGGTGATGAAGGACCAGTCGAAGTGCAATCATCTGCAGTATCTACCCCAACGACTGAAGGAAGAGGGATATCATCCTCAGTTCTATTATGGTGGTGATGCCAATTTCACCAACATGTTGGGCTTCCTGCGTGCAGGAGGCATCGAAGAAGTGGTCAGCATGAACAACTTCTCAAGAGCAGAACGTATGCAGCAATGGGGTGCTCCCGATGAAGTGGTGTATAATAGGATATTGGAGGATGTTCGGAAAGGTGCGAAGGGTTCTGAATCTAAGGGAGAGGAAGAGCCATTCTTCAAGGTCGTGCTTACTTTGTCGAGTCACGAGCCATTTGACGTGCCTTCGTTCAACCGGCTCGAGCATCCGTTTGCCAATTCTTTTGCGTATGCAGATTCCTGCTTGGGCAGATTTATTGACGAGTTGAAAGCCGATACTCAGGTTTGGAACGACCTGCTCGTAGTCGTCCTACCTGACCATTGCAGTTATTATCCCGAGAATTTGGAGTTCCAGGAGCCCGACCGATACCATATCCCGATGGTTTGGACAGGTGGAGCTCTGCAGTTGCCATTGGACACCGAAGGCGTGGAGATTCACGAAATAGACGCGTTGGGCGACCAGACAGATTTGTCGGCCACCCTGCTTGGACGATTAGGCATTCATCATGAGGATTTCAACTTCAGCAAGGACCTGCTTAATCCGGCGACGCCTCGCTATGCATTCTACGATTACCCCGATGGTTTCGGCCTTCTTGCCGATGTGTGTGACACTACGGGCGTAAAGACCATCTGCTATACACAGGACAACCGTCAGGTGGATGTGCCGCTCAAGTGGAGCTACGATCCGGAACATCAGGCACAGCGCTGGGGTAAGGCATTCCTCCAGCGATTGTTTGACGATTTGGATAAAAGATAGGATTCTAAGGGATTCTTGGGGATTCTAAGGGATATTTAGGGATATTAAGGGACGTTTGTTTTTCTTGGCCAAAAAGTCTTGAAAGGCGAAGGTGATGTCCCTTAATATCCCTTAGAATCCCTTAATATCCTTAATGTCCCTAACAGATTTTTAAGTAAAGCTCATGCAGCTGCTCGGTGAGTGTGCGCGGGTCGAAGTGGCAGCGGGCATACTCCTCGGCTACTTCGGCCAAACGTTGTGCCATGCTGCTGTCGTCGAGCAGTTCGGTGAGATATTTGTGGATGGATTCGATATCGGCAGGGTCGCAGAGTAGGGCGCCTGGTCCTGCTGCTTCGGGGAGAGAACTGACATTGCTGGTCAGAATGGGACAGCCTTGGAGGGCTGCTTCGACCACGGGCAGTCCGAAACCTTCATAATGGGAAGGATAGGCCATCAGGAGTGCTTTGGAATAGAGGGCTTGCAACACCTTGTTGTCGCTGACACCGGTTTCGATGCGGACATACTGCTCGAGATGATGCTTTGCGATGTAATTCATTACGTCGCGCTTATATTCGTGACCGTTACCGACAACGAGAAGCGGGGGACGCTGCTCAGCAGGAATAAGTTCAAGGGCCCGGACGAGTCCCAGCAGGTTCTTGCGACTGTTGATGCTACCCACGTTGAGGATGAAGTCTTTGGGAAGGGCAGCCGAAAGCATTCCCGATGAAACCGCATCGGCAATGAGCCGGTCGGCTTCGTCGCTGGAGAGTGGTTTGTAGAAAAGTTCCTGGACGGGTTGATAGATGACGGAGATCTTGACCTCGGGAATGTCGTAGAAGCGCATCACATCCTTCTTGGTGCTCTCGGAGATAGCAAGCACATGGTTGGCGAGGTGGCAGCTGCGACCGTATTTGTAGTCGTAGAGTTTGCGATCGATCCAATGGTACATCTGCGGATAGGTGATCCAGGCCGTGTCGTGCATGGTGACGATGGAACGCACGCCACTCTTCAGAATGTCGGCAGGAAGTTCGTTGGAGAGGCCATGGAAGAGTTCGCAGCCGTCGCTGGCTGCCTTTCGTCCCAGTCGGAAGGTGCGCGAGAAGGTCTTCTCGTCATAGAGGAGATAGTCGTCGTCGGGATAGAGCGCTTGCAATCCCTTGATGATGGCACGGCTGTAATTGCCGATGCCTGTGTGATTATGGTAATAGCGTTTGGCGTCGAAACCGATTTTCATATTATTTTATCTTATCAAAGCCCTCGCCAAACACGCCCTGACAGAACGTCTGACTGACCATGGCATTGGGGTCGATGGCCTTGACGAGGTTGAAAACGTACTGACTCTCGTATTTGCGGCAAAGCACCATCACCACCTCTACGTCGGACTTCGAATACCATCCTTCGCCATGCAGGATAGTCACGCCGCGATGCAGACTGTTGTTCATAGCGTCGGCGATTTTTTCATAACGCTTGGAGATGATGAGGAACTGAACGGTCTGATGCGTGCCTCTGACGACATAGTCGATCATAAACGAAGCGACGAGTGTGAAGCAGACACCATAGACGATGAGTTCGGCGGAGTGGAAGAGGAAGTAGGAGCTGGAGATGATGCAGATGTCGGTAAGTTGGAGGGCACGACCGAGTGACATTCGCGAGAACTTGCTGATAAGTGCCACGACGATGTCGGTGCCGCCTGTCGATCCGTTGTGTACAAAGGCCAATCCGAGTCCGGCGCCGCCCAACAGTCCGGCAATCAGGACGTGCATGAACTTGTCTTCGCCTGCGGTAATGACGGGATGGGCCTCAAAGATGGGTTGCATCACACCGATGGTGAGCGACAGCAATGTTACTCCGACGATGGTGCGGATGGTGAACTCCATGCTGATGAAGCGGAAGGCAATGGCCAGCAAGAGGACATTGATGACCCACAACATGATGGCAGGGTTCCACCCCAACGAGTAGTAGAAAAGGGTAGAGATACCGGTTACTCCACCCATCACGATTTTTTCAGGCAATAGAAAGGCACAATAGCCCACGCTGTAAAGACAGATGCCGACGAAGATGAAGACATAGTCCTTGGCCATCTGCTTCAACTGGCGTTGCTGGATGATTTTAGTGAATCTTTTCATAGTTATTAATGTACTGTGACCATGGTGGCACCGAAGCCATATTGCTGGAACGATGCATCCTGGTAATCGCATTTGGGATAATGCAGCTTGAGTTCGTCGATGATGGCCTTGCGCAGCACACCTTCACCCTTACCGTGGATGAAGACAATCTTCTGCCCCTTGGCGTGCTTGTAGGAGTCCATGGTCTGACGGAAGATGTGGAGCTGATGACGCAGCATGTCGGCATTGTTCATACCGGCCGTGCTATCGACGAGTTGGTTGATGTGCAGATCGACCTCGATGATGCCGTTGCGCAACACCTCGTAGGGGTTGGTCTTGATGGCCTGATGAACTCCGCCCTTGCCCTGCTTCTGCTGCTCGGCACTCTGGTACTGTGCCTTGAGCAGTTGCAGTTTGAGATTGTTCATCTCGGTCTCCAGCTCGTGAATCCTGGCCTTGAGTTGGCCATTCTCCTCCTTGAGCTTGTCAACTTCGGTCATCGCTTCGCGTGCAGCCTTCTGGGCAAGTGTCAACGGTGCCTGATGCACGGGGGCATGGCCTGCTTGACGATCATCGTCCTCCTGGCTGACAACGACACATTGCGACGCCATGGTTGGGATCTCAAATCCGTCTTCGTCTTCCACCATCACAAGGCCATTGCTGTTGAAGCCTTTTACGATGCCTCCTCCTTGGGCATCGAGGAATCTGACTCTATCTCCGATTTTCATTTTCTTTCTAATTTGGGCACAAAGATAGGTGTTTTTGCACAATTTGCCAAATAAATTTGGGAAATAATTATTTTCGCTCTATCTTTGCAGTCGAAAATTCAGTTGAACGTTACACATTTTATATTATAATGATTAATCCACGTAATCTAGAGATCAAGAATTACGATTATAACCTCCCCGAAGAGCGTATTGCCAAATATCCATTGGAGCAGCGCGACCAGAGCAAACTGCTGGTGTGGAAGGGCGAGATCGAGGAACATCACTTTTGCGACCTGCCCTCGCAGATACCTGCCGGTTCGATGATTGTGTTCAACAATACGAAGGTGATCCAGGCACGTCTGCACTTCCGCAAGCCTACAGGCGGTATTGTCGAGGTGTTTTGCCTCGAACCGGAATCGCCGAAGGACTATCAGCAGAACTTTGCCAGCGAAACGGAATGTACCTGGACCTGCCTCGTGGGCAACAGCAAGAAGTGGAAGGACGGTCCCCTTTCGTTGAGTGTCACTATGCCCGATGGCCAATCGGTCACCTTGAATTGCGAACGTGCAGGAAGTCTTGGCCCAAGCCAGTTGATTCATTTCTATTGGAAACAGCCCGAAGGCGGAACGGCAGTCAGTTTCGCGCAACTGCTCGATGCGATGGGCGAACTACCCATTCCTCCCTACCTCAATCGTGCAACCGAAGAGAAGGACAAGGAGACCTATCAGACCGTCTATTCCCGCATCAAGGGCAGTGTGGCAGCTCCGACGGCTGGCCTTCACTATACGCAGGAGGTGCTCGAAGCGCTTCGGCAGAAAGACATTCGCCTGGAATACCTGACACTCCATGTGGGGGCAGGAACCTTCAAGCCCGTCAAGAGCGAGACGATAGAGGGGCATGACATGCACACCGAATTCATCTCGGTGCCCCGTTCGGTCATCGAGGATATCTATGCCTTCGAACAGCATCGCCCGGAAGGGGCGCGGTTTGTAGCCACCGGAACGACCAGTGTCCGAACGTTGGAGAGTCTGTATTACATCGGCGAGAAACTTGCTGGGATGAAGGACTTCGAAAACGTCCATCCAGAGGACCTCGTGGTGCATCAGTGGGAGCCTTACGACGAAGTGCACTCCATAAGTCTGGAGACCGCTCTGAAAACAATCATCGACTACCTTCAGCAGACGGGACAGGACAATCTTGTAACTGCTACTCAGATCCTGATTGCACCGGGATTCCAGTTCCGACTTGTCGAGGCAATGGTCACCAATTTCCATATGCCGCAAAGCACCTTATTGCTGCTTGTGAGTGCATTTGTCGATGGCGATAGCCTTGTTGGAGAACACTGGCATAACATCTATCGCTATGCCCTTCAGCACGACTTCCGTTTCCTCAGTTACGGCGATTCCAGTTTGCTTTTCAAGCAGTCGTGACGCATGTTGTATTGTTAAAAAGCAAAGTCTATTTGGCAATCGTTAGGGCAAAGTAACTTTTTTGCATAGTTATTGCTCAATTATTGCACAACATTAGGCAAAAAACTATATCTTTGCAATGTCGATTATGACACGTGTTCCATCAATCATTATTCACAAACCTTTAAAAAATTTAAGATAAAAAGATGACAAATGTAGCTATCAACGGTTTCGGTCGTATCGGTCGTCTCGCTTTCCGTCAGATGTTTGAAGCAGAGGGTTATGAAGTAGTTGCTATCAACGACCTCACCAGCCCAAAGATGCTTGCTCACCTTCTCAAGTATGACACCGCTCAGGGTGGCTTCGCTGGCAAGTTCGGTGAGGGCAAGCACTGTGTTTCTTACAAGGATGCTGTTTTGGCTGAGGACGGCAAGACCGTTGTTACTCCTGGTTCTATCACTGTTGACGGCAAGGAGATCACCATCTATGCCAAGCCAAATGCAGCTGAGCTTCCCTGGGGCGAACTCAATGTAGATGTAGTGCTCGAGTGCACAGGTTTCTATACATCTAAGGAGAAGGCTTCTGCTCACATTAAGGCTGGTGCCAAGAAGGTCGTTATCTCTGCTCCTGCAGGCAAGGACCTCCCAACCATCGTTTACAACACCAACCACAAGACCCTTAAGCCAGAGGATACTGTTATCTCTGCTGCTTCCTGCACCACCAACTGCCTTGCTCCTATGGCAGCTGCCCTGAACAACTATGCTCCTATCGTTTCTGGCATCATGTCAACCATCCACGCTTACACAGGCGACCAGATGATTCTTGATGGCCCACAGCGTAAGGGTGACCTCCGTCGTTCACGTGCTGGTGCTCAGAACATCGTTCCTAACTCTACAGGCGCTGCCAAGGCTATCGGCCTCGTTATCCCAGAGCTCAACGGCAAGCTCATCGGTTCTGCTCAGCGTGTTCCAACTCCAACTGGCTCAACCACCATCCTTGTTGCTGTCGTTAAGGGCAACTACGTAACCGTAGAGGGCATCAACGCTGCCATGAAGGCTGCTGCCAACGAGAGCTTCGGCTACTGCGAGGATCAGATCGTTTCTTCCGATATCATCGGTATGAAGTTCGGTTCACTCTTCGACGCTACCCAGACCATGGTTAGCAAGATCGACGACGATACCTTCCAGGTACAGGTTGTTTCTTGGTACGACAATGAGAACTCTTACACCTCTCAGATGGTTCGCACCATTAAGTACCTCGCTGAGCTCAAATAATCTCAGGAAGATATTCAAAACAATAATTGACCGCCATTCCAAAAGGAGTGGCGGTCTTTTTTTAGGGATATTAAGGGATATTGGGGATATTAAGGGATTCTTGGGGATATTAAGGGATTCTTGGGGATATTAAGGGATATTTAGGGACGTTACCTTCGCCTGTAGAGAATGGGGCGCAAAGAAACAAATGTCCCTTAGCATCACTTAAAGTCCCTTAGCATCCCTAAATATCCCTTAGAGTCTTTTCACTTGGGATACTGCATCGTCACGCAGTGCAACGAGCCATGCTGGCGAATGAGGACGCGGCAATCGATGCCGATGATCTCGCGGTCGGGGAAGGCGTCGTGCAGCACCTCGGCAGCACGCTGGTCATTGTCAGGCTGATTATAGGTCGGATAGAGCACGGCACCATTGATGACGAGGAAGTTGGCATAAGTGGCAGGCAGACGCTGGTCGCCTTCGCTGGCTACTGCATCGGGGAATTCCGATTCGAGGATGGGAGCAGGGAGAGGTAGAGCCAGAAGACGGAAGGGTTTGCCATCGACGGTGCTAAATCCTTTGAGCTGCTCTTCCATCTGCATTAGTGCCTCGTAATGGATATCGTCAGGATCTTCGCACTTCACATAGACGATGGTGTCGTTGGGGCAGAATCGGGCCAAGGTGTCGATGTGGGAGTCGGTGTCGTCACCCAAGAGGAAGCCATCGTCAAGCCAGAGAACACGCTGTGCACCGAAGTCATCGAAGAACCAACGCTTGAACGATGATTTGCCCTCGAAGATATTGCGGTTGGCCGAGAGCAGGCATTCGGTGGTAGTGAGGATGGTCCCCTTACCGTCGCTTTCAATCGAGCCACCCTCAAGGATCTTGTCGCGATTATCCTGGTAGGTAGCATCCCAGATGTCGAGAATGTCGTTGTCGGCGAAAGTATCGTCGTCGTAGATGGTGCGATTGATCTGATTGTCGAGGTTGGCTGCAAACTTCATGCCCCAACCGTTGAAGGTGAAGTCATGAAGGATGATGTTTCCACCACCTTCCACATATTCATCGGTCGAACCACCGATTTTGTCGGGTTCGCGAGTGCAGATGAAGGCATGGTCGCGAGCCCAGGTGTCGTTAGTCGGACATTCTTCAATCACCACTTGACTCATATCCACACCTCCTTCGCGCAGTTGCGCTTCCACGTCTTCTGGCGTGGGAGTGACCACAAGCAATGGCTCGTGTCGGGTGATGGCACGGGCGATGTCCAGGAAACATTCTTGGGCTGCATCCAGATAAGGAGCCCAGTCAGTGTCGGCATGAGGCCAAGTCAGTTGTACGAACCTTTGCGGTTCCCATTCGGCTGGAAGCATATTTTTATCTATTTTTTTGTCTTTTTGAAGAAGCGGCGAATCTTGTCACTCAGCGTTTCGCGACGGACAGCAAGATGGGGGAGTTCGGTGCCTTTGGGCAACTTCTTGCGCAGCGCGGAATAGACTTCGCCATAGTGAACCAGTGCATAGTCGCCGAGCAGTGTCTCCATCTTCTTCAGCGAGTCCTTGTCGCGTGTCTGAAGCATGATGAGTGTGCTGACAGGACATGGGCAGATGCTTATCTCTTCGACATCGGCAGGTACGGGCAGATGATCGTT
This sequence comes from uncultured Bacteroidales bacterium, assembly GCA_902770595.1. Lineage (GTDB taxonomy): Bacteria > Bacteroidota > Bacteroidia > Bacteroidales > UBA3663 > Liminaster. The sequence continues at coordinate 28,712 of CACXTQ010000005.1, read as the reverse complement.
GCTGTCGGTAACTGTCACAAAATAGGAAGTCTCGGCATCCTGTGTCACAATAAGCACATTGCCATCGATGAACCATGGTTCGGTAAACTGCGATGACAACCGAACGCTGTCCATCTTCCAGAAACGGATGTAGCATCCATTGTGAGCGAGTTGTTCCACCTTCATCACGTCGAAGTCGCCCCATGGCTGCATCTTGACGATGTCCTGTTCGAGGCTCTGCATATGTTCCTTTATGCCCTGCACCGAATGTGTCATAGCTTCCCAATGGTTCAGGACGCGGAGGAGGGCCTCTTCGGAAGGACTCTCTTCAATCTTCGGCTGGTCATCTTCGTTGAGTAGCGCTCCCATTTCGTTGAGCACATGAAGCATACGCTGGGTGTCGGCTTCTTCTTCGTGCTTGACGGAAATGGATGGCGTTTCGATGGAAGGCTTTGGCAACTCGCCTCGTTCGATGGTTTCGCTGTAGAGACGCTCGATGAGTTCGTTTAGTTCTGTCATTTAGGTTTATTTATTGGTGCAAAGATAACGAAAACTTCGACAAAATAAGCAAATCGAAGGTTTTTTTTCAATAAATAAGCAGTTTTTTTGTGTAAAACTTTACATTCTCATCGAAAAAGCGTAAATTTGCAGCATAAAATGAAAGAATAATGAATAAGATAAAGACTACAAGTCGTTTCATATTGCGTCATTGGTTTGGTATCCTTTGCTTCACTTTCGTCCTGTATATGTGTTTTGGAGGAGAGTATAGCCTGAAGAATATTGTCGCCTTGCATTCACAGGAGGCAGCATTGCGCAAGGAGATAGAGGAGTATAAGGATTCGATCAGCAATTTCGAGCGTCGCATCGACGAAGTGAGTGTCGATAGTGAACAACTCGAACGCCATGCTCGCGAGCGGATGCGTATGCATCGCGAAAACGAAGACCTTTATATTATTGAAGACTAGTTTTAATCTTGTAGTGGCTATAGTAACTATTTTAACTATAGTCACTATAGTTTCTGTTGATCTATGAAAATCTTAGAACGAATTGCATATCTCTTGATACTCGCTGCAGCCATCGTTTGGACGTTTTCGCGAACGATTGCTCCTTGGCTGATGGCCGTGGGTGCACTTGGCGTGTTGGCTACGCATCTGCGTGAACGTTACGATGGAAAGAATCTGCGCAGGCGTCGCATCGTGCGTATGCGCTGGTTGCTCGGCTTGTTCTATTGCGTCACTGCCTATTTTATGTTCAAAGGCGGGATGGAATGGCTGCCTTTCCTCTGCATCGCCGTAGTGATTGAACTCTATACGCTTTTTGTCATTTCGAAGACCGAAACCGACGACTGAACTCTTCTCTCATGCGAATCGCCGGCTTGCTTCTGATGCTGATTTCTATGCCTGTTTTGTCCCAGACACTCTCCGAGGGTCTGGAGCAGACGTATGAACTACAGATGTCGGCAAGCACGAATCTGACTCCTCTTTGGCTCAATGCAAATCGTTATGGACTAAGTTCGCTCAGCTCGACCAATGGTTATGCGCGTGGTCGTGTGGAGCGTCCTTTGTGTGTGGATGCCAATAAGGAGTGGGGGATGGGTTATGGCCTCGACCTGGCTGTTCCGCTGCATTATACCAGCGACTTCGTCATTCAGCAGTGCTATGCCGAGGTGCGCTACAAGCACGGCATCCTTACGATAGGGCAAAAGCAGCAGCCCATGCAACTCAAGAACATGGAGCTGAGTAGCGGCTCACAAACTTTCGGTATCAATGCCCGACCGATTCCCGAGGTTCGTCTGTCGTTTCCCGACTATTGGAATATACCCGGCTTGGGCGGTTGGTTGGCCATCAAGGGACATCTTTCGTACGGATGGCTCACTGACAGCCATTTCCAGAAGGATTGGACCCGGGACAAGATGCATTATGCCGAGGATGTGCGTTATCACAGCAAGTCGGGCTATCTGCGCATTGGTCCTGCCGATGAGGAACATCCGTTCAGTGTGGAACTGGGACTTGAGATGGCCTGCGAATTTGGTGGTACGCTATATCTCTCGCCCTCAAAAACCTTGGAAGTAGGTAGAGGCTTCAAGGACTATGTGGATGCCTTCTTTGCCTCGGGCGATGACGAGGTGGATGAGGTCTATACCAACGTGGGTGGTGATCATTTGGGCAGTTGGGTCGCTCGGCTTAATTATATGGATGACGAAATGAGCGTTGCTCTCTATGCCGACCACTACTTTGAGGATCATTCTGCCATGTTCTTCCTCGATTACGATGGTTATGGTTCGGGCCCAGATTGGGACAACCGCAAGAAGAACCGTTACCTGCTCTATCCGCTCAAGGATATTCTGCTGGGCGCAGAGCTGAAGTTGAATGATTCACCTTGGGTAGATGCTGTGGTGGTCGAGTTCCTCAATACACGCTATCAGAGTGGCCCTATCTATCACGACCACAATCCTGGCTTGAACGATCATATCGGAGGAACTGACAACTATTATAACCATCGTCTCTATCCCGGATGGAGTCATTGGGGGCAGGTAATGGGCAATCCCCTCTATCGTTCGCCTATTTACAACGAGGACGGCTCGCTTTCTGTCCAGGACAATCGTTTTACAGCTTGGCACATTGGCCTGGCAGGTTCCCCGCTTGAAGGTCTGCGCTATCGCTTGTTGGCATCTTGGCAGGAAGGATTGGGGACCTATGGGTCTCCCTTCCTCGAACCACAGCGCAACCTCAGCCTCCTCGCTGAGGCCACCTATCGATTCCCCGACAATGGTCCGCTCAGTCGGTTCTCTCTCCGTGCCGGCGTTGGCTACGACCACGGCGAATTGCTGGGCAATAACCTGGGAACCCAGTGGACTATTATATATATGATAAGGTAATAGTACCTATAGTTAATATAGTTACTATAGCCACTATAGAAACTATAGATAAAAAGCAACTATAAACAATAATGAAACGCATTCTTCTCACCCTCCCGCTTCTCGGCCTTCTCTCCTTCAGCTCCTGCGACCTTGAGATGTCGGACAACGGGAAACTCGACGGATTCTGGCAATTGGCCCGCATCGACACCATCGGTGGGGGAGGATGCGACATGGTATCGTCGCGCATCTTCTGGTCAGTGCAACTTCATCTGCTGCAACTTTCTGACCACAGTGGAAGGAACAGCACCTACCTGCTGCGTTTCCAGCAGGACGATGCCCATTTGCGTGTCTATGAGCCTTATCTATCGGCTCGCAACGAAGGAGACAAGCCGCTCGACGATGCCACTGTCCTGCAACCCTACGGTATCCAGAGCCTTGATGAACGGTTTGAGATTCTCCAGCTCGACAATAAGCACCTTTCTCTTCGGTCTTCTCTGCTTGAATTGACGTTCAATAGGTATTGAGTAAAATAGTTTGTTCTAGAAAATAAAATATAAGTTCGCAAAGTAATCAAGCGTGCGAATAAAAAAGGGGGCGTGTCATGAGATGTTGGTACATCTGCTGACACGCCCCTTTTTATCTTGGGAAAGTTAGCTTATCGACGAATGATGCTTTGATCGAGCTTCTGGTCATGACGGAACTGCTGAACTGGGATGTTCTTCACAGCATCGCTGATGCTGAGTTCGCTGCGCTGAAGGGCATTGCGTGCTGCTGCTTTACCGGCAGTATTGAGCGTGAAGGTCTCGTAACCCTTGACTCCGTAACCGCCTACTTCAGGAATATAATATTTGGTAGCGAAGTAGAAAACGCCATTCTCTGCATCGAAGTAGCTTGCACCATAAGTGTTCTCCGAACCATAGTAATCCTGGCAATCATCGACGAATACTTCTCCATAATCATCGATATATCCTGTGGTCTGGTCATCTACAAGCAATACAGCACCGCTGGATGAGAGGGTGAAGCAGAAGTCAACATCGTAGAGTGCATGGGCAATCTTGAAGCGGGTATGATTGGCATCGCTCTGGAAGATCTCGAGATCTGGATCATCGCCTTCGAAGAAGTTCTGATAGAGGAATGTTCCGGTACCTACCTTGTTCCACTTCTCACCGCCGCCGGCAGTGAACGAGAAGGTCACATAGGTGGCATTCACTTCAGCGCCCTCTTCGTCATAGCCCACAAGAACGAGATCGTAACGACCTGAATCTTCGTATGGGAAAGGAATAAAAACTGAACTGCCGTCAACATCGACAGATTCTACTGCACCGCTTAGGATGTCGTCTTCAACAGTATTAAGGGCTTCGCCATCGGGAATCACTGCCACCTTGGCGGAAGCGATGTCTGCACCAAGTACAACATCTGCCTTAACTGAAAGGCTGTCAGAATAAGTGAGCATACCACCGTAAGTGACATCGAGTGCATAATCCTTAGGCTCGTAGCCTGGGAAGGTGATGGTGATGATGTCTTCTGCCTGGCTCTTGTTCCAGCCACCAATACCATCCATATAGAAGTATGGAGCGACCTGTACGTAAGCAATTGAACCATCTTCCTGGTATTCAACTCGGTTATGGGTCCACATGTCTTGTGTTGCAACAGATTTGAAGTAGCCCGGGAAAACGATGTTGATGTCTGCATCGTAGTAGTCATAATAGGTCATCTTGCAGTCCTCGTAGAAAACTACGTCGCGCTCAAGAACTTGATTCAAGAGGGTTTCGCCAGCCTTGTAGATGCGGAACTGGAAATATTCAGCACCATCCACATAGTTGCCCTTGTCACTGAAAGGATCAACAACACGGAAGGTCTGGGAATCGTTGTCGTTCTGCTGAACCTCCTTGGTGTAAGTTGCACCACTCCACCAGGTTTCCTTGAATGTGCCGTTACCGAGCGAAGTCCAAGGAGCAGGGATGCCGACTTTTACAGTAAGGTTGGAGATACCATAGACAGTAGTATAGGCAGGGTCTGCAATCGAAAGAAGGATTGTCGAATAGTTGTCATAACCAACTTTCTCGAAATCGTAAGTCAGATCGATGTTTGACTCGGTCTTGCCGGCATCAAAGTTGACAGTCGATGGACCCGTAAAGTTGCCTTTCTCATCAGTCACAGTGATGGGTACACTGGAAGCAGCATCCGCCTTGATGCGGTAGATGGGAATAGATATCTTGCTCTCATTGGCTTTGGCAATGTAATTGGTGGCTGTCTCGGTCGAGAAATAGACCTGATCGCCACTCTCTGGAGTGGCAGGCTCATATTCGTGGCTGTCGTCCGAGCAGGAAACCGTGCTTATTGCCATGACTGCAGCCAATGCAACTGAAGCATATTTGAATAACTTTTTCATAATTCTTTTATTTTATAATTAGAAGCTTCCTTCCCACTCCTTTGAATCGCCTGTTGGAGGCACTGGGGTAGGATTGTTGGTGCAGTCGAAATTGTAGTTGGTCTCGGTCTGAACAATGCAGAGGTTCATCCAGTCGGGGTGGATGGTTCCTTCGGCATGATTGTAGTCACCTACGTTGTAACGGGCAGTCTCGGCGTGACTTGTACCTGCATAGCTGCGGATGATACCCTTGTCAAGACGCTTGATGTCGAGGGTTGAGATACCTTCGCCCCAGAACTCTACGCGGCGCTGCCACCATACCTCGTTGATGAAAGCAGGAGTCTGGGTGTTGCCGTAAGCCTCGTTGTGGCGGCCATAGTTGTAGAGAGGATCGCGGTTGGCGCGTACCCAGTTGGTGAGGGCATCGATGCCGGCCTGCTCGTTCTGGCGACCCAGGGCCTCGATTTCGATAAGCTGCATCTCCTCAACACGCATGAAGGGCACTGCTACGCAGAAGCCAATGTACTGGTTGGAGTGGCCATCTGCACCACCAGTGACGCGGAACTTGAGCGACAGTCCGCCTACGTGGTGGTAATCACTGGCCACGATACCAGAGTTGCGCACCCACGACGGATAGTCGGAGTAAGCCGAGAGGGCTGCGTCGATGGCAGCAGCCGATTCAGGGGTGAGATTGCCGTTGCTGTCTTTGTCCTGCAGGTCGTCGATGGCGTAGTCAACATAGCAGTTGCGACGGATGTCCGAAAGAGGCATAGACTCGTAGAGGTGACGGTCGATGATGAAAAGCTGTCCATAGTTGGAAGCATAACCACAACCCGAAATAGATGGGTCAGGATTAATTTCAAGACAGCGGAGCGAGCCCCAGTTGGAGTCGGAATCGTTATAGGTGATGTTGTCGTGGCTGGGAAGATACTGGCAGCCGAACATCCATGCACTGGTAGGCGTATTGAAGCCATTGTCGCGACTGGTGTATTCTGCTGGGGTGAGGGCAGTGTAGCCTTGCTGTGCCTTCTGTGCGTAGGCGATGGCATTTGCCCAGTCACCCATGATCAGATAAGCACGTGCCTTGAGACCGTAAGCTACCGTGATGTCTGGAACAAAAACGTTGGTGCGCTTGAAATTCGACTGGCTGAAATAACTCTCTGCCACGTCGAGGTCGTGAATGATGAGCTCCCACATCTCGGCATTGGTCTTGCGTGGATTGTGTGGAAGATCTTCAATCTTGATCTTCTCATCAACGAAGGGCACAGTGAGAGCGTCCTTGTCCTGCAGGTAGGTGCGGGGTGCGAACATCTGAGCAAGATCCTCATAGAAGAAGGCACGCATGGTATAGGCGATGCCCAAACCGGCGTACTGATCGGGAGTCGGCTCTTCACCTGCTACAGAGATAACGTTGTTACAGCTCTTGATCCAACTATAATAGTAAGTCCAAGGAATCTGAGCATATGCTGAACTCGGACCACCATCCGTTCCTTGATACCAGTTGGAAAACCAGTTGAGGTAAGGTTCGGCAGTATCGGAGCCCATTACGTCGCGCTGAAGCATAAAGCTTGGATAGCCGCAGTCGAATGGATATTTGTTGTCAGTTCCTCCATAGACGAACTGGCCGCAGAGTGAACTGGTAATCGAAGAGACGAAGTTGTCGAATGCACCAGGTGCAGCAGCAGCCTGATCGATGGTGACAGTATCTGTTTTGGGGTCAATCTCCTGAATACAGCTCGTGGCAAAAATAGCAAAGGCTGCAACAGGGATAAATTTGAAAACATTCTTCATAACTATATTCTCCTATGATTTAGAATGTAACCTGAATGCCACCCATTACAGTGCGTACTGGAGCGTAAGCTGCAATGGAGGTGTTTTCTTTGTATGAATAGCGTGGGTCGAGACCCGTGCGCTTTGACCAGAAGTAGAGGTTCTCGCCAGAGCAATAGATGCGGAGCTGGCTGAGACCAAGATTGGTGATCCACTTCTTGGGGAAGGTATAGCCTGCTGTGAACGACTGGAAGTTCAGATAGCTGGCATCGGTGAGGAAGCGGTCGGAACCATAGCCTGCATTGTTGTCGCCATACATGAAGCGTGGCAGGTCGCTGCTGGTGTTGTCCTTCGACCATGAATCCAAGATGTCCTTGTGGAAGGTGTAGCCGTTGGCCGAACCAGTAGTGGGCGTCATGAGGGTACGATAACCAGAATCATAAATCTTGCCACCAAGCTGATAGTCGAACGAGAGTTGCAAATCGAAGCCATAAGCAGAGAAGGTGGTGTTGAAACCGCCGGTTAACTTAGGCATGATGCTGCCGGTAGCATAGCGTGAAGCATAGCCGATTTCTGTTGTAGTGCCAGATTTCTGTTTGCCTGCAACATTGATAATATTTGCTGCATCCGAATTAATATCTCCATTTTCATCGATTGGACTGAGGTCAACATCGTAATAGTAGAGAGCCTGGCCTTGTTCGTTGACACCAGCGTAAGCATAGGTCATAAAGTTGTAGAGGCCCTCGCCTTCTGCATACCAGATGCTGCTCTCATAGAAGCCACCATTGTCAGCTACCTTCGATTCTGGGAGTTTGATGATCTTGGTCGTGTTGAACGCCAAGTTGAGGCCAACGTTCCATGTGAAGCCGTTGTAGCGGATGATGTCGCCATTAAGAACCAATTCGAAGCCCTTGTTGCTGATGTCACCGATGTTGCCATAATAACCACGAGAACCAGCCGACTCAGGCACTGAGAGCCAGAATAACAGGTCAGTGGTCTTCTTGTAGTAGTATTCAACGGTACCACTGACACGGCCCTTCCAGAAGCTGAAGTCAAAACCTGTGTTGAAGTTGGTAGTGGTTTCCCAGGTGATGTCCTTGTTGCCGATGCGGGAGAACGATGGTGACATCTGGGTAGTTGAAGCAGGAGAGAGGCTGTAGAGGTCAATATATGCCCAGTTGCCGATGTTGTCGTTACCTTGCTGACCAATAGAAACCTTGAACTTGAGCATGTCGATCCATGTGCTGGCATCCAAGAAAGCCTCCTTCGAGATCATCCATGCACCACCTACCGACCAGAAATCGCCCCAACGATTTTCCTTGGCGAATCGGCTGGAAGCATCGCGACGATAGGATCCACTGAGGAAGTACTTTTCATCGTAGTTGTAGTTGGCCGAGCCGAACCATCCTTCGATGTTGTACTCTCTGGTATATGACTTTGATTGATACTGCTGGTTGGCAGCTGCATTGATTTCCTGGATGTCGGGAGAGAAGAGACCTTGAGCTGCTGCAAAGAGGTAGGTGGTCTTCGAATCACTCCACTCGTGACCCAACTTCACATCGACATTGTGCTTCTCGGCGAAGGTGTCGTAGTAGTTGAGGGTCTGGACGTAGTTCTGACGCATGATTTGGGTGTCTCCCTTGTCAATCTGTCCGTTCACGCCAGCCTTCGGGCCATAAAGAGCGTTCTCGTAGTCATGGCTCTTCGTGTCGTACCAGTTGAGAGAGTTGGTCGAATTGAAGCGAAGGAAGCTGGTAAAGTCAACGTCGGCTGTGATGGTGCCGAAGAAGTTATTGGTGCGGCTGATGACCGAGTTGTAGCGGTTGCTACCAAGAGGGTTACCCGTCTGGAGGAATGCACGGCTCAGACCAGGGTAATTGCCTGAAGATACACCATAGTCGTACTGGGGATTGCCCTTTTCATCGGTGCGGATGGAAGGAACACCATTCTGCATGGTACGCACGTAGATAGGATAAATAGGAGCAATCATCGAAGTATAGTACGTCATGTTGGTCGAACCGTAGGAATCGGTAGTGAGGTTGGGGTTCGATGTCGTACGAGAGTTGACATAACTCATGTTGGCACCGAGCTTAAGCCACTTCTTGGCCTGATAGTCACCCTTGAAACGGGTGTTGAAACGCTTGTAACCAGAATACTCAACGACACCTTCTTCATCGAGGAAGCCAGAGCTCAGATAGAAGCTGCTGCGGTCGTTACCAGCGGTTGCAGAGACGCTGTACTCCTGACGCATACCGGTGTTGTAGGCGGCATCGGCCCAGTCATCACCCTGCAGATAGTATGTCTCTCCATTGGGAGCCACGTACGAGCGGCCATAGGTGGCATTGGGGTTCAGTTTGCCGTTGGTACCGATGAGGAGTTCGCCCTGGGGAACAGTGTAAATGTTGTAACCGAGATGGCTCATCATAAGTTTGTTGGCAGCAATGTTGGCATTAACCTCGTTGTAGCCGTTGTTGAGGTAGTAGTTGTTGAGCTGTGAGTAGTAAACCTCATAGAACTGGGCGGGATCGGTGATCTTGTCATACTCCTGGATGGCACGAGTGTTGGCACCCCAACGCATATCCAAGGTAATCTTGGCATCCTGAGTCTTACCACGCTTGGTGGTGATGAGGATGACACCGGCAGCACCACGAGCACCGTAGAGGGCAGCCGACGAAGCGTCCTTCAAGACGGTGATGTTCTCGATGTCCTGCTGAGGAATGTTGCTGAGGTTGCCGTCGTAGGGAGCACCATCGACGATAACGAGAGGATCGGTCTCGGCATAGAGAGAAGCGATACCACGGATGTTGATTTTACCCTGCGACGAACCAGGAGCACCGCTGGTACCACGAATCTGCAGACCAGGCACAGTACCTGCGAGGGCATTCGAAACATTGGTGGTGATGTGGTCGCTGATCTGCTTGCTGTCAATAACAGCGGCAGAACCGGTAAACGCTGATTTCTTCTGTGTACCGAAAGCGACAACCATCACTTCGTCAAGCACCTCATTGTTGGCGGAAAGAACCACACGTACTTTGTTGGATCTGCCGATGGTAACCTGCTGTGACTCCAGACCTACGTAAGAGACGTTGAGCGTCTTGGTGTCGGTTGGGACTTTGAGTGAGAAGTTTCCATCGATGTCAGTCACGGTGCCGATGTTTGTTCCAGGCACGATAACTGTTGCACCAATGATGGCCTCTCCGTCTTCTTCTGAGATGACGCTACCGGTAACGGTCTTGGTGTTTTGCGCCATCAACATTGACAAGCTCAGGACGAGCATGGCAATGATAGATAAGAGTTTTCTCATAACTGATACATTAATAATATTTATTGAACACATTGTATATTGTTTCGACAAGAAATCACTTATTGTGCAGTTTGCTTTTCTAGCAGAAGAGAAGACCATATGGCTTTCTGAGCCTTCTGACTCGAAATTTGGCTGCAAAGATATGTATAAAAAAAATAACTGCAAAGAAAAAAATAAAAAAAATGACGTTTTTTGTCAAAAAATGCAAAAAATTGCTTTTTTACGTCCGTTTTGCTTTCATTTTTGGTCATAATTGATAAAAAATCTTTACTTGATGCCCTCCTTGACGAGTTCGTGTATGGTTCTGTTCGCCATTTTGACGAGTTATTGTACCTTTTTGTACTTCTTTTGAGCGTAAAAAATAAGGGATTATTAGGGATTCTAAGAGACAATAAGGGATATTAAGGGATATTAAGGGACGATACTTTTTTGCCTCTTTTTCTACAGGCGAATGTATCGTCCCTTAATATCCCTTAAAGTCCCCAAATATCCCTAAATATCCCTAAGTCTTCCTTACTTCGTCGAGAACGAAGGAGCGGGAAGCCCCGCACCATTGTAGAGCGTGACGATGGGATCGTCATCCCAGGCATAGCGAACGGCCTTCGGGTCCTTCACTTCATCGCTCCAGACGATGAGTTCATTGCCTTCGACCTGTGCTTCGGCCCAATGGAAGACGCCATCAGCACCGGCGATGCTGAAACCTTTCGAGACGAGGCAGGGGTTCTCTTTGCTGTGGGGCTTGGCTTCACGCAGTTCAAGACCTTCGGCTGTGCCTGGCTTGAACGTGATGCGTGCCTTGCCTTCGCCGAAAGTCACGCTTTCATACGATGGACCTTCGCAGACCTCCTGGGTATTGCCCAGATAGAGACGCTGCATCTGCAGAGCTGCACGACGAGCCGACTCCTTCTTGTTGAGTGGGTGGATGTCGTTCCATTCGCCGAGGTCGATGGCAGTCACGAGGGCTGCCTTGTCGAGTGCTTGGGTGCCCAGTCGCTGCGATTCGCGGATCTTCGCCCATCCTCCGTCGAAGTTGGCATTCGGATGGCGCTCCATATAGTTGGCCAGTCCGAAGATGACGGCAGGCACATTGCCGAAGTCGCGACGCCAACCCTCAATCAGCACGGGGAGCAGCTTGCGGTATTCGTCGGGACGACCGGCATTGGTCTCGCCCTGGTTCCAGAGGATGCCGGCGATGCGGTAGTTGCGGAGCGGATAGATGGTGTTGTCGTAGAGTGCGGAGGCATTGCCGTTGTTGACACCTTCGACACCTGGCTGACGCGGCATCAGGATGCCTCGTTTCATTCGCCAGTTGCCTTCGAGGTTAATGGTCTTGCCACCGTGGAAGAAGAGTTTGTAGGGTTTCTCCTTGACAAACTTCTCGGGGCTGCCATTGGTGCGCAGCTTGATGACGAGGACGTTGCGTCCTGCCTTGAGCAGGCCAGTGGGCAGTGTATATTTGCGCGGAGGATACTGGTAGGTGATTTCGCCCACCTTCACACCGTTCAGATAAGCCACATCGGCATCGACGAGGCAGCCCAGACGGAGCAGGGAATCCTTGCCGACGAGTTCCTGCGGCACGTTGAATTCCTTGCGGAACCAGAGCGTGCCTACCCATGTGCGTCCGTCGGCATCGCCCAGATGAGGGTCATATTGGTTCACGATTTCCCAATCGGAGTCATCGAGGTCAGTCTGCATCCATTGACCTTTCAGTCCGGGATCCTCTTCGAGCAGTTGGTTGTAGGTCTGTCCGATGACGCGGTTGAGTGCTGCACAGCGCTCCAGATATCCTGGCTGCTTGAGATGCTCGACGGTCTGGACGTGACGTGGCGCATTTTCGCGTAGCAGGTCGGTAGGGATCCATGCCACGATGTCCGAACCGCCCATGCTGCAGTTGATGATGCCTTGCGGCACACCCCCCGAACGCTGGAACATCTCCTTGGCAAAGAAATAGCCGATGCCCGACCAGTGTCCCACCTTGTCGGGGCTCAGCGACTCCCAGGGATAACTGCCCTGCTCGTCGATATCGTCCTGCGGACCTTTGATCGATGGGTTGCGTCCCGTCTGCATCAGATGAATGGCGGGATTGACGTCGGTGTCGAACTCATCCTTGTAGAGGTCAACCAGACGTGCGGTGTGAAGGTCCATGTTCGATTGGCCCGAGCAGAGCCAGACGTCGCCCACATAGATGTCCGAAAGTTTCCGTTCGTTGATGGTCATCGTGTAGGGACCGCCCACCATGTTCTTCTTCGTGGTCGGGATATACACCATCCAGTTGCCTTCGGCATCCGCGGTGCCCACATATTTCTTTTTTAGAAAGGTAACAGTGACTTTTTCGCCGGGGGCGGCAGTTCCCCAGATGCGAACCGTCTCATTGCGTTGCAGCACCATGCCATCCGAGATGAAGCGAGGTGTCCTGACTTCGGCCTGCAAAGATAGGATCGGCAGAACGGCGAACAAAGTGAAAAGAGTGAGAATTTTATTGTATTTCATACGTATTTAGTTTGGTTTTACGTGGCAAATATACGAATTTTTGTTGTACATTGCCCCCACAGAATAATATTTTTTTGCAAATGTAACGACTTTTATTAATATTGTAACAAAAAATGTACGAAGTTTCCCCAAAAATCGTTATCTTTGCACCGATTTTAAAAAATAATATTCATAAACTCATTACCAAATCATGAAAAGATACCTTTTCCCTCAAGATTACATGGCCGACCCATCGGTGCATGTCTTTAACGGTAAGATTTACATCTATCCATCGCACGACTATTATTCTGGCATCCCCGAGGATGACTGGGGCATCCACTTCGACATGAAGGACTATCATGTGCTTTCGATCACCGGCGACCCAATGACAGGTGAGGTGAAGGACGAAGGCGTTGTCCTTACCCGTGAGCAGATTCCGTGGGCCAAAAAGCAGCTTTGGGACTGCGATGTCCAGGAGAAGGATGGCAAATACTATATGTATTTCCCTGCCAAGGACAAGACTGGCATCTTCCGTTGCGGTGTCGCCATCAGCGACAAGCCCGAAGGCCCATTCATCCCCGAGCCACATCCCATCGAGGGCAGCTATTCGATCGACTATGCCATCTTCAAGGATGACGACAGCACCTACTACATGTATTTCGGCGGAATCTTTGGTGGCCAGCTCCAGCGCTATGGTGAGGACAACGAGGCAGTCAATGACATCCGTTTCCCACAGGGCGATGAGCCTTGCATCTCTCCACGTATCGTGAAGCTCAGCGACGATATGCTTGGTTTCGCTTGCGAGCCAAAGCCCATTCGCATCGTCTATGAGGATGGAACTCCACTCAAGGCTGGAGATCCACATCACTTCTTCGAGGCTTCCTGGATGCACAAATACAATGGCAAGTACTACTACAGCTGGTCAACGGGTGATACCCACTTCCTCTGCTACGCTATAGGCGATAAGCCGGATGGACCATTCGTTTACCAGGGCGTCATCCTCACTCCTGTCGAGGGATGGACCACCCATCACTGCATCGTGGAGTATGAGGGCAAGTGGTATCTCTTCCACCACGACTGCAAGCCTTCGAAGGGCTACACTCCACTTCGCTCCCTCAAGGTTTGCGAACTGCATTACGACGAGAATGGCAAGATCATTACGATTGACGGAATGGAGGACTAATAATCCCTTAATATCCCTAATATAATTATGTCAAACGAACAAGAGGCAAAAGGCTTCTACAAACTTAGTTGGTTGCAGCGCATCGGCTTCGGCTCGGGTGACCTTGCACAGAACTTGATCTTCCAGGTAATTTGCACCTACCTGCTCTTCTTCTACACCGACATCTACGGACTCACTCCTTCGGCTGTGGCTGTGATGTTTACGGTAGGCAACGTGGCAAACGTCATCTGGGACCCCATTGTGGGCACACTCATCGACAAGAGCAATCCACGTTACGGCAAATATCGCTCCTACCTGCTTTATGTAGGTATTCCGCTTTCGGGATTCGCAATCCTTTGTTTCTACAACGGATTCGCGCCCTCGCTGCTCTATGCTTACGTGACGTATGTGGGCATGCAGTTGCTCTATACCTTCATCAATGTGCCTTACGGCGCACTCAACTCTTCGCTTACGCGCGACACCGATGAGATCACCATCCTCACCTCCGTGCGTATGTTCATGGCAAATGTTGGCGGTCTTGCCGTAAACTCAGGTCTGCCGCTGATTATTGCCTGGATTGCAAGTTCGGCTTCCGACAGCCTTCCCAAGGAGCCATCGGCATGGTTCACCGCAATGACCATCTATGCGCTCGTTGGTTTGTGCCTGCTCGTATTCTGCTTCTCGCAGTGTAAGGAGCGCGTCGTGATGGATGCCAAGGACACCGAAGACGTGAAGGTGAGCGACCTCTGGATGGAGTTTGTGCGTAACCGCCCGTTGCGCGTCATCGCTTTCTTCTTCATCACGGCTTTCGCCATGATGTCGGTAGGCAATGCAGCTGGTGCTTACTTCATCAACAGCAACCTCGGTGGCACGGCCCAGCAGTTGTCTATCTTTATGGCTCTCGGCTCTATTCCTGCATTCATCTTCATGCCACTCGTTCCTGCCATCAAGAAGGCCGTAGGCAAGAAGAATATGTTCTACCTCTTCCTCGGCGCTGCCGTCGTGGGTATGGCAATGCTCTATTTCATTGCCAAGATGGAACATCCGAACATGATGATGGTCTATATCGCCCAGTTCATCAAGAGCACGGGTGTGATTGTGGCTACTGGTTACATGTGGGCTTTGGTTCCTGAGGTTATTTCCTATGGCGAATACACCACCGGCCGTCGCATTTCGGGCATCGTCAACGCCCTCACCGGTCTTTTCTTCAAGGCTGGTATGACCTTCGGTAGCATTGTTAATCCGGCAATTCTCGGTTTCGTGGGTTACAATAGCAAGACCATCGAGCAGACTCCTTTCGCTCAGGAAGGTATCCTTTGGATGGTGTGCGTCATCCCGGCTGCTCTGTTGTGCCTGGCTATGTTCATCATCTCCAAGTATGAACTGACCGACGAGAAGATCGACCAGATCAACAAGGAGATCGAAGCACGTCGTACAAACAACTAATTACCTTTATTACGGAGAGGCGGGAAGGCTAATTCCCGTTTCTCCGTGTCTTTTATATTGATTACACATTATTCTTTGCACATCTTATGAAACGTGTTTTGTCTCTCATCTCTTTCTTTGCCATCTGTAACGGGATCCTAGCACAACAGACTACCGTGCGCCAACATGGGACGGCGACCCAGCTCGTGGTCGATGGGGCTCCCTATCTGATCATCGGTGGCGAGACATCCAACAGCGCAGCGTCAAGTCCCGACGACATCGCCCGCTGCTTTGCCCATCTGCATCGCATGGGACTGAATACGGTATTGGTGCCCAACTATTGGGACCTTTTCGAGCCTGTCGAAGGGCAGTATGACTTCTCGTTGGTGGATGCTGTCATCAACGAGGCACGCAGGAATGACCTTCGCGTGGTCTATCTGTGGTTCGGTGCTTGGAAAAACTCGATGTCCTGCTATGCGCCCGAATGGTTCAAGGTCGATTACAAGCGTTTCCCGCGAGCCCATACCCAGGCGGGCAAACCGCTGGAGATAGCTTCGGCATTCTCCGAGAATGTCTTCAAGGCCGACAATCGTGCCTTCGAGGCCTGGCTCAGGCATCTGAAGGAGGTCGATGGCGAACGTGGAACCGTCCTGATGGTACAGATTGAGAACGAGATTGGTATGCTCGAAGATGCTCGCGACTACAGCCCTGAGGCTGTCAAGCAGTATCAGTCGGCCGTCCCTCAGGAACTGATGACCTTTCTCAAGAAGAATCGTCAGGCCCTCCATCCGCAGTTGAAGGCCCGCTTGGATTCGCTGGGGACCGAAAAACTGAAGAATCCTACTTGGGGTGAGGCTTTCGGAACTGATGTCTATGGCGACGAGTACTTCACGGCCTACTACTATGCCCGATATGTGGAGCGTATGGCCCAATCTGTGAAGGCCATCTATCCACTGCCCGTCTATGTGAACGCGGCGATGAACAGTCGAGGACGCAAGCCCGGGCAATATCCGGCTGCTGGCCCTTTGGCCCATCTCAAGGACATCTGGCATGCTGCTGCCCCCTCGTTGCTTTGTCTGGCGCCCGACCTCTACGATTCTGGTTTCACTTCCTGGACGCGCCAGTATGCTTTGCCCGACAACCCGCTCTTCATCCCCGAGATACGTCGTTCGGAGGCCAATGGTGCACAAGCCTGTTATGTTTTTGCCGAACACGATGCCATCAGTTTCAGTCCCTTTGCCATCGAGGATGGGCCTGACAGCCCCGACTACAAGCCCACGCAGGCCTACGCGATGCTGCGCAACCTGATGCCTATCATCACCGAAAAGCAGGGCCAAGGGCAGATGCACGGTCTTTATTTCGATGGTACGCTCCAGAAGGGACAGGACCCTGCAGGCAACGAAGCTGTGGAACGCATCATCCATGAGGATGGTATGAAGATCACCTGCCGTCACTTCTTCACCCTGCCTTGGGATCCGCGTGCCACCGACGGCACACCCTGGCCCGTATCCGGTGCCTTGCTCATCCGTCTCAACAAGTACGAATATCTGCTCGCAGGAAATGGCGTCGTCGTGCAGTTTGAGAACGAAGGCGAACAGCAGATACAGAAGAAACTGGGCGAAGACGGCTTTGTCGAGGCCGGCACCAACCAACGCACCACCGAAGACCAATGGAGCGGTGCCCGTCGCATCGGCATCGCCTATTGCGATCAGGTGGTGGTTGCTAGCGATGGTTCGCTCAAATACCTTCGTCGCCTCAATGGCGATCAGGACCACCAGGGCCGCCACATCCGTATCGGTGTCGACGACTGGCAGATCCTGCATGTAAAGCTTTACGAGTATAAGTGAATCTAAGGGATATTAAGGGATTCTAAGGGAATTTAAGGGATTTTAAGGGACGTATGTTTTTGGGTCCCCTTTTTCTCTTGGCCCCCTCAACAAGGCGAAGGTATTGTCCCTTAATATCCCTAAAAATCCCCAAACATCCCTTAATATCCCCAATAATTCCCAGGTGAAGGTAACGTCCCTTAATATCCCTAAAAATCCCCAAATATCCCTTCATATCCCCAATAATTCCCAGGCGAAGGTATCGTCCCTTAATATCCCTAAACATCCCTAATATCCCTAAATATCCCTAAAAAACAATGAAAAAATTCCTTTTCCTATCTGTCGGCGCCCTGCTTCTTGCAGCCTGTGGCTCAAAGCCAAAGACCGCTGAGGTTGTAGAACCTAAACTTACCGATGCCTTCCCCGACTATACCGTCGGCGTGGCCATTAATGTGAACCAGAGTAACCAGAAGGATGCCGAGGGTGTTGCCATCATCAAGCAGCACTTCAACAGCATCGTGGCCGAAAATTGCATGAAGTGCGAGGAGATACATCCCGAGGAGAACACCTACTTCTGGGACGATGCCGACCGCTTTGTGAAGTTTGGCGAAGACAACAATATGCAGATCATCGGCCATTGCCTGATCTGGCACAGCCAGTGCGCTCCCTGGTTCTTTGTCGATGACAAGGGCAAGCAGGTGACGCCCGAAGTGCTGAAACAGCGCATGAAGGATCATATCACCACCGTTATGACTCGCTATAAGGGTCGCATCACGGGCTATGATGTTGTCAACGAGGCTATCCTCGATGATGGCAGTTATCGTCCTTCACTTTTCTATCAGATTCTTGGCGAGGAGTTCATCCCCTGGGCATTCCAGTGCGCCATGGAGGCAGACCCTGATGCCGAACTCTACTACAACGACTATTCGATGGCTCAGCCCGGTAAGCGTGCAGGCGTGGTCGAACTTGTCAAGAAGCTCAAGGCACGTGGCATCCGCATCGATGCTGTAGGCTTGCAAAGCCATATGGGCATGGATCATCCTTCTTGGGAGGAATTCGAGGCCAGCATCAAGGCATTCATCGGAGCCGGTGTGGATGTGCAGTTCACTGAAGTCGATATGAGTGCATTGCCTTCTGTAAACTTTGGTGCCAACGTGAGCGACACCGAGGAGTATCGTGCCGAACTCAATCCTTATGCCGAAGCCTTGCCCGACAGCGTGTCTGCTGTTTGGAACGAGCGCATGACCACCTTCCTCAACATCGTCGATAAGTATGCCAAGAACGTGCGTCGCGTCACCGCTTGGGGCGTCACCGATGCCGATTCCTGGAAGAACGATTGGCCCATCAAGGGTCGCTCCGATTATCCGCTCTGGTTCGATCGCAAGGGTCAGATGAAGCCCTTCCTCGTGGAAAGGATGAAGAAGAAGGGACTTATGTAAGGGTTAAGAGAGGTTCTGAAAGGTTCTGAAAAGTTCTGAAAAGTTCGAAAGGTTCGACCCTCTCGCCCCCCCTCGAACCCTTCGAACCTTTCGAACCCCTCATCCCCCCACAGGGGCAGCGCGTTACGACGCGCTGCCCCTGTGCAGTGCTCTCATCGCATTGAGCACCGCCAGGACGGTGACACCGACATCGGCGAAGACAGCCATCCACATTGTAGCCAGACCAAAGGCGGCAAGCAGGAGCACCAGCACCTTCACGCCGATGGCGAAGATCACGTTCTGATTGGCGATGCCGATGGTGCGGCGTGCAATCCTGATAGCCAGGGCAACCTTCGAAGGCTTGTCGTCCATCAAGACAACGTCGGCTGCTTCGATGGCAGCATCGCTGCCCAGTCCACCCATGGCGATACCCACATCAGCGCGTGCCAATACCGGCGCATCGTTGATGCCGTCACCCACAAAGGCCAGGCCCTGTGCTTGGCCTTTTTCTTTGTTTGGACCCTTGGCTTCCTGTACGAGTTTGTCGAAGAGCGCAACCTTGTCGGTCGGCAGCAGTTCGGCATGCACTTCGTCGAGGCCCAATGCCTTGGCAACATCTTCGGCCACCTCCTGTCGGTCGCCCGTCAGCATCACGGCCTTGCTGACACCCGCTTGGTGCAGTTGGTCGATGGCCTCCTTGGCATCGGCTTTCACGCGGTCGTTGATGACGATATGCCCGGCATAGATGCCGTCGATGGCGATATGGATGATGGTGCCCACCAGTTCGCAGGTATGCTCTGCGATTCCGAGGGCCTGCATCATCTTGTTGTTGCCCACGCATACCTTGCGACCATTGACCTTGGCCTTGATGCCATGTCCGGCAATTTCCTCGACCTCTTCCAGGCTGCATCCGTCATGGTCGGCTTCCGGATAGGCATCGCGCAGCGCCTGTGCGATGGGGTGGGTGGAGTAGTGCTCAACGTGTGCAGCCAGATGCAGCAGATGTTCTTCGTCGTATTTGTCGGGATGCACGGCCGTGACGGCGAATACTCCTTCGGTGAGGGTGCCGGTCTTGTCGAATACGACAGTATTGATCTTTGCCAGTTGGTCGATATAGTTGGCGCCTTTGATGAGGATACCATTGCGTGAGGCACCACCGATGCCACCAAAGAAGGTGAGCGGAACGCTGATGACCAGGGCGCAGGGACAACTTACTACGAGGAACATCAATCCGCGGTAGAGCCAGGTGGGGAAGTTCGCCATGAATCCGCCCGTGCAGAACAAGGGTGGAAGCAGGGCAAGGGCGATGGCTGCAAAGACCACGATAGGTGTGTAGATGCGGGCAAAACGTGTGATGAAGGCTTCGCTCTTCGACTTGTGGTCCGATGCGCTTTCTACCAGTTGGATGATCTTCGAAACGGTCGATTCGCCGAAAGTCTTGCTGGTTCTCACGCGGATGAGTCCAGAGATGTTGATGCAACCCGAGATGACCTCGTCGCCCTCTACCACATCGCGCGGAGCACTTTCGCCCGTCAATGCCACGGTGTTGAGGCTGGTCTGCCCTTCGACGATCTCTCCATCGAGGGGCACCTTTTCACCCGGACGGATGACGATGGTTTCGCCCACGGCCACCTCTTCGGGAGCGATGGCCACCACCTTGCCCTCACGTTCCACGTTGGCCGTATCGGGACGGATGTCCATCAGGTGCGAAATCGATTCGCGGCTCTTTCCTTCGGCATAGCCTTCAAAGAGTTCGCCGATCTGGAAGAAGAGCATTACGAAGACTGCTTCGGTGAACTGCGTCTCGGCACCTGGGAGGAATCCGATGCAGAGAGCGCCCAGTGTCGCGATGGTCATGAGGAAGTTTTCGTCAAATGGTTCGCCTTCCATCACGCCTTCGATGGCTTCCTTGATGGTGCCTAAGCCTACCACGAGGTAGGGGACAAGATAGATGAGCAGCAGTTGCCAGGTGGGCAATGCGTAGTTGTGCTCGATATATACTGCGATGAGGAGAAGAACGATGGCCACTGCAATCTTGATGACCGATTCCTTCATTCCGCCTTCGTCATGATGGTGGTGATGATGATGTCCTTCTTCATCGTGGTCGTGGTGATGATGCCCTTCTTCATCATGTTCGTCGTGGTGATGGTGATGATGTTCGTGCGAATGCGTGCAGCTCTTGCATACCTCTTCTTCTTCATCGTGATGATGATGATGTTCGTGTGCCATATTTTTACAACAATTATTATATTTATATTTTGACTATTCTAAAAGCTCGCTGCAAAGGTAGGCCAATTGTTTTGCAAATGGGTTGCAAGTTCGCGTAAATCATTATTGTTTTTGTTGCATTTTCTTTTTTATTTATATTTAAAAGGTGTAAAATGCAAAAAAATCGCATTCCGATAGGCGAATAATCCCAGGAATTTACTATCTTTGCACCGTATTTCTTAATCGAAGCCTTATTTTTCACCTGTTACATGAAACAGATTCTAACATCCATAGTGCTTCTTTTAGCACTGTCTTTGACAACTGCGATGCAGGCGGCCAATCAGTTTGTCTCTTTCCAAGACCAGGACAATGCCCTCTGCATCTATCCCTCACAGCAGGGCCCTGTCCAGATTGTCTTCGACCAGAACGACTATCCCGGCATCCGTCGTGCACTCGATAACCTAAGCAAGGACTTCGAACAGGTCACTGGACAAAGTGCTGCCAGGATTCTAAACCAGGCCGAAGGCGATGCTGCGGTTATCCTTGTCGGCTCGGTTGAGAAGAGCAGAGATATCCAGCAATTGGTCAAGCGCAAGGCCATTGATGCCAAGGAACTGAAAGGTAAACGAGAGAAGTATATCATCACATTGCTTGATGCCGGGGTCTTGTACAAAGGCAAGACTGGCCGGATGCTCGTCATCGCGGGCAGCGACAAGCGAGGCACTGAATATGGAATCTACGAACTGAGCCGTCAGTTGGGCGTTTCGCCATGGGCATGGTGGGCCGATATGCCCATTGTTAAGCGCGATAGCATCTTCCTCCTTCCCGGTATCTACTCCGATGGGGAACCCACAGTTCGCTATCGTGGCATCTTCCTCAACGACGAGGCTCCTTGTCTTTCGGGTTGGGTGAAGGAGAAGTTCCCCGACAGCCAGTGCGAGAACCTTCCCGTCGATCCTTGGGGCAACACCTATGCACGCGGCTTCAACCACCTCTTCTACGAACACGTCTTCGAACTGCTGCTCCGTCTGAAAGGCAACTACCTTTGGCCCGCGATGTGGGGCAATGCCTTCTATTTCGACGACCCGCTCAACGGCCCGCTGGCCGATGAGATGGGCATCATCATGGGCACTTCGCATCACGAACCCATGGCACGCAACCATCAGGAATGGGTGCGCTATAAGCACGCAAAGATGAAGGAGGCAGGTGCCCGTAATGACGATGAGGCGCCTGCCGAGGCTCGCTGGGACTATGCAGTCAACAAGCCCGTCATCGACCAGTTCTTCCGCGATGGCATCGAGCGCTCCAAGGGCACCGAGGACCTCATCACCATCGGTATGCGTGGCGATGGCGATACCGGTCTGGGCGGCAAGGAGGGCTTCGATCACCTGGCTCAGAACCTCGACGAATACAACAAGAAACTGCTTGAGAATATCATCAGCAACCAGCGTCGCATCATCTCCGAGGTGACAGGCAAGAAGGCCGACAAGACGCCTCAGATGTGGGCACTCTACAAGGAGGTGCAGCATCTCTACGACCTGGGTCTCGATGTGCCCGACGATGTGCTCATCATGCTTTGCGACGACAACTGGGGCGACATTCGTCGTGTGCCCGAAGCCAACGTTTCGGCTACGCGCACCAAAGAGGCACTCATGAACCGCAAGGGCGGCTGGGGCATGTACTACCACGTCGATTACGTGGGTGGCCCGCGCAACACCAAGTGGGCCAACGTCACCACCACCAACCACCTGTGGGAACAGATGCGCCTGTGCTACGAATATGGCATCGACGACCTCTGGATTCTCAATGTGGGCGACCTCAAGCCCATGGAGCATCCCATCGACCTCTTCCTCAAGATGGCCTGGCGTCCCAACGACTACGCCGACATCAGCTCCGTCCACCAGCACGCCCTCGACTTCTGCTCCCAGATGCTAGGAGAGAACCTCTCGAACCCTTCGAACCTCTCGAACCCTTCGAACCTTTCAAGCCCCTCGAACCCCTCAACCCTTTCCCGCGAAGCGGCCCGTCTCTTGGAGACCTACCTCCGCTACAACAGCCGCGTCACCCCCGAGCTCTTGAATTGGCGCACCTACAACCTGCAGAGCGGAGAGTGGGAGCAGGCGATGCTCCAGTACAAGGCGCTCGAGGCCGATGCCTATCGCCTGTGGCAGAAGGTGCCCGCCCCGGCACGCGACGCCTATCATCAGTTGATTCTTTTCCCCATCCAGTCGATGGCCAACCTATACGAGATGTACTATGCGCAGGCGCAGAACCTCTATCTCGCTGCCCTGGGTGACCCGCGTGCCAACTGTTATGCCGACCTTGTGGAGCAGTGCTTCGCCCGCGATGCCGAGCTGACGCGTGAATATCACAGCATCGGTGGAGGCAAGTGGAACCATCTGATGGATCAGACCCATATCGGCTACAGATCATGGCAGCAGCCCGATGTGCAGGTATGCCCGAAGGTCGTTCGTATCGATGCCGACAAGGCTGCCAAGCCCGAAGCCCCGCACTACGTCTTCAAGGCCTACAACGGGCAGGTGAGCATCGAGGCCGAACATTACTTCGAGGCGAGTCCCAGTGCCGACGGCACGTGGACCATTCTGCCCACCTTGGGCCGCACCCTTTCGGGCGTTGCCCTGCTGCCCCACAATGCAGCCTGCGAAGGCGCTTCGCTCGACTATGCTTTCCGTGCCGAAGGCTTCGAGGGGACGAGCGTCAAGGTGCACATCATCACCAACAGCACCTTGCCCTTCCTGCGCAAGGAAGGCCATCGCTATACGCTTCAGCTCGACAATGGCGAGGCCGTTGAAGTCAACTACAACAGCCGCTACATCGAGGAGAACACCAACGAGATGTACGCCATCGCCGCCACCCGCATCATCGAGACGGTCACCGAGCTGCCCATCTCTTCCAGTGACCTCCATCACCTCACCATCCGTCCGCTCGACCCAGGTCTTGTGGTCGAAAAGGTCGTCATCGACCTCGGCGGCTACGATCCCTCTCACTTGAAGGGGGTCGAGAGCCCGAGGGAGAAGTAGTTTTTTTCTCTAGATCCTCAAGCCACCAAATATCTTTAATTATAGTCTCATGAAATTAAAAGAAATCACTTCAGGCAGCTTCAACGCTGCCGAATGGGAAGCCAAAGGATATGAGCTTCCAAAGTTTGACATCGCAGCAGTGGCAAAGAAGACGCACGACGAGCCCACCTGGGTGCACTTCGGTGCCGGCAACATCTTCCGTGCCTTCCCCGCTGCCATCCTCAACGATTCCCTCAACAGCGGCAAGTACGACCGTGGCGTCATCGTGGCCGAGAGCTTCGACTACGAGATCATCGACAAGGCCTATCGTCCCTACGACAACCTGT
This sequence comes from uncultured Bacteroidales bacterium, assembly GCA_902770595.1. Classification (GTDB taxonomy): domain Bacteria; phylum Bacteroidota; class Bacteroidia; order Bacteroidales; family UBA3663; genus Liminaster. The sequence continues at coordinate 4,553 of CACXTQ010000005.1, read as the reverse complement.
CGCTCCTCGTCAGCCTCCAATCGACGGGCACCATCGAGAAGAAGGTCATCGCCTCTGTTACCGAGAGCCTCAAGGCCGACTATCAGTTTGCCGATGACTGGGCACGCCTCGTCGAGATCTTCCGTCAGCCAAGCCTGCAGATGGTGACCTTCACCATCACCGAGAAGGGCTACAGCGTGGCTCCAGCCGACCTCGAGCGCGGCCTCAAGCCCGTCTTCGCCATGGGCAAGCTCGCCGTGCTGATGCTCGCTCGCTACCAGGCAGGACAACTGCCCATCACGCTGCAGAGCACCGACAACTGCTCGCACAATGGCGACAAGGTAAAGGCTGGTGTGCAGGCCTATGCACGCAAGTGGGTTGAGCAGGAGCTTGTTCCTGCCGACTTCCTCGGTTATCTGCAGGACTCGACCAAGGTGACCTATCCCTGGTCGATGATCGACAAGATCACCCCACGTCCGCACGAGAAGGTACAGGCCATGCTCGCTGCCGATGGCTTCGAGGACAACCAGACCATCATCACCGAGCGTCACACCTACACCGCTCCCTTCGTCAATGCCGAAGAGGTGCAGTACCTCGTTGTGGAGGACAACTACACCAATGGTCGTCCACCGCTCGAACTCGGAGGTGCACTCTACACCACCCGCGAGACTGTCGATAAGGTCGAGACCATGAAGGTGACCACCTGCCTCAATCCACTCCACACCGCCATGTCGATCTATGGCTGCATGCTCGGCTACACGCTCATCTCTGCCGAGATGGCCGACCCCGACCTGCGTGCCTTCATCCAGAAGATTGGCTACATCGAGGCAATGCCAGTGGTTACCGATCCCGGTGTACTGAATCCCTACGAGTTCATCGGCACCGTCATCAACCGTCGTCTGCCCAACCCATTCATGCCCGATGCTCCCCAGCGTATCGCCACCGACACATCGCAGAAGCTGCCCATCCGCTTCGGTGAGACCATCAAAAAGTATGTGGCCCGTGGCCTCGACAAGGACAACCTCGTGCTCATCCCGCTCACCTTGGCAGGCTATGCACGCTATCTGAAGGGCCTCGACGATATGGGCGAACCTTTCACTCCTTCCACCGACCCGCTGCTCGCCGAACTGCAGGCCATCGTGGCTCCGCTCGAACTCGGCAAGCCCGACCAGGACTTCAGCTGCCTGCACCAGCTCTTCAGCCGCAAGGATGTCTTCGCTGTCGATCTCTACGAAGTCGGCCTCGGCGAAAAGATCGAGGGTATGGTCAAGGAACTCTATGCCGGTCCCGGTGCCGTACGTGCTACACTCCACAAGTACGTAACTGCTCGTTAATCACTTGAATTAACCGTTTCGATTTGCGATGGATTGCCTGATGGCTTTCCATCGCAATTTTTTTCAATACAAAAATGCTGAAATAGATTCTTTTTGGCATCAAAAGACGTAACATTTTGCGAAAAGTGCAGTTTTGACCGAAAAACATTTTGCGAAAAGTGCAGATAATGGTAGAGAGGAAGGTTAAGAAGTGGTCTATGAACATAGGAAACAGAAAATTATTGCGATTCCTACGATTTTCTTTTGCTTTTTGGAAAATAAATCGTATATTTGCACCGTGAAACAGCGAGAAATGGCTCTCGCGAATTCTAAGAGTTTGAACTATGAGAAAAAGATTCAACATTACAGGTAGTTGCAACCCCGAATGGCACTATATGGTCGATTCTGCCAAAAGATTCAAATATGTAGAGGAATTGGTTGATTTGGGAGAATACTTTACCATCAATCGTGCTCGTCAATACGGAAAGACAACCACGCTGATGATGATCTGGCGCCGAATGTCAGATCGCTACCTCGTTGTGCCGATGAGTTTCGAAGGATTGGGAGATAGTGCATTCGCCTCGGAAGAGACATTCGTCGCTACATTCTCCAAGATGATGACAAATCGTCTCGCTTCAATAAAAGCAGATGATGAACTGGTAAGTATTTGGCAAGAAAGCGTAGCCAAGTCGATTGAAGAATTGGCTTCGGTAATCACAAAATTTTGCAAAACAAGCGCAAAGCCTGTTGTGTTGACTATCGACGAAGTTGATAAGAGCAGTGACAATCAATTGTTCCTCAACTTTCTCGGGATGCTGCGAAACAAATATTTGGAGCGTAGTTTGAGCGGCTTGGATTCCACCTTTTTCAGCGTCATATTGGCTGGCGTATATGACGTGAAGAATCTGAAATTGAAGTTGCGTCCCGATGCTGAAAAGAAATATAACTCACCTTGGAACATTGCAGCCGACTTTAAAGTGGATATGACTTTCCAAGCGGACGAGATAGCGCAGATGCTCACCGATTACGAAGCAGACAACCATACTGGAATGGATATCAAGGCCATCAGTGAGGAGATTTACAAATATACCAATGGTTATCCGTTCCTGGTGAGCAAATTGTGCAAAGTCATCGACGAAGAATTGGATAAAAATTGGACCTTGGAAGGAGTGCAAACTGCCACCAAGCGGACTATTTTGGAGAAGAATACCCTCTTCACCAGCTTGACAAAGAATCTGGAGGAGTACCCGGAATTGAAACGATTTATCTATTCTCTTTCCATACTGGGCGACACAATTACTTACGATGCCAACAATCCGATGATGGACTTTGCCACAATGTTCAGTATCATCCGTTACGATGCCTCGCGCAAAGTACGCATCCATAACATCATCTTTGAAGAGGTGCTGAACAATTACTTCATCGCTGAGCAAAGCATCGCCGATATGGGCAAACTACGTCAACAACTCAACTATGTCCGTGACGGACAACTACAGATGGATTTCGTTATCCGACGCTTTGCCGACCTAATGCACGAGGAATATCGCGACAGCACCGTGCCCTTTCTCGAACGAGAGGGAAGGTTGTTGTTCCTCACTTTCCTAAAACCCATCATCAACGGCACAGGCTTCTATTACGTTGAACCTCAGACACGCGACAATCGACGTATGGATTTGGTAGTGACTTACGGTCAACAGGAATTCATCATCGAGTTGAAGATTTGGAGAGGAGACAAGTACGAGGAGAGTGGCCGAGATCAGTTGGCAGCCTATCTCGCAACGAGAAACATGGACGAAGGTTACCTCGTCACCTTCGACTTTTCGAAAGACAAGCATGAAGCAGAGCCGCAATGGATTGAATGGAACGGCAAACGGCTTTTTGAAGTGATCATCTAACCGCTCTCGTAGCAAGAGAGTCGTTTTTCAATCTTTTTATTCTTTTTCAAATAGTACGGGTCCAATTCACTATACAGAATTGGACCCGTTACATTGTAGCATACAGATTTGGTATGCGAAATCATTATACTCTTGTAGGAGCATACAGTTTTGGTAGATGGAATCTGTATGCTCCGAGTGCGGCATACAGATTTGGCAGATAGAATCTGTATGGTCCAAGCGAGGCATACAGTTTTGGTAGATGAAATCTGTATGCTCCAACCGCGGCATACAGTTTTGGTAGATGAAATCTGTATGGTCCAATCGAGGCATACTGTTTTGGTAGATGAAATCTGTATGGTCCGAGCGCGGCATACATATTTGGTAGATGAAATCTGTATGGTCCGAGCGCGGCATACATATTTGGTAGATGAAATCTGTATGGTCCGAGCGGAGAATAAAGATTTGGTCGATGGAATCTGTATGCCTCGATTGGAAAGGGGCTACTCTGCATTCGGAGCGGGCTCGTCGTTGCGCGACTTGAGTTCGGCTGCCTTTTTGAGGAGCATCTTGCGGTCGTGCGCGGATTGGTTGAACGGATACCTGCCGTTGCGGAGGACGGTGCCGTTGCGATAGGCGTAGGGAGTGATGCCCAGACGACGGCGGAAGACCGAGATGAGATAGTTCTCGCTACTGAATCCGGTGCGCCTGGCCACTTCGGCCACCGACAGTTCGGGATTGTCGAGCAGGTCGATGGCCTGCATCAGACGCCAGCGGAAGATGAACTCCTGCAGAGGCAGTCCCACCAGCAGCTGCATGGCGCCACTCAGCCACGTCAGGTTCTTCACCTTCAGAAGGAGGGCGATGTCGGCAGAGGAGTGTGTCGTGGTTCGCTTGACATTGTCCACCACGGCATCGACGATAATTTCACCCGTGGGAGCCCCATTGCTCTTGTAGAGCTCCTCTACGGTACTGACAGTTTTGATTTCGTCAATCATTTTGTTTGTTGTTTATCAGGTTATTACTCGGGTTATGAGCTTTCGCTCGATCACTCAGATTTTTCGCGCCGCGACGGAAAGGATCCTCCTTTTCGATTTCCGCTATGCGAATGTTGCCTCGGCTGCGGCAGTCCATCTTGGCGACACTCATCGCCAGGCTGGTCTCTCCGGTCCTGAGCGTCATCCAGTAGCCGTAGAGCCTCTTGAACGAACGTGCTACGATGACTGTCCTTCCGTCGGCGAGTCGCTTCACCTCGAAGAGCGGATGACCCTTGAAGATCGCATCGAGCAACTTCTTGGATTTCGTGTAGCCCATCTGGAAGTCACGGCGGAACTTGCGCTCGTTTACGAAGATGTACGCGCTGCTCGGACTGAAGCACTTTATGGCA
>CACXTQ010000004.1:0-79835 GCA_902770595.1 uncultured Bacteroidales bacterium | reverse complement strand
CCGCCGTATGCCGAACGGCACGTACGGTGGTGTGAGAGGTCGGTAAACGTGAAAGTAGGAGATAAACGCCTACGATTAGCGTTTACCTCCTACTCGATTGCAGGATGCTTTTGTCTATTTCTCTTCTCCGATTACTACGCCCCATGGTTCGATGGTGATGGAGGCGTTGGCCTTGAGCGACTGGCCGTCGAGCAAAGAGCGGCTGTTGCCGAAGGGGTAGGTGATGGTTTTCGGTTCGTAGGAATAGTTGAAGATGTAATGGATCTTCTTGCCATAATCGTTGACACCCGAACGAAGGATGATGGGGAACGTGTTTTGACGTTCGGCAGTGAGAATCTGCTTACGGTCGGCAGCACGTGCCAATAGTTTCTGGATGAGTTCGGTGCTGGGCAGCGTTCCGATGTAGATGAGATGGCCGTTTCCGTAGGCGTTCTCGGTGATGCATGGCCATTTGCCGAAGAAGGGATGCTCGATGGTAGCGAGGGGCTGGGCGGTGGTGAGTTGGAGGAATTCCATCCATGTGCTGACGGTGTTGTCGTTGGCTCCAAGGTCGTTGGGACGAAGCGGCAGTTGCTGGATGGACGAATACTCCTGATAGGTGAAACCGCAGGCTTCGGCAAGGGGGCCGGGAGCGAGCACAGGACGCACGGCATTGTCGAAGTCGGTGTAGCCGCTCTTGAAGAGCATCACCACTTCGCCGCCATTCTTGACAAAGTCGCTGATCTTCTGCAAAAGTTCGTCGGTGGCCACGTAAAGCGATGGGACGACGAGCATGTCGTATTTGGAGAAGTCCTGCATCTCAGGTTTGTCGACAAGCAGGATGTCGCACTCGATGTTCTGGCGATAAAGGGCATCGTAGAGTAGGAAGTCCTTGTACTGGTCGCGGTCGGTGTAGGGCATGAAGTCGAGGGCATGCTTCGAGTCGTGACTGAAGAGAAGGGCCACGCGGTTCTGTTTCTGGATGTTCACGAGGCGGTCGCCTACCTTGTCGAGTTCGGATGCACCCCGCTGGAATTCGGCATAGACGCGGTTGGGCAAGCCTTCATGGCCAAGAATGCCGCGCCAATATGTCTCCTGACCGTAGTGGAGTGTGGACCAATGCCAGTATTCCACCATGTTGGCACCGCCTGAGAGGAACGCGTACATGTTCTGGCGCAACTGACCATCGTAGGGAGGCCATTGGTCACGGCTGGACCATCCGGTACCTTGTGCATTGGTTTCGGTGATGAGGAAGTTGTGGTGCTTCGAAACGGGACGCATGAAGTCGCACGAATAGCCTATCCAGGCACCATCCTGCTGATCCTGCATGTTGTAATAGACGTTGATGGCAGGATATTCCATCTGGCGGAAGGCCTCCACCTGGTCGATGTTGCAGAAATAAGGCATGAAGCAATGGAAGACAAACTGATTGGGACGACGATATTCGTTGACGATATCGACTTGCCAGTTGAGGAAGTCGGCGGTCACCTTGCGGTTCCAGCGTTCCCACCACACCTTGTACGAAGGGTTGGTCACACCCTTGCGGTCGTAGAAGTCCTCCCATTTGTTGATGTTCATGCCCCAGTAGTTGAGACCCCAGCGACGGTTGAGTTCCTTGAGGTCACCTTTGAACTCCTCCTTGATGTATTCGCGGAAGCCTTCGAAGTAGTCGGGGTTGTCGATGTTGCGCGCCTCGACTTCGTTGTCCACCTGATAGCCGATGATGGCGGGATGCTGGGCAAAGTGTTCCATCATCTTGCGGATGATGCGTTCGCAGTAGCGCAGATAGGTGGGGTTCTTGAGGTCCATATTCTGACGGATGCCGTAGTAACTCTGCTTGTCGTCGATGGTGTGTGACAACACTTCGGGATGCTCGGCAGCCATCCACGAGGGGATGGAGTAGGTGGGTGTGCCGAGGATGACCTTGATGCCGGCAGCGTGCAACTTGTCGAGGATGCGGTCCATCCATGCGAATTCGAACTGTCCGTCCTGAGGTTCGAAGAGCGACCATGTGGATTCGCCGACACGCACTACGGTAAGTCCCGCCTCTTTCATCAGACGTATGTCTTCGTCAAGACGGTCAGTGGGGGTGTACTCGCTGTAATAGGCAGCTCCATAGAGGGGCTTTTCGAACGTCTTGGTTTGGGCAGTTGCGGATGCCGAGACTGCTAGAAGAGCAGTCAGAAGAAGTGTGATGGGGTGTTTCATATTCTATATAAATAATGTATAGGAAATCTTATTTGTAATCCTCGATGCGCCATTCGTCGCGCCACTCAATTTGTGGCTTGCCGCCTTCATTGCTCTTGTCTGAGTATGATATCGACGGGTCCCATCAGACCTGCGGGCAGGAGTGGGGAATCGGGACGATAGAAGTAGTTGAAGGCAGGGAACGTGTATCGTTTAGAGCAGTTAGGCTGCAGGTCACCTATGATGCGGTTCGTCCATTGGTTGATGACGTGTATCTCCAAGGTGTTCTCACCTGCAGTTAGGGCATCGGTCACATCGACGGTATATGGTCTCTTCCAAAGTATTCCGAGGTTTTTACCATTGACAATAACTTCGGCCATACAGCCCACTTCGCCCAGGTTGAGTACGAAACGGCCTTGCTTGAGTTCGGGAGCGCTGATGCGGAGCGTATTGCGGTAGATGGCAGTGCCGGAATAGTAACGGATGCCTTCGTCAGACGATTCGGTGTAGGAGATGAGCGGGTCGAAGGTTGTTTCCTTCGGGCCACCCCACGCTTCGTCGAATTGCACCGTCCACGGGGTATCGACGTGGCGGAACAGAACTTCCTGCTGGGTGGGCAATTCCACTTTGCGGACGTCGGTCTTTTCGTCGAATACGACAAAGACGGCGTCGTCGATGGCAAGATTCAGACGAACGATGGTCACGTCGTTATGCATCTCGTACGAGACTTCTTCTGCCTTTCCTGTTTCGGGGTGCCAAAGCATGGGCTTGAGGCCGCTGACGCGGAAGGTGGCATTGATTTGACGGGCTGTGTTGCGGCGGTTGTTGACCCAATAGATGTCGGCATCGGCAGTCTTTCGGTGAACGTAGCGCAGGTCGGTCATATCATCGGCTATGAAGTCGGGACGGATACCCTTGAGAGCTTCAGCCATCGTCTGTGTGCGAAGATCGAAGATGGGTGCTCCCTGACGACGCAACTCCTCCAGTTTTGCCTTCACGGGTGCAGAGACATGCTCGCAGCGTGGGTCAATGATGAGCACTTTGTATTGGTTGCCTGAAGGCGTTACGAAATGCTTGCCGTCGTAGGAGATGAGGTCGAGCAATGCCTCCTTGTTGAGGTAGTCGAAATTGTAGGAGTAAGGGATGTCGGGATGCTGGAAGGCAAAAAGGCTGGTCACTACGTCATCCTCGCCATAATAATAGAGGATGTCAGCCACGTTGCGACCTTGCTGCAGAAGGTAGCAGGAACGTGCCAGATAGTCGGTCCAGGCCTTGGCCTGTTCGGCCCACGTCTCGTTGCGGTTGAACCATTGTCCGAAGATCATCAGGCCAAGTCCGGGCTTGAGGTCATCGACGGGCTGGTGAGCGCTCTCGTGTATCACAAAGCGATTGACACCATTGGCCATCTCGAGGTCGGCTGTGGGCTTTAGTTTTCCAGGGAAGAAACTGTAGGCTCCACCATCCAAACCATTGGCAGTGAGTGATTCGGCTGCGACGAACTTCTTACCGTAGAGATGGGCAACAGATGCTGATTCGTGAATGTCGCTTTCGGCCATCTCGATTGTCGAATTGGCAGACTTTTGACCAGGAATGAAGGTCCACATGGCAGCCATCGGGATGTCAGCCTTACTCTTGGCCGACATGCCATCGACGAGGTAAAGACGTCCATTCTCATGCGATTCGAAGTAAGTGCCCAGTCCGTACTGCTTGGCGATGCGGTCGGCATTGGCATACATGCATTCCTCGATGAGTTCGCCGATGGTGGTGCGCCAATCGAAGAGGAACTGCTCGCTGCGCTCAGCGCTTTCGATGACTTGTCCCGTCAGCACGGGTAGCCATGGCAACAGACTGTAGCCTCGACGCTGTTCGAACTCCTGTGGCATCCTTGGTGCCCAGGTCTCCCAACCGGCTTCATAACTGTCGATCAGCAGATATTGCAGACCATGACTGCCCATCAGTCCTCCTGTGGCATCGCGGTAGGTGTCGAGATAGTAGGTCAGGAAGTCGGTGAAGGCATCCTTGTCGATCTTCGACACTTCGAGGCCAGTGGCTTCTGTCGCAGCAGGATGATTGGTCTTGCCTGTCAGCGAATAGCCGAATCGATAGATGGTCCAGTCTCCTTTGGGTGCATTCCAATGAAGGTTGCCTTCAGCATCGACCTTGTCGGTCACGTCGATGACATCCTGTGTGCCGACCACTTCGTCAGCACGAGCGAAAGTGGGATGTTCCATAAGGTCGGAAGGAGTGGCATAGCCAGCCTTCTCTTCGGCGTGGTTGATACGTGGAACTGGATAGAGCACCAGTTCGGCCACGGGAGTAAATGTCGGTTCTGGAATAGGAACAGGCGACAAGGCAGCATAGGGGTTATTGAGGACAGGATTGTCGAACGTGACGCGGAAGTATCGTGCCGTGACGGGTTCGAACTCGATGGTTTGGCGAGCGGCACCTCCATGAGGGATGTCGCAAACCTTGCGATAGGAGAGTCCGTCGTCGCTCACCTCAAGTCGCTTGCTGACGGGTGCAGGGGTTGCTCCCCATTCGCTACGAGTATAACTATCGACCTCGCTTAGGGCCTGGAAGGTCTGAGGACGCTTGAACGAATACTGTATCCAGGAGTATCCCCGTTCGTCGTCGCGCGGCAGTTCACCGGCATTGGCCAGGTCTCCGTCGGTGAGTTGTTCGACGGTGAATGTGCCACCGCTCGATGTGACCTTGGCACCGAGTTGCAGCAAAGTCTTGTCTGCCTTGTTCAAGCGAACTGCCAGCACATAGAGGTCCTTGTACCATTCGGGGCCACCTTCTGAGGGGATGAAGGTAGTAGCGCTGCTGGAGGCCGCCACGTTCTGGAAGAAGCCGGTGGTGTGGAAGGGGGCAGGGAGGGCGACGTTGAGTTGCTTGCCGCCTTTCACTCTCATTTCGCGCCAGACGAGTTTCTTCATGCCCTGCTCGGGTTTTACCCAAGGGCCGCCGGTGTTGCTCCATCCGGGACAACTGGCAGTGGCTACCTCCATACCGAGAGAATCGGCAAGGGTGACGGCATAACGAAAGGCATCCTTCCATTCAGGCGACATGTAGGTGAGGCGCTTCTCCACCACTTGCGGTGTGGTCATGCCGGCATCGAAGTTGTGATAGCCGCCTATGCCGACACGGTGCATCCATTCGATATCCTTGCGGATGCCGTCTTTGGAGATGTTGCCATCCATCCAGTGCCACCACACGCGAGGACGAGCCTCTTGGGGCGGGGTTTGGAAGCCTTGGAGCAAGTTCTGTGCAAATAGTGAGGAACTTGCAGCTAACAGAAAGGTTAGAATATGGTTTTTGAGTTTCATAGGTCGTGGATTATTTTGTTTGTCAATATTCGGTTTTGCACGGCAAAGGTAATAAAAAAAACGATATGACGGAAAATTATTCGTCCGTTTTATCATAAATTGGTAACAAAAGACCAAACTATCGGTCGAAAATTTGGAGATGCCGACAAAAAACCTTATCTTTGCCGCATCGAACACTTTCATCATACTATTATCATATGAGAAGAATTGGAAAAATTGTCTTCTTCGCAGGAGCACTGAGCCTAGTTGGCTCTGTAGGCTTGCATGCACAGGATACCAACGAATTTCAACGTATTGCCAAACGCATTATGGATGCCTACGACGTGGGTGATGAACTGGAACACAAACCCGACTCGTCGCATGTCTATGGTGGAGCCTATCTGGGTGCCAGCAGCAATGGTCGTGCCATGCCTTCGGGATATGTCACCTATTTGAAGGACAACCTGCTGCTGACGAGTCAACTGTCGGTCGATTTCAGTGAACTGAATACGGAGAAGGATGTTTCGACCGACTTCAAGAGCGGTGCCGACCGACTTACCAGTTCGAACATCCTGACTAAATACGAGAAGCAGGACTTCTCGACGCGCCTCGACTACCAACCTGTCAAGGGAAGCATATTTACCATTGGCTTACTCGAAAGTTTCGACCACAATCGTGTGAGCGAGAGTACTATAAAGAATGGCCATGAGGCTGATGGTACTGAGCAGGAGTCGAACTATGAGGAACAGCGTCGTTCGAACCGCGACCTCAAGTTGGGTGGCCTCTTGCAGTATATCCAGGACTTCGAGGAGTGGGGCCGTCTGACGACACGCCTCAATCTTAAGTATAATTACAAACCCACCGATGTGGAGTCGGACACTTGGGGGGCACATTCCGAATCGTCGCTGCGCGAGCAGAACCAGACACTCCATAACTTCGACCCATACGCTATGGTACGGTTCCAGTCGAAGACTTGGAATGGATTCAAGTTTGGCATCGAGGAGAAATACACCATCGAGGATATGAGCATCAGCGACACCGAAACAGATTTCAACTTCAACACCTATTCGTCGCTGACTTCACTTTCGGCCAACTATTCCCATAATTGGCTTATCCTCGATGCGACCTTCCGCTACGAGAATTTCATCAACGACATCGACGACCATCAGACCGCCAGTCACGACAAGACCTACAACGACTGGATGCTCTCAGCCAAGGCAACCGCAAAGCTCAATGCGAAAAACAAGTTCGTACTGAGTTACGATCGCGACATAGCACGTCCCACTTACACGCAACTCTATCCCTTCGTCCACATCGGTAGCAGCATTGGCGTGATTGTTGTGGGTAACAGCAATCTGGGTCCTTCGAAGAATAGTCAGATTAAGGGAAGTTATACCTATTCAGGCGAGCATTGGACGCTGACACACAGTTTGGCCTACAAGCGCATCGATGACGATATCTCTCAGATTTCGTCGTATGACGAGGCATCCCAGCGTTCGGTGAAGACGTGGATCAACGATGCACGCTACAGTTACCTGCGTTATGCCGCCGAGGGTGAGGTAAGGTATGGACTCTTTTCTATGACGATGGGCTTCCATGGCCAGTATCTTGACTACGATGGTGAGAGCGTGTCGTCCGACCGGGCATGGTCCTACAGTTTCAAGGCACGTCCACAGTTTGAGTTGCCTAAGGGCTGGACATTGGCCACGGTGCTGCTCTACACGGGTCGAGAGACGCATCGTTACTACTACAATCGTCCAACGTTCTACTGGTCATTCCGTGCCGTGAAGCAGATAGGCCAATGGGCAATGTATGCTTTCGTACAGGACATCCTGCAGCCCGACCGCAAGCAGATTCTGACCAACAAGGACTACGACATGACAACCGTGACCAAGCCTAATTCGCGTTGCTTGATCGTGGGCTGCTCTTATACATTCTGAGGAAATGGTTTTTTATAGTTCCTATAGTCACTATAGTTACTATAATCTAATAAAATAGATAATACAATGAAGGAATTTGATGCAAAAAGAGTGACCGAAGAGGTCATCCAATGGATTCGAGACTGGTTCGAACAGAATGGCCCGGGCTGCAATGCTGTGCTGGGCATGTCAGGTGGCAAGGACTCGACAGTGGCTGCTGCCCTTTGTGCCAAGGCTCTTGGCAAGGATCGCGTCATTGGCGTGGCAATGCCCGACAATGGGCAGGCCATCAACGATGCCGACCGCATTTCGCGCTATATCGGCATTCGCTATTGTGTGGCTCCCATTGGAGCAATTACCAACGCGGTGAACAACCTCAAGTTGGAGGAGAATGATTCGGTGGTCGATGAATGGACCGTGCAGACCAAGCAGAACGTGCCGCCTCGTGTGCGCATGGTGACGCTTTATGCCATTGCACAAACCAATAATGGACGCGTGGTCAATACCTGCAATCTCTCTGAGGACTGGATTGGCTATGCCACACGCTATGGTGACAATGCAGGCGATTTCAGCCCACTGTCGTTCCTTACTGTAACCGAGATTCTGCAAATTGGTCGAGTGCTGGGCCTACCTCTTGAATGGGTTGATAAGGTGCCTGACGATGGTCTGCCGCACAGTTCGCCCGATGAAGTGAAATTGGGCTTCACCTACGCTACCCTCGACAAATATATCCGCGAGGGTATCGAGCCTGAACCAGCCACCAAGGCGAAGATTGACCGTCTGCATCGAATCAATCTGTTCAAGGTGAAGTACATGGATCGGTTCGATCCTGAAATACCTATTGTAATCTAGCTTTCCCAGTTTTTGTTTGCTTTGCTGCAACATTGTTGCAGCATAGAGAGACTTGCCTATGGACCAGCTATCCTTTGAGAAACACAAACCATTTGCTGGAGAGAAGAAGCCCTCGATGCATCGCCGTCGCGTGGGGCACGATTATGAGGCGCGATGTATCTATCTCATTACTATGACGGTGGAGGGTCGCCGTCCAATACTTGGCACCCTCTTGGGAGATGTTTCTGAATCAGAGGGTAGTCCCGATGCTCCAAGGGTAGAGTTGTCACCTCTTGGTGAGGCGGTGAAGCAATGTTGGCAGTCCATTCCTGACTATTATCCCGAGGCGAAGCCCTTGGCCTTACAGTTGATGCCAGATCATCTGCATGGCATCATTTTCATTACGCGTGCTATGCAACAGCATCTGGGCATAGTACTAAAAGGCTTTAAGGCCGGCTGCAACAAATGCTACCGGGAGTTGTGTGAGCCTGAGGGGCGGTTGCTGCAACAATGTCGCGGTATAGAGAACAAGGAGGGCGGTGGTGAAGAGGACAAGCGGGCTCACGGATTCCTATTCTCTCGCAACTACAATGATCACATACTTGATGGGGCAGGAGAGTTGGAACGTTGGTTTCAGTATTTGCGTGACAATCCTCGGCGGTTGGCCATAAGACAAGCTCATTCTGATTATTTCCGTGTTCGATTTGGCGTTGCCATAGGCCCATACACTTTTGCAGCCATTGGAAACCGTTTCTTGCTGCATCATCCTGAGCGAGTACAGGTGCAGTGCTCTCGCAGTCTATCTGATGAGCTAGTTGCTGCGACCGTGGAACAGATGTTGGCAAGGGCTCGTAAAGGCGCTGTGCTTGTTTCGCCGGCTATCTCAAAAGGGGAACAGGCGGTGATGCGAGCGATGCTTGAAGCGAGGTTGCCTCTCATTTTCCTCACGCCTTGGGGGTTCAACACCTTCTCAAGGCCTGGGCATCAATACTATGAGGCCTGTGCCGAAGGGCGTTTCCTTATCCTCGCGCCATGGGAGCATCAGAATCAACGCATTCCTTTGACCCGAGATATGTGTATGCAGTTGAACGATATGGCCGCTGTCATTTGTGCGGATTAGTCAAGGCAATATCATCTTGAATATACTTTCCCCGTTGAGCTGATTCTGATGGGACCGAAGATAATCTCGTGAGGCATTTCGGCTCTGGAGATTCGTGGTCTAAGCCATTCGATGATTTCAGCCGTAGTCAAGGAAGCATCCTTGCGCAATTCGATGCGGGCATTCAGCACATTTCCAAATTCGGGGTGAGGCACGGCATAGACGTGTGAAGCCACGATAGCGGGATGTAAGCTGAGTGCCCGCATCACGTTGTCGGGCCAGACATTCTCGCCACCGCAGACTACCAGTCCGTCACGTCTGCCACGATGGAAGTAATAGCCCTCGGTATCTTGCATAACTAGGTCACCTGTGCTCTGCCATTGGTCATTTCTTCCCGTCATAGCCCAACCAGAACGAACCCATAGCGTACCCACACCTTCGGCATCTTTTTCCACGACCTTGCACTTTACGCCTCGAATCGGTTTTCCCAATGTTGTCTCGGAATGCCGTGACAGATCATCGGGTGTAGCCAATAGGAAGAAACCCGCCTCCGAGGTGCCATACAGATTGTAGAGCACGTTGCCAAGTTGGCTATGCGTTGTCTCGACGAGTTTGCGGTCCAGGTGATCACCTCCGCAAAGAATACAGCGAAGGCTTTTCATCTTTTCCTTCGCCCCTTCTTGCTGCCACATCCTTGCCAGCATCACAGGGACGAGGGGCAACACCTCTATTTCTTCATTTCGAATTATCTTCAATGCCTGACCGGCGTCAAAATGCCGCATCAGGCATATTTTCTTTCCCATCAGGAGCGATACGATCAGCGTTGCCAATCCAAAACCATGATAAAAGGGTAGAGCGAGGAATACACTGTTGTAGTCCCCGATGCCAACATCACGTAGCAAGGCAAAGAATGGAGGTAGGAATTGCGTCACCGAAGGATGACGCGTGGCCTCGGTATAGTGCCCGCTTGTACCGCCTGTCATCACTGTGATGGCAGGACCATGGAAAATTGGGGGAAGGTAGAAGACGTTGTCCTCGTTTTTCGCAAAGAGTTTTTCGTACAGAATATCAGTATCGATAGCAGGGTAGGGAGAAGTTATAGTGCTCCTACCGTCTTTCCTTTCCTTATCATAGACAAGCAGTTTGCAAGAGTTGCGATTGAGTAGTTCTTCGATTTTTTCGGTACCTAAATCAGTGTTGAGCAAAAGCACATTTACACCGAGCCTCGAAAGGGCAGGTAGAAGCAACAGTGACACCGTATGATTGCGACAAAGCATTGCTACCGTATCGTCTTGACGCAGATTATAGTCGGAGTACATCAGGTATGCCAGACGGCAGGCATATTGATAAAGTTCGCTGTAGTTCATCACCAATCTCTCCGACACCACGGCACACTTTGTCGGATAGTATCGGTCAGAGAACTTCAATGCCGCCATCAGTGTCACGCCTTCGCTCACCAGACAGTATGCCCAGCGGATGAGGCCAAGGGGTGTAATGAAGTGCAGATTGAATAGCGCACGAAAAAGAGATCGGTGCATATTAATAGAATAACTTTACTATGGGCGAAAAGAGGTTGGCAATAGGTGCTGACAAAAGTGCCCACCAAGGTTTGTAAGCGAAGCGTCGTGTAAGGCTCAGTTGGAGTAGTTGGCACGCGGCCTCATCGGCCGTATAGCCTGGAAGATTGCGATATGCTGGATTCACATCTGCCATCTCGGTATGAACGAGTGGCAGATAAGCAATCTGAACGGAAATGCCTTGTCGTCGCAATTCCGTACGTGCCGTCTCGTACCAGGTGTTGGCTGCACACTTCGACGCATGGTACGCCGACCAACCTGGAGCGGGTGGGTAAAGGGTGCTGACCGACGACGTGTAGATGATATGCCCTTGGCTCTCGCAAAGTTTGGGGAGAAGTGCGAGAGTAAGGGCGACATGGGCGCGGTAGTTCAAGTCCATAGTCCTGTCGTAATCGTGCATACGGTCTTGAGCATCGATGATGTCGCGATGAATGGATTTACCAGCGTTGCAGAAAAGATAATCGACACAAGGCAAAGTTCCCTTCAGGTGTTGGCAAAGTTGGTCGAGACGTTCCCTGTCACGTAGATCGATTGCGCAATACTCGGCTTTGCATCCTGCTTCACGTGCCTTTTTGCAAAGTGAATGCAGTTGCTCTTCGCTTCGTGCGATGAGGAAAAGATTGGCATGCGAAGCGATGAGCCGGCGCACCAACGCTTCACCGATGCCTCGTGATGCACCGGTGACCACTACCCAATGGTTGGCGAATGCATCGTACATCTTTTTTTTGTTGAGATTCGCTTTTGGGTATATCAACCTTTTGAACAGATTGCTTGCCTTCACGGTGCAAAGATAATGTTTTTTTCTCAATTAACCATTCTCAATTAATAAATAACAATGCATTATTTGTTTTTTTCGCGAAAAAGACATATCTTTGCACCGCTAAGGAACAGAAATGTCCATGAGAATACAGTACGCTTCAGACCTGCATCTGGAATACAAGAGGAATTGGGATTACCTCCTCGAGCACCCCATCGAAGTGATGGGCGAGGTGCTTGTACTGGCTGGTGATATCGGCTATTTGGGCGATGACAAGACCTACACGTCGCATCCTTTCTGGGACTGGGCATCGGAACACTATCGGCAGGTAATTGTTGTGCCCGGCAATCATGAGTTCTATCAGTTTTTCGACATCGAGACGTTACACGATGGGTGGGTGCTGCCCATACGCCACAATGTGCATTGCTATTATAACTGCGTAATCCATTTGGATGACGATATCGATGTGATTGCTACAACCCTTTGGTCAAGAATCGCGCCCGAAAACGGACGATATACGCAGTTCGGCGTGACCGATTTCCATCGTATCCGTTCGGGCGAAGAGAGTCTCACCTGGCCGCGCTTTAACGAAGAACATGAGCGTTGCCTGGCCTTCCTCTTAGAAGCTGTCAATCATAGCAAGGCACGTCATATCGTGGTAGTTTCACATCATGTGCCCACCTTCAAACTCATTTATCCTGAATTTGCCAACAAGTCCTACAGCGGGGCATTTGCCGTCGAATTGGAATCATATATCGAGCAAAGCCCCATTGATTATTGGATCTTTGGACACTCTCATTATAACATTGGCACCCAGATAGGAAAAACCCAACTCGTCTGCGACCAGTTGGGCTATATCCATCATGGAGAACACCAGGATTTCTTAGGTAATAGATTCGTATCCTTTTAAGAGAAAATCTTTATTTCCCTTCCTTCATTCTATCCTTGAACGCCAGGCCGAAAATCACGTATTGCGTATTTCCGGCAATGGTGCCCTCGTTCTGTCCCCACAGGAACGGCCAGTCGTCAAAATTTTCGAAATGATCGGGCTTGCGGAAGAGCACACCTGGGGCCATATTACCAGGAATGAACGAGAAGTCAGCACGGTTGTTTCCATAGAACACAGCTTTCGGACGAGCGGCGCCCACGGCAGCCACCAATGAGTAGTTGTGGTATGGATGGCAGCCGTAGATGAAATTGGCGGTGCGATAGAGCAGGTTCTTTTCGATGATGTCGGGAAAATACTTGTTTGCTGTGCAAAGGGTGGCGCCAAACTGCACGACGCCTCCACCTGCTGCCCAGTTGCCAAGGCCGATGGGCACGCCGTAGGGATTCTGGGTATCGAGGCTGTCGACGTAAGCACGATACTTTTCGACATAAGGACGTAATTGCTCACGATAGGTATCGTCCATAAAAGGTATGGCGTCGAGAGCTATTTGGAGGGCTGCATTGTACTGCTTGTCGAGTGCGTTCCAGATGCCCGAATTGAACTTTTCGAGATACTGCTTGTCGCCAGTTGCTCCATAGAGTTGAAGGTTGGTGCTGAGGTCGGCTTCGTGGAGCAATTCGGTGGCTTCGGTCATCAGTCGCTTCGATTGGATAAGGGCGCGTTTTGCCAGGGCATCGTTATAGCCCTGGAGGACACGGCTGGCAGCAGCAAACATCGCGGCTGCACGGAAGTCAAGGCGTGGGTCGCGTGTCGTGAACGCCCACATATCGTCGGGCGTGCCACTACGCTTGCCGTCCATTGAAATCTGGTAGGGTTTGAGTTTCGGGTCGTAGTGCAGGCCATCGGTGAGCGAAGCGGCGTCGCCGAGGTGATGGTAGTTGTCGAGCACCGAATTGGAGAGGCATTGCGACATATGTCCAATCTTTTCGGCTTGTGCCACGAGGTTCAGCGTGCCATGCTCAATATACTGCAAGATGTCGGGCACACCATCGGGTCGATGCAGATCCACGTAGCGCTGCTCTTCGCTTACGAAAGTCTCGTCGCGCTCACTGGGGAATTGTTCCCAGATGCGCACGAGGTTTTGCACCACGTTGATGTTCGAACCAGTCTCGATGTCGAAGTCACCTGCATCAAAGTATCCGCCCACGTTGAGTCCTGGAATGAGTTGCAGTGGCTTGTACTTCGTATCGGTGGTCGGTCCTTGCGAGTGGAGGTCGAAATGGTCGCTCGGTGGAGCCTGCAGATAGCCTTCCTTGAAAGGCTCGCCATGCCAGACGCGATAGCCTTCATTCACGGTGATGTGGTTCATGTGAATGGGAATCCACACGTCGGTAGTGGCATCGGTAATCTTGTCATAGACGCTCTGGTCAATGAGGAAGTTGCCCGTCTGGGTGTCACCATATTTGATGAAGTAGATGCCGGGTTCGCTAACTTCCGAGAAGTCGAACTTCACATATTTATATTTGAAATAGTCGCCCCAAACGGTTGTTTTTCCGCTGAATGCTGTCTCGATGGTACCATCGGGCTTGATGCGGCAGATTGAGGCTTCGTCATGTATCTTGTCGCGTTTGTCGAGCTCTATCACGGCCACTTTCGGTTGATTGGGCAGATAGCCCACTTGGCTGAAACCGATATTCGGTTCGCGTATCCATCCCGGGATGGCATGAGGTTCGACGCGCCAACTCACCACCTTGCCTGTCTTGCCGGCAGGGAGCACACTTTGGAGCACGTACCAACCATTTTGTGCCAACATACGTCCGTCGTAAAGGTTGAGTTCGGCATCCTTGCTTGTTACCTTGATCATCCTTTCGGGAGCATCGGGTGCCAGGATGATTTCGTGTCCAGTTTCAAGTGGAGTGGGATCGACAAAGCGGTCGGTGCCGCGGTCATCGTAGGTCTTGAATCCCTTGAACTGACGGGGTTTCTCACTGTTGGGGCGTGTCACGGTTTGACTGGCAGCATAACGAGGGAAACGGTTCAAGCGACCATCCATAAGGTAGGTCTTGTTCCAGTATTGCGAAGGCAGGAATTCGATATTCAGTCCCGCTTCACCTGCTAAAGACTCGGGCACGGGTTTGTCGAGCCAAACAGCAATTTCTACGGCTCCCTCTTTCCCTTCGGTGGGAGGAAGGGACGTCACAACGATGCGGCTGTCGAAATCGTAGTCGTCATAGCGCAGACCCACTTCGATCTGACCTGCATCGCGGTTCACGGTGCGACTTGTGGTCTTGGGCACAAGGTCCCATTGCTCGGGAGTCTTATTAAGACGCACAGCACCTCCTTGCACGGTGCGCACGCCGTGGTGAATAATTTCGATGCCGGAGTTCTTCTCATCGTTGAAGCCTCCGTTGAAGTTGTTGCTATAGACCAAAACATTGACACCTTGGCATTCGAAATACTCAAGGTCGTTGAGAGCAAGGTCCTGCTTCGCTTGCTGCAGTTGTTTGCTGCCACAAGCGGTGAGCAGGAGGAGTGAGGAGAGTAGAAGGGTGGTTCTTTTCATGATGAGGTAATGAAATTAAGAAATAACTTGGTTCGAAATATCTGTAATTTGCCGACAAAGATAAGGTATTTTTCGAAAGAAACAAAAAAATCATTCGAAAAAGAACATTATGGGTTGGATTTTGTTACAATAAATGGGCAAATTATTTGGAGATGTGGCAGTTTGTTCGTATCTTTGCGGCGATAAAGCAACCCCTTTCAAACTTTTCATAACGCTTCGACCCCCTCCCTCATGTACCACGACCTGTTCATAGATTTTGACGATACGCTCTACGACACCCACGGCAACGCCAAACTAGCGCTGGCCGAATTGTTCGACGATTTGCAGTTGGGCCGCTATTTCCAGCGCCTTGAAGACTTTACCGTCCCCTATTGGCAGACCAATGTCGAATTGTGGGGCCAGTATGCACGAGGCGAGATTGATCGTCCTTATCTCATCGTCGAGCGCTTTCGCCGACCATTGGCCTGTGGCTTCGTAAGTCCTGGGGTGCATTTTGAACCTACGAAGGAATATTGTCTGGAAGTGAGCGACCACTTCCTCGACCTTTGTGCCAATAAGCCCGGAGTGGTCGAAGGGGCGCACGACTTGATGCGTTATCTTCGCGCACAGGGATATGGCCTGCATCTTTGTAGCAACGGTTTCCATGAGGTGCAGTATCGCAAACTGCGAGCCTCGGGGATGGAGGAGTTTTTCGACAACATCATCCTAAGCGAAGACGCTGGAGCCAATAAGCCCCTTCGTGCCTACTTCGACTATGCGATGGCAAAGACGGGTGCCAAGGTGGAAACCACGTTAATGATTGGAGACACGTTCGATACCGACATCCTCGGTGCCAAAGCCTATGGGCTCGATGTGATGTTCTTCAACCGCAATCCCCGCACCTTCCATCCCACTGAGCCCGTCAACTACGAGGTGCATTCGTTGCGTCAGATTATGAAAATATTGTAACCCTATGACCCAATACAACATTCAGCAGATTTTCGATTTCCTTCGCGAAATCAAGTATAACAACACAGTAGAGTGGATGCACGCCAATCGAAAGAAATACGAGCAGGCGCGCGACACGTTCTATGCCCTCAGCGTCGATATCATGGGACAGATGGCGCAGATCGACCCTTTGCTGCGTGGGCTCGATCCCAAGCAGTGCATCTTCCGTTTTGCCCGCGACACGCGTTTCTCTTGGGACAAGAGCCCCTACAAAACGCATTTCGGACTCTATCTCGTGCCCGGAGGCAAGAAGTGCGTAGGTGGAGGCTATTATTTCCACTTGCAGCCGAAGAACGAGGATGGCGAATATTCGGCCAATTCAATGATCGATGTTGGTGTGCATTGTCCACCCTCGGCAGCAGCCAAAGTGATTCGTCAGGCCATCTTCGACGAAGGCCAGGAACTGCGCGATGCCGTGGACAATGACGAGGTGCGCCGCTATGGTTATGTTTTCTGGTCGGAGGAAAAACTCAAAGTCCTGCCCAAGCAATGGAGGGACAGTCCCTTCGACGACCTGATTCGTATGAAGGACTGGGACCTCTTCCGCGATTTGAGCGAAGAAGAGGCGCTGGCCCCCAATCTCGTGGAGCGTGTGGTCGAAGGCTTCCGCATCGGCAAGCCTGTTAACGACTTCTTCAACCGCGTGCTCGACGACACGAAGATCAAGTCAATCTTCTAGGCAATGCGTACTGAGACCCGAAGTATCTTTTTGCATGGTATGCGCGACGGATTCCCCATCGGTATGGGGTATTTCGCCGTGTCCTTTTCGTTGGGCATCATAGCTGCCAAGGCAGGGTTGACTGCATGGATGGGCTTCGTGGGCAGTTTCCTGACGCGTGCTTCGGCGGGAGAATATGGCGTCTATTCGCTCATTGCCATCGGCGCATCATACGTCGAAGTCGTGGCCATGTGCTTGGTCACCAATCTTCGCTATCTGCTGATGAGCACTGCCTTGACACAGAAGTTCGCGTCGAATGTTTCGCTCTTGAAGCGCATACTTGTTGCCTGTTGCGTGACCGACGAGATCTTTGGCATCTCCATCGCCTATCCCGGCAATCTGCCGCCTGCCTATCCCTTTGGAGCGATGCTCATTTCGACTACGATGTGGGCATCGGGAACGGCCGTGGGCATCGTGGCAGGTGAGATCCTTCCTCCGCACGTCGTCGCTGCGCTCAGTGTGGCACTCTATGGCATGTTCATCGCCATCATCATACCACCTTCGAAGCGCGACAATGCGGTAGGTATTTCCGCCATCGCCAGTTTCCTCTTGAGCTGGCTTTGCTCCGTGTTGCCGACAGTCCGTGAAATGAGTGCCGGCACACGTACCATTGTGCTCACCATCGTAATTGCAGCAATAGCAGCATATGTAAAACCCGTTAAAATAGAGGACCACGATGAAGCATAGCCTGTTGATCTACCTCTTCATCATGGTCCTCGTGACCAATCTGATACGTGTCCTGCCGATGACGTTGATTCGCAAGAAGATTACTCATCCTTTCTTGCGTAGTTTCCTCTATTACGTGCCTTACGTCACGCTTGCCGTGATGACCTTTCCCGCCATCATGCAGGCGACCTCCTCGCCTTGGGGCGGATTCATTGCCTTGCTTTTCGGCATCGTTGCCGCCTGGTTCGGATGGGGTCTTTTCCCCGTGGCAGCAGTCTGCTGCATTGTCGCTTTTGTTTGCGAAATCCTTTAATAACGTTTCAGGAAATCAATCTCCACAATACGGAGCTCGCCTTTCACTTTGTCGCCATCAGCGCTCTTGTAGAGGTCGAGTTCTCCTGCGTTGGGGGCAGCCAGTTCGACGATTTGTCCGAAGGCTTCCTTGTCGGTAGCCGAACCCACCTGTCGGATGGTGTAGGTCTTTGCCTCGACGGGCTGCTCGATGTCGAGTTCCACGTAGCCAAGCGACTTGGGAGTGTCGCCCTTCCAGACGAGCGTCTCATCTGCATAGATCTCAATCGGATAACTGCGCTGGCGCCATCCCGTCAGCTTGAGGCTGATATGGTCAATGGCAGCAGGACGATCCAGCGTGTAGGTGATCCACGCTGTCGAGAGGCGTCCGTCGTTGCGCCATTCGCTGAGTTCGTTGTCATCGAAACTGCTCTTTGCCTCATTTGTGTTGGCCCCTGCTTCGGCCGAAGTGATGCCGATGGTCTCGAAACGATTGACGTAGGAGGGCGTCAAAGGAGTCTCGCCACGGTCAAGGATGCAAGGTAGGGCAGCACCCGCGATATAGGTGCTGAGGCCAGCATTCACCTCGCCGGGCACGGGGCGTGTCTGCCAGCTTACCTCGGCCGTGGTCCATTCGCGGTTGGTCGATGCGCCATTACCGCTCCATCCCGAAGGATTAGGACCAACGATGGTCGAAGCGGCAGCTTCGCCACTGCTAGCGCCCGCATTGCCCAGTCCACGAGCCGAGGCAGTGACGCGGATAGTGCCCGGTGTTGTGGTCGAACGAACCAGTACGCGGTTCACGCCACATTCCACGGGCAATGTCTCCGCGAGAATGTAGTTGTCGAAATCGGGACTCTTGGCAATGCCTCCTCGGTATTCGGCTGGGCCTTCCACCTTCCAGGTGATGAGATGATTGTCGGTGGGGCAACGTCGACCTTCGCTATCCACTACCTCCACTTGCACGAGCGCCATGTCGGCACCATCGGCCACCATTCCATTGGGACTTTGGATAAGTGTGAGTTTGAGGTGGTCGGCAGGACCGGCAGTCTCGATGCTGTCACAACTGCTCGCAGTGCTTCCAGAAGCGTCGCTGTAGCCCACGGCACGAATTGTGCCTGGTACGTATGTGACGTTCTTGAACGTATGCAGGAAACGGTATTCGGCCTGTGTGCTACGTGCCACGAGGCTATCGTTGATCAGCAGGTCAACCACAGGGTCGGTCGAAACCACGTAGATGTTCTTCTTGACTCCTTCCGGATAGTTCCAGTGGCCCATGATGTGGGTGCGGCTATAATCGATATCGACCCAACTGTTCCACATCACCTGAGCCGCATAGAATCCTTCCTTCTCGATGCGCATGGGATCGACCACGCCCGACACACGATAACTGAACTCCGATCGTCCGTGGGTGTTGGTGTCCGAAAAGATGATCTTCACACCGCCTGCACTCACACGTCGGCCTTGTCCAGGTCGCTGCTCGTAATAGTCGTACCAACGACGGATGTGCTCGATGGCAAGTTCATCCGAATTGTGGTTGTAGATGTCGGCAGGAGCCTTGCGGTACCAGGGGCCTGCACCCTCTTGGTGGAAGGGGTACGAATAGTTGTCCCAATACTGGCGATAGCCCTCGTCGCGGCAATATTCCATAGCCCACATAGGGTGCTTGCCGCTCTTGTTGATGTAGAGCATTTCGCCACCGTATTCTGCCTCGTTGATGTCGAGCATCTCTCGGCTGCCGGTGGCACGTCCGCCATAGGGGTCAAAGCGGTCGCGAATCTCCTTCAGTTCCACCATATGCTCACGGCTGATGCTCTCGTTGCCACCCTCGTAGAAGAGGATGGACGGGTTGTTGCGGTTGTAGATAATGGCATCTCGCATCAGTTCGCAGCGCTGCTCCCACTGTCGTCCCTTGCAGTCCTTCTCGGCATCACCCGCAGGCATTGCCTGGATAAGGCCCACGCGGTCGCACGATTCAACATCCTGCTTCCAGGGAGTGACGTGCATCCAGCGCACCAGATTGCCTCCCGAACGCACCATCAGGTCATTGGAGTAGTCACTCAGCCAGGCAGGCACACTCATGCCCACGCCAGGCCATTCGTTCGAAGTGCGTTGGGCGTAGCCGTGCATCATCAGCACGCGGTCGTTGAGCCAGATCTTACCTTCGGCGAAACGTGTCTTACGGAAGCCTGTGCGTGTCTCCACCGTGTCGAAGGTCTTGCCGCCCACGACGAGGCTGGTCTTGACGTTATATAGGTATCCGTAGCCCCACGACCAGAAGTGCATGCCACTGAGTCTGTGCGAAGCTCCGATTACTGACGTATCGCCCGCAGCAATCACTTGCGAACGTCCCTTGTACTTGCCGACAAGTTTGCCGTCGATGTCGAGCACCTCCACCTGCAAGGCCACGCGCTGCGGCTTGTCCGAAGCGTTGATGACCTGCGATTCGGCATTCACCGTCACCTTGCGGCCCTTGATGTCGTAGTCCGTGCCGTAGATGTAGGTACCCGTTGTGCCAAGGCCTGAATAGAGGGGCAGTGTCTGATAGATATCGCCTGCAACGTGCAACCAGACGTTCTTGGGCAGACCTCCGAAGTTTGCGTTGAAGTTCGAATTGTTCCATTGGAAACGCGTACCTGTGGCCTGCTCCTGATAACTCCAGTTGTTGTCAGTGCGCACCTTTAGGACGTTCACGCCCGCATAATTTATATAAGGTGTCAGGTCGAAGCCGAATGCCATGACGCCGTTCTCGTGCAGGCCGAGGCGATGTCCGTTGATCCACACTTCCGCTGCTTGGCGTGCACCTTCGAATTCCAGCAGGACGTGCTTGCCTTCATCAGAAGCAGGCAGTGAGAATGTCTTCCGGTACCATACTTCGGCATCGGGATGTTGCCGTATCTCGACCATGAAGGCATAGTCCTCGTTCCATGCGTGGGGCAAGGTGACCTTCTTCGCCTCGGACGATGGATTCGTGTCGGGGTCGACGAAAGTGATGTTCCAATCGGAGTTGAAGTTGTAGCGTTGGCGCTGCGCCCCAGCTGTGACTAGTGAGCAGAGCGCGATGAGTGTGATGAGCAAGCGTTTCATATGGATCAAAATTGTGCTGCAAAGATACGTTTTTCTTTTTATTTTGCCATATAATTTGCCGTTCAAAAACGGTTTTCGTACAAAGGTGAATATGTTTCGTACTTTTTTCCATCCTTTTTCTTGCATATTTCGGCAGAAACCGCTATCTTTGCGACGTAATAAAACCATTTTACTCTAAAATTTACAACAATGAAAAATTATGTTTGGGCATTGATCCTGGGTATCGGAGTAGCCCTGTCGGGTTACTTCATCTATTGTGGCATCGAAAAGATTGCCAACAAGGATCGTCATGTTACCGTCAAGGGCCTTTCTGAGCGCGAAGTTATGGCAGACAAGGTGACCTGGTCGCTGTCGTACAACGTGGCCGGCAATGCACTTGAGTTCCTCTACGAGAGCCTCGAGCCAAAGCAGGACAAACTCATCAAGTTCCTCAAGTCAAATGGCGTGAAGGAGGACGAGATCTTCCTCGATGTTCCTTCGGCTGAGGACCGTTCCTCATGGTACAACTGGAACGAGAAGAAGGACGTTATGGCACGTTTCGTTGTGACCGGTCGTCTCACCATCGTTTCGTCCGACGTTGAGAAAATCATGACGCTGCGTATGAAGCAACTCGACCTGCTCAAGCAGGGTGTTCTCCTCGACAACAGTTACTGCAGTTACGAATACACTGGCTTGAACGACCTGAAGCCCGAGATGGTGGAGGAAGCCACCAAGAACGCACGCATCGTGGCACAGAAGTTTGCCGAAGATGCCGGAGCAAAGCTCGGCAGCATCTGCACTGCACGCCAGGGTCAGTTCGAGATCGAGAGCGACGAGGTTATGCCCCACAAGCGTAAGGTCCGCGTCGTCACCACTATCGAGTACTATCTGAAGTAACTCTTCCATTCCTTCAGAAACAATTCAGTCGCAAGTGAAAGGCTCCAATTGCCTTCGCTTGCGATTCTTTTAAAAAAGTTTGGATATGTCGCGAAAAAGCAGTATCTTTGCGTCCGATTTATATATTTAAAAACAAATGAAAAAGATTATTTCGATGGCAGTAGCTACCCTGATGGCTGCCATAAGTATGTTTATGTTGTCTTCGTGCGAAGGCGATGACCCCGATTTCGTCAATCCTGACCAAAATGTGCAAAGATGCGTCAAGCCCGACTACCTCAAGGCAGGCGACAAGGTGGCACTTGTCTCGCCCTCTTACTTCACTCCGATGGAGAATGTCGAGAAGACGGCCGACCTCCTGCGGGCCTGGGGATTCGAACCCGTCATCGGTCCCAACGTAGGTAAGATTGTCGATGGAAAATATGCCGGAACCGTAGCCGAACGCGTCAGCGACCTCCGTTGGGCGCTCAGCGACCCTTCCATCAAGGCTATCCTCTGTAACCGTGGCGGCTATGGATCCATCCAGCTAATCGACCGCCTGTCGCTCTCCGTAATCAAGGCTTCGCCCAAGTGGATCATCGGCTTCAGCGACATCTCCACACTCCATGGCTTGTGGAGCTGTGCAGGGGTGATGAGCATCCACGGCACCATGAGTTCATTCCTCGCCAAGGGTGGCACCGATGCCTCCAGCATCCTCTTGCGTGACCTGTTGCTCGGCAACGTTCCGCGCTACGAACTGCCCGCCCACGAGCAGAACATCGAGGGTAAGGCTAGTGGTGTGCTCGTTGGAGGAAACATCTGCACCTTCGTGCCCAACCTTGGCTCACAGGCCGATGCCACCAAGGGCAAGAACCTGATACTCTTCATCGAGGAAGTCGAGGAGTCGATGCACAACATCGATCGTCAGATGCGTATCCTGCAGATGAACGGTGTGCTCGACCGCTGCAATGGCATCATCCTTGGTGAGTTCACCGATTGCGGCACCGAGTTCAAGCAGCCCGATGGCACGACTATCAGTGTCGAGGCCATGCTCCACGAGATGCTGAAGGACTATCGAATCCCCGTGCTCTGCGGCTTCCCCGCTGGTCACGGCGACGTGAATCTGCCCCTCGTGATGGGCGCTCCTGTCACCATCGACGTACGCGGTGATGGTGCAACCCTCCAGTTCGACATAGTGGGCAACCAGCAGCCTGTCAACACAGCTGCAATCACGGCTCCCTCTACTCCTGCTCCCGTCCGTCTCCGCATGGCAGGAAAGATAGAGTAAATGAGCGAATTCTTTTTGACATATCAAACATCGCAGTGGGTGCTACTGGCACTCACCGCGTTGCTTGTGGGTATGTCGAAGTCGGGAATACAAGGGGTGACGCTGCTCGTGATTCCCCTTATGGCACTGAGTTTCGGGGCAAAGCCTTCCACAGGCCTCATACTGCCTCTGCTCTGTATGGCCGACATCTTCGCGGTGATGCATTATCGTCGCGTAGCCAACTGGACCTACATCGTTCGGCTGCTGCCCTCGGCCATCGCCGGCTTTTTTGTGGCACTTGCCGTCGATCACTTCGTGCCCGCCTCCGAGTTCAAGAAACTCATGGGCGCCTGCCTGCTCTTCGTGCTTATCCTGATGATGGTGACCGAGTTTCGTGGCAAACAGAACATGCTCATCGACAAGTGGTGGTATGGGCCGTTGTTCGGCTTGCTGGGCGGTTTCACCACGATGATAGGCAATGCGGCAGGACCCGTGATGGCCATCTATCTGCTATCGACCGAGATGCCGAAGATGAACTTCGTGGGAACTAATGCGTGGTTCTTCATGGTGGTGAACCTGCTGAAAGTGCCACTCCAGATCTTCGCGTGGCACAACATCACGCTTCACACGTTCGCGGCCGATCTCTGCTGTCTGCCCTTCATCGTCCTGGGTGGTCTGTTGGGCTTGCGTTTGGTCCGTTGGCTGCCCGAAAAGATCTTCCGTCGCTTCATCACCATAGTCACCTGGATTTCTGTTATCCTGATGCTGATTTGATAAATTTCTTTTTTCTAGAATAGGGGAGCAAATACTCTGACGCGCGTCAGAGTACTTTATCCATTTGCGCAAACACTCTGTCGGCCGTCACGATGCTTTATTTCGTAGGAGTAAGTATTCTGACGGCCGTTATGATGCTTTATTCTGTAATAGCAAGTACTCTGTCGGCCGACAGAGTACTCTATCCATTTGCGCAAATACTTTGACGGCCGTCATAATGCTTCTTCTTGTAGAAGCAAGTACTCTGTCGCACGTCGTGATGCTTGCTCAAATCGCGGAAGTACTCTGTCGCGCGTCATAATGCTCTATTCGATAGGAGCGAGTACTCTGTCGGCCGTCAGAGTGTTTTTTCCGATTGCGGAAGTACTCTGACGGCCGTCACGATGCTTTATACTGTAAGAGCAAGTACTCTGTCGCCCGTCAGAGTGCTTTCTGCCTTGATTAACTGTTCGCCGAGGCCGATGGTGTAGCCTTCGGAGAGGAAGACGACGCGATTGAAGGTGTCGGCGATGATGAAGATGGGGAGGGTGGGGTTATTGATGTGCATCTCGGTGCATAGTTCGCCGAGGATTTTGCCGTCGATGTCGGTGCCGAAGAAGGTTTTGTCGGGGAAGGAGGGAGTGTCGGAGAAACGGGCAGCATCCTGCTGGTTGCGGAAGAGGAGGACGAAGGGAATGCCCCATTGATCGAAAGCCTGCTTGCACTGGGCGATGTCGCGCAGCGTATGGTTAGAGGGTTCGTTGTTGGGAGCGATGATGCCGAGAATGTAATAGCCGCGACCCGTGGTGGAGAGCAGGGATTTCGTGCCCTGCTTGAGGTCGTTGTAGAGGTTCTCGCTGTTGAAGTTACCGATGACCTGCAATCCCGTTTCGGCCTGTCGTAGCATCAGCGGCACCTTGACCTTCTGGTCCTTCACTATGGGAAAGACCTCGATATGGGTGAGCACGGAACCTGTGGCCAAACGTGTGCCCGTGACGAGCATGTAGTCGCCACAATCGAACGACGTGGCATTGTTGCCGAAAAGGCTTTGATGGGTGTCGCCTTCGCCGTAGTTGAGAAGGACGGGCGAGCCATCCTTGATTTGCGAGAGGGTGAAGTGGGTGTAGTATTTCGGATCGGGGTTGAAGCGCGTGGGGGTGTAGGTGAGGGAGAGGGCGCCTTGAAGCGATGGGCGACCAAGCTTGGTCGCTACTGAAACGGAAGGAGCGGGATTGATGGACGAAGCGGGGTTGATAGAAGGGGCAGGAGCTGGGCCCTCGATGTTAACATCGGTCCAAAGGGGCGTGGTTCCCATTTGAGCAAACTGCAGTTTGCGGGTCACGGGGTCGATGCGGGCGGGGATGTGGCAACTGCGGGCGATGGCGACGAAGAGGATGTCGCGCGAGGTGGCATCGCAGCATCGGTTGAGCCAGGCTCCGACGGGTGTCATGCGCAGGTTCTGGGGATTGCGCGTGGTGTCGAGCGCGATGTTCTGGCCAATCCATACTGCAAGCTGCTGCGGGTCGGCACGCCAGGCGTTGGCCTGCTCGTCGCTGATGTGCTGGGCAAAGAAGGCCTTGTAGGGACGGAGTCCTTCGTTGGCAACGCGTGGATTGACGACGTACTGCATCTTGAAGTCATCCATCGCATCAAGTTCGGCAAGCTCGAAGCCAAAGAAGGCATCGCGCAGTACGTCGGGCGTGACATCGCGGAGGTCCTTGGCAGAAAGCGCCTTGAGCAATGAACGACGAAGATTGGGGCTGATTGCCTCACCGACGATGGTATTTTGGTTCAGGAATTGATTGATTACCTCATAATTGCCATGTGAGGCAAGGATGAGCGGGTCGTTGGACGTGGGGAAGGTGGCGACGTAGGCATTGCGGAGCGAATCCTCATAGACTAAACGCCGGGTGTTGAGCGCACGTTGTTCGGGGGAGACTTCGGGCAACGTGTTTCGTTCGTCAGGAGGCACGATGTCGAGGTCGATGCTGTAGCGTTCGCCTGGATGATGATTGAGCGTGAGGCGTAGCGTGTCGGTATCGCCGATGTGAATCTTGCGGAAGCCGTAGGCATCGCCTTTGTGAGCCCAGCAGATGAGGTCGCCCAAGCCTGCCTGCATAGACGTAATGCCCTCAGCATTGGTCTGACGACGCAGGACGGTGTAGAACTCAGCATAGTTGTAGATCTTGAATTCCACCGTGGCATCGGGCACGGGATGCCCCTCGGCATCTAGCACTTGGACATAATTGCGAGCCACGGGAGCATAGCGACTGGTGACGTCGATTTCGGTGAAGCAGGCGTTGCGCTGCATCACTTCTTCGGGTCCATCGTATTGGCCGAAGACCTTGGTGTGCATGAGCATGGCACGCGAAGCGGGCTGATTGAACCAACCGAGGTCGAGAACGGGTTCAGGTTCGCAGGCACCGAGGAAATGCCACTCGCCGTCAGCCCATGCTTCGACCCAGGCGTGATTGTCGTCGGTGTGGGCCCAGCGTGGGGTATAGACCTGGCGGGCGGGTATGCCGACGCTGCGCAAGGCTGCTACGAGGAAGGTGGATTCCTCACCGCAACGACCATAGGCTGTACGGATGGTGGCGAGGGGAGATGAGGTGCGTTCGTCGCTGGGCTGATAGGTGACGCGTTCGTGGCACCAATGGTTGACCTCGAGGATGGCTTCGGCCATCGAGAGGCCCTTGACGCGGTCCTTGAGCTGCGGATAGAACACAATTCGGCAGGTGTCGAGGTTCTCGTTGTTGACACGCACGGGGAGGACGAAGTGGCGCCATTCGCGTTCGGGGATGGTGCTGCCCCATGGCATCTCGCGGCGTGCCTGAAGGGCGCAGTCGATATTCTGGAGCCAGAAGTCACGACTATAGTCCACGCTGTCGGGGAGGGGCATGGAGGCGTAGAGGAAGGCGAGGGCTTCGTCACGGGTGGTCTCGGGCGTGGTTGTGCAGGAGGCGAGGGAGAGGAGGGCGAGGAGAGGGAGGAGGGGCTTCATGTTAATGGGGGCAGCGGTTCAACCGCTGCTTGCTGAAAAGGGGGGAGATGGGAGCAGCCAAACATGGCTGCTGACAAGGACAAATGGGGAGACGAGGGAGGCTTGGGACACGGGGTCTTGGGATTAGAGGGGGCTAAGACTGGTTGATGGCGAGAACGGTTTGGTGGACGAGGCTGGGGTCGGTGATGAGGAGTCCGTTGTGTAGGGAACGGAGGGAGCCGTGGATCTCGGTGGCACCAGTGGCGTCAAGGATGCAGCGAGCATTAGTGGGTGTGACGCCAGCACCGGGCATGATGATGATGCGGCCATTGGCCTGAAGGACGAGTTGGCGAAGCAGGGGGATGCCGGCTTCGGCCGTGGGGGCTTGTCCGGAGGTGAGGATACGCGTGCAGCCCAGGGCGATGATGTTTTCGAGGGCTTGATAAGGGTCGCGGGTATGGTCGAAGGCGCGGTGGAAGGTGACCTGCATACCTTGGGCGGCATCAACGAGACGGCGGCAAAGAGGGTTGTCGATGTCGCCATCGGAGGTCAATGCACCGATAACTACGCCATCGGCACCGAGTCGGTGGGCAAGGTGGATGTCGCGGAGCATCGTTTTGGCCTCAGCTTCGTCATAGACAAAATCGCCTTCGCGCGGACGGATGAGGACGTGGAGTTTCAGGCCCTCGATACGACGAGCGCCCTCGATCGTTTCGGCCGAGGGAGTAAGCCCGTCAAGTTGGAGGGCAGAACAGAGTTCGATACGTTGGGCACCGCCTTGAGCGGCTGCAAGCGCGCTGGCGAGGTCGCCGGCGCATATTTCGAGGGTTCGCATGGCGTGATTTGCGGCCAAACATGGCCGCGACGGAAACAAAAGGGAAGGGGCAGGTTATAGGCCACGAGCAGCCCAGATGAGTTCCTTGGCGGCGTTGATTTCCTTGAACTTCTTTTCGGCGGCAGCCTTGACGTCATCACCGAGGGTGGAAACCTTGTCGGGATGATACTGGAGGGCCATCTTGCGATAGGCCTTCTTCACTTCGTCGTCGGTGGCATCGGGAGAGACGCCAAGCACCTTGTAGGCATCTTCAATCTTGTTGGAGCCGAGATGGAGAAGCTTGTCCACTTCGTCAACATTGATGCTGAGCCAATTGGCTATCGAGCGGATTCGATCGACCTCGACCTGTACCACCGAGCCATCGGCCTTGGCGATTTCGCAGAGGAAGGCAAGGAGCTGGAGGCGCTCTTCGACGCTCATGGCACCTACCATCTGGTAGCAGCATTGGCGTATCTGCTCGGTCCACAATGCTGTGCCAAGTTGCTTGTGACGTTCGAAGAGACGAAGCAGGATCTCGTTTCCCTGGCTTTCTGCCGCAGTGCCGAAGTTGTTGCGCAGGGTGCGGCGCACATATTCCATCTCGGAATGCATGATCTTCTGGTCGGCTATGATGATGTGAGACGAGAGGAGAAGCAGGGAGAAGAGGTAACTGTTGCGCTCGCCTTCCTGCTGGGTGCCACGCTGAGACTGGGTGGTGCGACGGGTGTAGGTGGTGCGCCTCTGCTGCGAAAAGGGTTCCTGTTCGCCAGAGGTGAGTTGGTTTCCGTTGCTGATGAAGTCGTCGACGATGTAGCCGAGGGCGTAGCCTGCGATTGCTCCAAAGGCGCCTCCTGAGAGCAGGCCGAGGAAGGCTCCTATCCATTTTGCGAATGCCATATATTCAAATAATAATTAACAATTAACAAATAACAATTTGTTTGGTTCGGTGCAAATATACGCAAAATTTGCGAAAAGGAGTATATTTTGACAACGTTTCCTTGGAAAGAGGGAAGAAAAGGGTTGAGATGGCAGATGGAGGTGATAAAAATTGATGATAGATAAGGATGATAAAAAGGAGGATATGCCTCGCAAGGCACATCCCCCATGTTTTTATGGTATGATGATAGGTTTATTTCACAATCAGTTTCTTGCCACCTTGAATGTAGATGCCGGAGGGGAGGGTGCTGACGTCGTCGCCCAGATACTTGCCGTCGAGGGTGTAGATGCGACGGATGAGTGAGGGATCGTCGGCGCGAATGATGCGGATGCCGTTGGTGAACGGGATGGCATCGGGGATGATGACCTCGGCATTGCCCACACGGTCGATGGCAAGCACATAGAAGCTATAGGTTGCGCCATCGCCTGCAGGTACGCTGTAGAATACCTGGTCGGGGAACTGACCAGCGCAGGTGTAGTTGCCGCCATCCTTCGAGACGAAGAGCTGGTAACTATCGACACCCGAAGCAGCATCGTAGGAACTGCAATTGATGGCGATGAGCTGGTTGGCGGTGTCGTAGTTGGCCTCAGACATGGTGGTGACAGGAGCCGTGAGGTCGAGCGTGTTGGTGTACACGTTGGTCTCGATCGGGAAGTTCTTGTCGAAGATGATTTCGGCCTTGTTGCTGATGACAGTGCCATCGGGCAGACCCGGCTTGAGGCCCACGGTGAAGGTGACGAAGCCTTCGCCCTCAGGAGCGTTGACATTGGGTGGCAACTCGATGCCCTCGATGTCCCACGACAGCTTGTTGCCCTCGCGTGTCATCTTCCAGTTGTAGCCCACGCCATCGTGACTGGTGCCTCCGAACTTAACTGTGCTTACGTCGAAGACTTCCTCGTCGAGGACGTCGCTGATGCGCACACGATAGGCGGCATCGCCAGCTTCGGCCTTGTTTTCGAACATAATGGTGTAGCCAATGGTTTGTTCGCCAGCGATGTAGTGCTGTTCGCCCACACCCTGCGGACCACACATCTCGTTGGGATCCCACGAGGTTACGACGCCGTTGATGGGCTGCTTGCCATCCCTCACTTCGAGGTCGTCCTTGATGTAGCCCAGATCCTTGTAGATCCAGTACCACAGACGGCGACGGAGGTTAGGCACGATGTTCTGCATGATTTCGATTGCGCTTCCTACAGCCTTTATGGTTGTGCCGATGACGGGTATCTTTTCGATGCCCTTGACACAGGCGGTCTTGATGACCGACTTGGCGGTGTAGGCTGCCACGCCAGGCTGTTCGCCGTGATACTGCTCGTAGGTGAGGTTGAGGAACTTGCAGTACTGCCGTTCCTCCTGCTCGTTGAGGGCAAGCACTTCTCCAGCGGTACGTGAGACGAAATGGTCGATGCCGAGCTGGTCCTGGACAATGTCCCAAGCGCAATCGACTACGAAGCCCACGACAATGGCGGTGGTGAAGGGTTCGAAGGCACGAATCCTCTCAGCAACATCTTCGCCAGGACGAACGGGAATGAAGTTGATGTCGCCCACACCTTCGCTGATGAGGTTGAAGGTGTAGAACTGCCATGGATCAAGACCAGGCACGATGAAGACGGCTGTTCCCTCGCAGTCTTCGCCCTCGACGAGGACGCTGTCGGCAGGCAGATAGGTGGTGCCCAGATCGCCTGGCATCTCGAAGCCGAGGATGTTGATGTCGCTCGAAGCGGAGATGACCAGTGCAGCTGGCATTGTGCGCACATTGCTCGTGTTGCAGATGGTGATGGGGTTGTAACAGGCCACGCCCTTGCGCACTGTATTGCGTCCACCGACAATGATATGCAGACCCAGATAGTTGGCATAGACGGGACCGCGTGCTGCCACTTCCTCCTCGTCTTCGCCCATCACAATGGAGTAACCACCCTGACCGGTGTAGCGACTCACTTTCAGGATGAGGTGGGTTTCCTCGTCGGTATTGTTATAATAGGAAGAGGTGATGCGGCTGCGTTCGATACGGTCGCCCTTGATCCACGAGAGGCGTGGCGAGCCGTTGTCGTTGTAGGTTCCATCCCAACGATACCAATCGACATTGCTCATATTGAGCGAATGGGTAGTGTCGGGACAGATGGTGATGTCGATGATGTCACGGTTAAAGGTGCCCAGATCATACCAGTCTTCGGTATTGCGGTCGTTGTAATAGAAGAAGCCCAGCGTCGTATAGACGGTCTTCCCCTTCTTCAGCTCCAGACGGCCATCGAACTTGTTGTTGTCGATTCTTTCGCGCCAATAGGGGTTCGGGTTGAAGCGATAGGTGAGGGCATAGCCACCTTGACCAGTGTAACGGTCCTGGCGGAGGAAGTAGGTGCCTGGAGCGAGGTCGGAGATGATGAAGATTACGGTGGTGTCCTTGGAGTATCCGTCCATATCCTTGGAGGTGCGCCACGATACGTCGGTGCGTTCGCCGTTGTAGGTATAGAGATTGAGGCTGCCCAGACGCAACGTGGTCTCGGAAGTGGTGGTAAAAACAGCCTCGCCATCGGCTGATATCTCGAATCGGTACCAATCCACACCGTCGCGGTCATTGTAGTAGAAGTATCCCAAACGACCTTGCTGAGTGATGCCCGAAGTAATTTCTGTGGCCTTGTCCCATGCGTTGTTGTCGAACGAATCGGGGCCATAGGGATTAGGCGTGAACTCAACCTTCAGCTTGTAGCCTCCTTGTCCGGTGTAACGGTCTTGACGGAGGAAGTAAGTACCTGGAGCAAGATCGGAAATGGTGAAGACGACGGTGGTATCCTTGGAATATCCATCCATATCTTTCGAGGTGCGCCACGAGACGTCGGTTCGTTCAGCATTGTAGGTGTAAAGGTTGAGACTGCCGAGACGTAGGGTAGTTTCGGAGGTGGTGGTAAGTGCCAGAGTTCCCTCGTCGGGAATTTCGACTTTGTACCAATCCACACCGTCGCGGTCGTTGTAGTAGAAGTATCCCAAACGTCCCTGCTGGGTGGTTCCAAGTTTGATTTCGGAAACCTTTGTCCAATCGTTGTTGGGCTCGGGGTCCTTCTGATGGCTGTTGGCATTGAAGGTGTATTTGAGCGTGTAGGTGCCATAGCCTGTGTAGCGGTCGAGACGCAGGAAATAGGTACCAGCAGCACAATCGACGATGGTGAAGAAGACGGTGGTGTCCTTGGCATAGCCGTCCATATCCTTCGAAGTGCGCCACGAAACGTCGCTCTGGTCAGCATTGTAGGTATAGAGATTCAGGCTGCCCAGACGCAAGGTAGTCTCGGAAGAGGTGTTGAGAATGACAGTTCCTTCGTCGGGAACTTCGATCTTGTACCAATCGACACCATCGGTCGAGTTCTGGTAGTCGTAGCCTAACTGTCCGCTGACCGAAGGTCCGGCATTCAGTTCGATGGCCTCTTTCCAAGTGCCATTTGGTTCGGGATCGGCGTTGAGGCTGTGCGAGGTAAAGTAATAGATCAACTGGTAGCTGCCGACGCCCGTGTAGCGATCCTGCCGGACGTAGTAGGTGCCTGCCGATACATTGGGGATTTCGAATACGATGGTGGTGTCGCGGCCATAGCCATCCATATCCTTCGAAGTGCGCCACGAAACGTCGGCCCCATCGGCATTGAGTGTGTAGAGATTGAGGCTGCCCAAACGCAGGGATTGGTCGCTCTTGGTCTCGAAAGTGAGTTTGCCGTCCTCGGGCACCTCGAGACGGAACCAATCGGTGTTGTCGCGGTCGTTATAGAATTGATAGCCCATTCGACCGGGCATTGTTACGCCTTGAGTCAGGAAGGCTGCCTGTTGCCAGGTGCCGTTGGGTTCCGGGTCGCTTTTGTAAGAAGGCTGGCTCAGCAAGCAGGTGATTTGGAAGGTACCGCTTGTGGCGTTGTTGGTGGGTCGGCCGGTCACCTTCACCTTGTAGGTGCCAATGCCCATATCGGCGCAGGTGAGAATGCGTCCACCTTCGATCCACACAGAGCCGGTGCGCCAATGATTTTCGCCATTGTACTCTGCATAGAGGTCGAGTCCATCGATACGGACGTTGCTGACCGAATTGACGGCGATGGAGGCATCACCTTCGGTCTGGAGAGTGAGGGTGTACCATGCTTCGTGTTGTGTTTCGGTGAAGCGTCCCGTCTTCACATCGCCGTTCTCCAGAGTCTGTGCCGTGGCGATGCCGGGACCTGCGAGCGACAGAAGCGCAAGCAAATAGAGATAGATGTTTTTCATACAATAGTGTTTTGGGGGTGAAGTAAGTGAGCTAATTGATGTGAAATATGGTGCAAATATAGCCAATAACGGACAAAATGGACTTACAAAAAATGAAAAAAGACTAACAATGCAGAAATTGTTAGTCTTTTGGTGGTATATTCGTACAAAAAAGGAGGGACGCAGTTACTTCTTTTGGGCCGTCCATTCGCGTGGTGTCATACCAGTGACCGACTTGAAGGTGCGGAAGAAGGAGGTCTCGTTGGCAAACCCTGATTCGATGGCGACGTTCATCAGTTTCTTGTCGGGCTGCTCGACGAGGAGACGTTTAGCGTGCTCGATGCGGTAATTGTTGACCAGTTGGGTGAACGAGCAATTCTCGCATTCCCTGATGTATTCGGCGATGTTGCGGGGCGTGGTGTCGAGGAGGGCGGCGACGTCGGTTAGCTTCAGGTCATTGTTCAAATAGAGCTTTTGTTCGACCATCGCCTGATGAATCTGCTCCATCAGTCGTGAGGCGTTTGGAGCTGGTGCAGCGTTGCCACCCTGAGGAGTATCGGGTGAAGTGTGGCCTTGTTTGCGTCGCACTCGCAACCAATTGAGAAAGAGCAGCATGAAAATCACCAGGCAGACGTATCCTGCCACGTCGTAGGGCTTGAGTCCACCAGGAGAGGATGCCCCCTCCACTTGTCGCCCTAAGGGCAGCAGGTACACTGTTCGATAGGGATAGAAGTTGGAATCAGTGATGCCACCCGCTAGCAAGATGTTGCCCTCGGGAGTCAGGATAGGGGAAGCAGTTCCGGCATCGGTCAACGGGTCGGTGTAATAGAGTGTAAGAGAGGCTGGAGTACTGTCGGAAACTGTGCTGTAATTGATGCAAAGCGCATAGAAACGCTTGTCGTTGTCAACGCCCAGGATGTAACCCTTTTGCTCCATCCTGTCGACAATGAGTGGGCTGAAATAAAGAATCTTGCCCCACGAGCTTTCCATAGGAATGGGTACATCGGTGGGGAGGATGGAGAAGATTGTGTCGCAAACCTGAATGATGGCCATTTGCCCTTCGTCGTTGCATGCAGCCAGCAGATGGCGATAATCGCAAGCCTGTTCGTCACCAATGAAACTAATGGCGTTGGGGTCCAACCCTTCAAAGCCGAGCGGATGCCAGGTGTCGAGCAAAGGCTCACGGAAAGGTTCGCCCTTAATACGGTCAATCAAAGAGGGTTCAGGAAGAGGCTTGTCCTTTGTGTCGAAGGCTCCGAAGACGAGGGCATCGTTATTGGCAATTCGGAGAATGTAGGGACGGCATCGTCCTGCTGAAACATCCTTTAAATAAGTAAAGTTCTTTTGCCCATCGAAGCATTCGATGGCATCGTCGGTATAATGATTACCTGCTATCACCACGTGTCCACTGTCCATCTCGATGGCACTGGCGAGACTGCGTTTGGTGTCTAGGCATCCGAAGCCTTCGAAGCTATGCGTTGTGGGATCGTACATTTCGGCCACAAAGGTCTGACCAATGCCCAGATGCTTCTCGTGGCCACCAGCGATGAGTGCCTTGCCCGACGAGAGAACGACTGCAAAGCCATTGTCGTGTTCGTAGGCAGTCGACAGGAGGTGCCAGGCTCCATCCTTGTAATATTCAGCCGTGGCTGTTGGAACAAAACCATCGGTGTGACCTCCTACAACAGTGATTTCTCCGTTAATACAGAAGACACTATAACCCGCACGCGGCAGGTTCATGTCCGGCAGGCGCTGGGCATGCAACGGTAGGAGAGGACAGGACGTCTGCAAACTGTCAGAAGCCACTGCTGAAGACGCAGACAGCGCTACTATGGCCAGTAGCCATAGTAGCGTTGCGATGGTATTATGAACGGAACGGGGGCGCGTCATGCCTTCACATTGGGCAATTCGAGACCAAGGCCCTTCTTCTTGTCCACAGCCTTGAGGATGAGTCCGATGACGAGTGCAGCAACACCGAGGCAGGCGAGCATAATGAGAGGCCAGGTGTAGTCGTACTTGGTCGGGTCGGTGACCCCTTCGTTGGTCATATCGAGCACCTTGCCGATAAGGAGCGGGAAAAGCCAAAGGCCGATGTTCTGGATCCAGAAGATGAGGGCGTAGGCCGAACCGATGATCTTAGGTTCAACAAGCTTTGGAACGGATGGCCAGAGCGATGCGGGAACCAGCGAGAATGAAGAGCCGAGCACGAGGATGGTGAGGTAGGCCACGATGACGCCGCCCACCTGGTTGCCCTTGAACATCGGCAGAATAAAGGCGAAAGTGAGGTGGCAGGCGATGAGGAGCAGTGAGCCCAGCACGAGCATCGAGGCTGCCTTGCCCTTGTAATCAACGTATTTGCCCAGGATGGGGGTGATGCCCACAGCAAGGAGCGGGAACACGGCAAAGATGGATTCGGCCGACTGTCGCATATAGCCCATATAGCAATAACTGATGAGGGCGATAATGGAGATGCAGAGCACACCGTACTTGATATTCTTGTTCTTCATGAAGTTGAACATAAAGGCGGTGGCTGCCACGATGAGCATCACGACGTACTGTACGATGGTGATTGAGGTGGAAGCCCAGAACGAATCGGCGGGAACCTCGGAGAAAGTCAGATTGCACTGCAGCATATTGACCGCATACTTCTGGAAGGGGAAGATGGCCGAATAGTAGAGCACGCAGAGCAGCGAGACAAGCCAGAAGCCCATGCTGCTGAGGATCTTGCCGATGTCGCTCACCTTGAACGGATCGTCCTTCTCTTCGGCTTCGCCGGTCTGTGCGTCGAGCTTCTT
This sequence comes from uncultured Bacteroidales bacterium, assembly GCA_902770595.1. Classification (GTDB taxonomy): domain Bacteria; phylum Bacteroidota; class Bacteroidia; order Bacteroidales; family UBA3663; genus Liminaster. Next base: position 44,367 of record CACXTQ010000004.1, on the reverse strand, counting down.
GTCCATGAAGAAATAGACGACGAACATGATGAGGGCGATACAGAGGAGTACTACGCCAAAAGCTACAGAACGTGATACGTCGATGTGCCCACCCAACTTGGCGAAGAAGGGCGAGAAGATCATACAGGTGGCAACACCCAAGCGGGCAAGTGCCATCTCAGAACCCATGGCAAGCGCCATTTCGCGACCTTTGAACCACTTGACGATACCACGCGAAACGGTAATGCCGCCCATTTCGGCACCGCAGCCGAAGATCATAAAGCCGCAGGCAGCAACCTTGGCCGAAGCGGGCATCCCCTCGTAGAAGGGTGATACGCCGAGTTGTTCGAAGATGGGAATGTGGTTGAGATTGTTGGTGAACCATGTCTCAAGTCCACTGCCCATGAAACTTTCGCTGATGGCATAGTACTTGATAAGAGCACCTGCCAGCATTACGGCACCAGATAGTACGGCCGTGAAGCGAACGCCCATCTTATCGAGGATGATGCCTGCGAAGATGAGGAAGAAGACAAAGACGTTGAGGAAGGTTTCAGAACCTTGCATGGTACCGAACGCCGTGGAGTCCCAACCACGCTCGGAAAGCATGAGGTCCTTGATTGGCGAAAGGATGTCCATGAAGATGTAGGCACAGAACATTGCCAGTGCCAACAGGAGTAGCGCCGTCCAACGCAGGGCGGCTGAGTCGCGAAGGGTCTTGAGTTGAGTCATAGATTATTTTTGAAATGTTAGGAGCAAAAAGGGGCGCGGCCAAAAACGGCCGCGACGAGGACTATTACCTTCTTCGGCGGGCGGAATGGGCCTTGCCGGTCGATTCGATGCGGCTGTCGATGGCATCTTCCTTGGCTTCCTTAGCTTCCTCGACGGCAGCCATATCAACTTCGGCCTTGGTGCGACGGTTCTTCTTGCCATCGCCTGTTGAGGCAGTTGCGGGTTCGCCGCGACGGGCACGACGTTCGGCGCGGCGGGCAGCGCGGATGCTGTCCTGTACGGCGAGGTCGGCTTCGGTCTCTTCATAGACCCAGATGCTGTCGCCGAAACCACGCAGTTCGGCTTCTATCTTGGCACGCATCATCTTGAGGGTATCAGGATTGGGATACTGCTGCATCAGCGAAAGGCCGCGGGTATTCTGCACCTTATAGATGTCGCCCTTATACTGCTCGAGAGTGAAGAACTCCTCCATCGTAAAACGAGGAGTGTTGTTCATACCATCGCTCATAATGAGGTGTTCGCGCAGCAGGGGACGAAGGTCTTCGTAATTGAGCCAGAACATGGGGTACTTGACCAGGTCACCTCCAAAGTCGCCTGAACGATGAAGCACAGGGCAGATGGCAAGAATGCGGGGACCATATTTCGAAGTTTTCTGGTTGAATTCCCAACGTTCCTTGATGAAATAACTCAGCACTTCGTTGCAGGGTACGTCCATCTCTTCGACTACATAGGTGGGTTTGCCGTTTTGTCCGACAGCGGGTTTCTCCTGATAGAGAATCTGGAACTTGTCGAGGATATCGCGAGGATTGACCACATATTTCTCGTCAAAGATCTCGCGGCCATCGAGGTATTCGTAGCCTTTTAGTCTACCTGTGCAGATGCCATCGAGGATGACACGGAAGAGGTTGGTCAGTCCGTCCATGGGTTCTTCGGGATAGTAGAGCGAAGCGTTGACGGGGTTCTCCATATCGAGTTCGCGATAGACGACATGCTGCCAGGGCATGAATCCGTCTTCCTTGCGCTGGTATTCGGCAAACGACTGCTGACGCTGGCTATTGCCATCGACAATGGGCTGATTTTCCTTCTTCTGCACCCTGCGGGTAGGCGTCACGCGGGCAGCAGGTGATGCACCATCCTGCATTGTGCCTTCGGGACGGCGTGTCGGCCTTGCTACCTGACCATCGCCAGATGACGCTGGGGTGGAAGAAACTGGAGTCGCCTTGACCTCAACAGGCTTGGAAGTCGCTTCCTTGCTCTTCTTCTTGTCATCGCTTTTCTTCTTGTCGTCGCTCTTCTTCTTAGACGAAGAGGAAGACGAGCTGCGGGAACTGCTGGATCGACGTACGCTGACCTGTGCAGTGGCTTCAGGTATGACGATGCCCAACATGAGCGTGAGCATGATCAGACGGAGGATATGTTTCATTGATTAATTAACAATTAATAATTAACAATTAACAATTCGTGTTTGTCGAGAAATGACCATCAATTAACTATGACTTCGATAGGCGAAAGGGTGCGCTCGATGCCATCGGGACCCACAGCCTTGACGCGGGTGATAAAGAACTTCTTGCCACGCTGCAGACGACTGATGGCTGTGCGCTGACGATCGGAGTAGGCAGATGTCTGGCTGTCCTCGGGAATGTCGTTGCCCATCGAGTCGAAGATGTCGATACGGAACGACTTGACGGTGAACTCAACGTTGAGCAGACCATCGTCGATGGCGGCACGTATGCCTCCGGCAGCCAGCAATGCCTGCTTGGAGATGGGCGAACCGCCCTTGTAGCGCACAGAGTTGCCGGCAGCATCCTTACATAATAGATAAGGAGTGGGGTCGGGCAGACGACGCACACGGAAGGAAGTTTGGCTCACGGTCATAGTGCGACCGTTTTGGTTGGCTGTGACGGTGATGACAGCATCCTGATCGACTGTCTTTGGCTTTGCCACCCAACCCGTAGCTGTGCGGGTGAGCGTGCCGTTGGTCATCGATGCGCTGACTTGACCTGCAGCCACGCCTGGCACGGAGATTGAAAGTGGGTTGTCAATGCCGGCGTACATCACATTCATCATCGTGTTCGAAACGGTGGCAATGGGTTCGCTGACGAAGTAGGTTGACTCGAAAGGCAGTTTCTCAACGGTGCCGTCGGGTTTATCGACTTCGAGATAGCCTTGCAGGGTCTGGATGCCTTCGCGACCGGCTGTCACGCTGTAGTACCCCTGCTTGGCGGGATTGTAAACCTTGTCGCCGATGTAGATGGTTGGCGTCTGGGTGGTATCGACGGCAGCCATGACAATCTGTGCCTCATAGACCGAACCGCGCATCACGTTACGCGAATTGGGAATCACAAAGGCACTCACCTGATTGACGCGCACATCGCCACGATCGACGCTCTGCATGAGGCTTTCAACGGCCTGTCCCTCGGCATTACGGACGTCGCCCTGCAACTTGGCAAGAATGGTGACGGCAGCAGCGACGGGGATGTTTTCGAACATCTGGTCTTCCCAGGTGGCAAACGTCGAGCCGGTCTTTGCCGTGTTGAGGTAGTTGGCTACCACTCGTGCATCGGCTTCGGGAAGGAATGCCACAAGTTGTTCCTTGTAGGCTTCAAGACGCTTGCGCAGTATCGCACCCTCGCCTTTGATGGGAGAGAGCATGACCTGGTTGACGGCCTCAAGGTTCTCGCGGTTCTCGATATCGTTGGGGTCACCATCCTTACCATCGGCATAGCGCACGATTTCGAGTTTGAGCGAATCGATGAAGGCTACCAACTGTTCGGCGCTCGTCCGCACTTCCTGTGCGTGATTGTACCAGCGGGATACCTTCTCGGGGTTCTTCTCGCGGGCGAGGTCGAACTCCTGGTATAGTTTCTGATTGCGTGACTGCGCACCGGCATTACTGGCATCGAGGGCATCCTCGACGTGCTTGAAGCCTTCGAGGACATCGCCTGATACGTTCATGGCCACCATAGCCAGGAAGACGATGTACATCAGGTTGATCATCTTCTGACGGGGCGACAGTCTGCTGTTATTGGCACTCATTTATTGGGGGGTAAGAGAGGTTAACGCTGCTGATTGAACCCTGGTTGCTGGGGCTGCTGGCCGTACAGGGTTTGCTGGGGATTGAAGGCCATGTTGGGCTGACCGATGGGCTGCTGAGGCATCTGCATGCCGTAACCCGCAGTCATGGCCTGGAGCATGCGTGCATAAACCTCGTTGAGTTGCTGCAGGTTGCGGGTCATCTGGTCGGTCTCCTGACGGATGCGGAACGAATCGTTCTGACCGCTTTCATAGAGCGCACGGATGTTGTTGAGGCCCTGGTTAACCTGCTCGATGGTGCCGAGTTGTGCGCTGACACTCTTGAGTTGTATCTCGTAGATGGTGTTGAGACCTTGCACGTTGCGGTTGAGCGTAGCCATCTGCTCGGCGTAGGTTGTCGTGGTTTCGAGAGCAGCCATGGTCTCCTGCAGTTTGCTGAGGGCAGTGCTGATCTCGTTGAGTTGCTTCACATACTTCTCGGTAGCTTCGGTCACCTGGTCGGCCTGTTCGGGAGTTACACCTACATTGCCCGAAGCAACGAGAGGTGCTGCCCCACCTACGGGTGCAGCAGTGCCCGTTGCAGGAGAGCCTCCTCCAACGACGATGGTTCCACCCGTTGGCATGCCACCGCCGATGATGGTGACGTTGCCGGCAACATTGCCTGTTCCGGTTTCAGTGCCACGACGACGAGGCTCAGGAACACCATCTTTCATGCGGTCGAGACGGTTGCGTGCTGCCTCCTCCTTATTGGGGATGTCGAGTTCTGGATAGACCTTCTCCCACTTATAGTCGCGTGCTGGCGTGTCGAAAGCAGAGAGGAAGAAGATGACGGCCTCGGTGCCCATACCAATGATGAGCATGATGTCGGCGCCAGGTACGTGAGTCAACTTGAAGAGTGCACCAAGGATAACGATGGAGGCACCGATGGAGTAGAGATAGTTGAATCGTTTCTGTCCCTTCTCGCCTTTGAAGACCTGGAGAATATGAAGGATATTACGGAAGTTCATATTGTTTTGTTGTTATTTTGTTTTTCGAGTCTTTCTAGATATTCTAGATTCTCTAGATGTTCTAGATGTTTTAGATAGTTGGCTGATTGTTTATCTTCTTCTAACGGAGCGGCTGCCGCCGCCACCGCCACTACGTTCTTTCTTCTGTTTGGGTTGCTTCGCGGCTTTGGCTTTGCTGGTCTTGACATTGGCCTTGTTGTTGCCGAGATAGGTGCGGACGCAGCGGAATCCGATGAATGAACGATGTTCGTTCTGGTATTCCCACGAGCGGACGTCACCACGGACGTAATGCTCGGCATCTTTCCACGAACCGCCGCGAATCACCTTTCGCTTCATGCGGTAGGGGTCTTCCTTCGCAGCATTGTACTGATAGTCGGGGTTGATGTCGCTGGCACTATGGACGCCCGACTCAGTCCAGGCAGTAGAAGTCCATTCAGCCACGTTGCCCGACATGTCGTAGAGACCGAAATCATTGCTCGGATAGGCTCCGACGGGCGAGGTGATGATGTAACCATCGCGGCTGTAGTCACCATTGCCAGGCTTGAAGTTGCCGTTGTAGCAGCCTTTGTCAGTGTGAGGAATGTCGGTCTTCCACGAGAAGGTCTGGTCGTTGTTGCCGGCACGCGCTGCATATTCCCATTCTGCCTCAGTGGGCAAACGATATGGCTCGACCTGAATGCCGCGCATACCATGGCTTGCCACCAGAAAATCGGTGCGCCAACGGCAGAAAGCATTGGCTTGTTCCCAACTTACACCCACTACGGGATAGTCGTCGTAGATGGGCGACGAGAAGTAGTAGCGTGCATACTGGTCGGTGAATGCATTGGCAAAATCGTTGACCCAGACGGTAGTGTCGGGGTAGATGTTGACGATGTAGGTGTTGAGGAAGTCCCATTCTGATGACAGCGGACGGACGATGGTGGAACGTACGATATTGCCATCATCGTCGATGAAGGCGGTATCCTTCGAGATGATGACCTCGGCATCGTAGTCAACTGCATGATCGGTGTTGAGGTCACGCAGTTCTGGGTTGAGACGATAGCGACGCTGAGCGTAAGAGTTATAGTCGAACACCTCATAGCGATAGTTCATCTGATGCGCATCGAGCATCTTCTTGCCCGTGATGGGGTCGGTGCGATAGACGCTTTCGATGGCACGTTGCTCGTCCTCATTGGGCTTGCGCCAGGGGATGGGCTTCGACCAGTTGAGGTGCGGAGTGACGGGCTCGCCGTACTTGTCTTCCTCGATCTTGAAATCTTCGTTGCCACCGTAGGCAGGGTCGGCCAAGCGTTCGCGGATGATGGAGTCGCGCACGTAGTGGACAAATTGGCGGTACATGGCGTTCGAGACTTCCTTCTCGTCCATCCAGAAGGCATCGACCGAAATGCCTTTGGCATCCAGTAGATCGCCCCACAGCGAGTCCTGACTTTGTGCGCCCACTTCCATCGAACCACGCTTGACGAGCACCATGCCGTAGGGCTGTGGTTCATTCCATGAACGTCCGCGCACACCCGTGACTTCGCCGCCCTGTCCGCCCATTGACTTCATGCAGCTGGTCAGCATTGTGCAGCCTATGACTGCCACGATGATTGCCAGAAAGATTCTTTTCATATCTTTGTATTTATTGTTTTGCGTTTAGTTGCCCGACCTGAGAGGCCGATGTTTATAGTATTCTGATTGACTTCGTTCCCCTGGACTTAACCTTGTCGAGGTCGATGTGCATCGTGTAGGTTGCCAGTATCTCGTGCGAACCGCCACCTGCAATGCCTATCTGCGAGATAGGGATGTCGTAGGCATATCCCAAACGCACATGGTTGATGTCGGCACCCACCATGACCACAACGGCATCGCCAGGACGGTAGGAGAGACCTCCCCAGAATTTCTCGTTGTAGGTGGTTCTGAACGAGAAATCGTATTGGGTGAACTGAAAGGTGGATTTCACCAGCAGCGAAGGCTGCAATATAAATAACGTATGTTTTAAAGGAATATTGCCTCCCGCATGAAAATAAAACGTCGGAGATAGTTCAAAATAGGCGTAATCAGCCAATTCTATCTCACTTCCCATCAGGTGTAAGCCGCTGAATCCACCGTAAAACCAGCCTCGTTCATAATAGACACCAGCCGAAGGGTCGAATGTCATGCCCGAGACGTCGCCTGTGGGGATGGCATCGTCGGCAGCATCCCAGGCCTCGCCCGAGGGGATATAGACATCGCCACCTGCAAAGGTCTGATTGACAAAACCGGGTTGAAGACCCACCGCAAATCGTCCGCCCCACAGTTTGAAACTGTAGTTGGCCTGCAGGCTGACAAAGGTCGTGGTGAAGAGACCAGCCTTATCGTTTAGAATGGTGGCCCCAAGTCCTGTGCGCTTGCGTCCGAGCATGATGGGAAGGTCGGCCGAGACGAAGAACGTCTGTGGAGCATCCTTTACGCCCACCCACTGCATACGATCGAACGCCGTGATGTGGAGTGCCGAGTCGCTGCCTGCAGTAGCAGGGTTGTAGAGCGTGGGAGTAGCCCAATACATACTCTCGTTGGTGTCCTGCTGGGCAAAGAGGACAGATGCAGAGAAGAGCATGACGATGGTACTCAACGTGCCCATTGTCTTCTGCCATATATATGTACTATGTACTGCTTTCTGCATGTCCTTTTGTCGTTTTTCGAAATGAACGCTAACCAATAAACGTAGTTTTCCGCATTTTATTGTATAAAATTGTCCAATGGAACAAAAAAAGTAGTATCTTTGTGCCCATGAAAGGAAGATTTGCCCCCTCACCGACGGGAAGAATGCATCTTGGCAACGTTTATTCGGCACTTCTCTCCTGGCTTTCGGTCAGGAGCCAGGGTGGTTCGTGGGTGTTGCGCATCGAAGATCTGGACCCCCAGCGTTCGCGTCGAGAATTTGCCCAGCAGATCGAAGATGACCTGCGGTGGTTGGGCTTGGATTGGGACGAATACTTTGTCCAAAGCGAACGAGGGGAGATCTATACACATTATTTGGAAGTGTTAGGTCAGAAGAGCCTAACCTATCCCTGCTATTGCACTCGTGCCGATATCATGGCCACACAGGCTCCCCATGAGTCGGATGGACGGATTGTGTATGCAGGCACATGCCGTCCGAATCATTTGGAAGAGGCTTGGCTCAACGTCGATGAGCATCCTTCGGGCCGAAAACCTGCTACACGAATCATAGTACCCGATGAAGATATTTGCTTCGTCGATGCACATTATGGCGAGCAATCGGTCAATCTGGCCCGTCATTGCGGTGATTTCGTCTTGCGGCGTGCCGATGGAGCGTGGGCTTATCAGTTGGCGGTGGTGGTTGATGATGCCTTGATGGGCATCACTGAGGTGGTGCGAGGGCGAGACCTGCTGCTCTCGGCACCCCAACAAATCTACCTGTATCGTCTGCTCGGCTTTGCGACTCCCACTTTCTGTCATTTGCCACTGCTTTGCAACCTCGCCGGGCAACGTCTCTGCAAGCGCGATAAGAGCCTTGACCTGGGAGAGATACGCAAGGCTGGACACTTGCCTGAGGCGGTGATTGGGAAACTAGCCTTCTATGCAGGAATCATTGACCATACGGAACCCGTATCAGCACAGGAACTTGTATCGGAATTTTCGTGGAACAAGGTCCCTTTGGAAGATATACTTGTAGGTCCACTGTTCGAAGTAAATGAAGAATGACAACTCTTTTTTCGTGGACAAATGAAAGCATTTGGGGAAATTATTTACAAAAATACGGTTATTTTATATCATTTTTTTCTCAAAACTTGCATTTTGTTGAAATTATCAGTATTTTTGCGCCCGTTTTTATTTAATATATATTTATAATGTATAATAGGACTCTTGTTTTATCCACTTTGTTGGTTGTGATTCCTGTGTTGGCTAGCGCTGCCCCTGTTACCCGTCAACAGGCTCAGGAGATTGCCCGTCAGTTTATGATTGAAAAGGGCATGACAACCGAAAATGCCGAGATGGCTTTCAAGGCACCCCGCTGTGGACAGGTTGCCGATGAAAATGCTTACTATTATGTGTTCAATGCTCCGCAGAACCGGGGATATGTGATTGTGTCGGGTGATGACCGTACTGCCGAAGTTTTTGGCTATGCCTATAAGGGAACATTCGATGAGTCGCAATTGCCGATGCATTTCAAGTCGTTTCTTCAAACTTACGCCGACGAAATCCAATACCTCGACGATGCTAAAATCTCCGAGGTTCAACGTGCACCGCGTCGTGCCGAAGAACAGGATTATGATCCCATCGAGCCATTGATGAGCAGCCGTTGGGACCAGGGCACGCCTTACAACGCCCTCTGTCCTGGTGGAAGTCCTACTGGTTGTGCTGCCACATCGACGGCTCAGGTCATGTATTATCACAAATGGCCTGCTGCCACCATAGCCGAGATACCTTCTTATTACACATCATCGCGTCATTACCATATGGATGCCGTCCCTGAAGGTACTGTAATCGACTGGGATTCAATGATTGACACTTATAAGTCTAATTCGAGCAGCGCATCACGACAGGCTGTTGCCGAACTGATGAGCTATGTGGGTCGAAGCATCAAGATGGATTACGACTACATGGGTTCGGGTGTCTTCAGCCAGGATATGGTCCCTGGAATCAGCACTTGTTTCGACTATCAGGCCACCCAACTCTATCGCAAGAACTATCCGCTCGTGGCTTTCGAGGATTCCATTTATCAGCAACTTGCAACAGGCTATCCTGTGATCTTTAATGGCATGTCGACAGGTGGTGGGCATAGTTTCGTGGTCGATGGCTACGATAGCAACCACTATTTCCATATCAACTGGGGATGGGGTGGAGTGAGCGACGACTATTTCCTCCTCTCGGTGCTCAATCCTTACAACAACACCAGCCTTGGCTCGAGCAGTTCGAGCGACGGTTTCAGTTTCGACCAGGATGTCATCTTCCTTAAACCAGGACTTCAGACCAAGACCGAGGTTCCATCCTTTTCAATGAATATCGTGGGTGTAACTGATCGAGGCGTCCTCTTGGAATATTACAACATCACATATGCGACCCATGTCTTCGAGTTTGGTCTGGGAGACTTGGTTGATGGTGTAGCTACTCCTGTCGCCAGTACCATGCACAAAGAGACTATCCGTAGTTTGTGGGGCGAGGAAGACGTGGAATTCCGCGTGTCGGAACTTGATGCAGGCACTCATCGTCTGGTTCCTATTTTCCGCATGGAAGGTGATAGTGTTTGGTCGTACAATGTTTATCCTTATGCCGATGTGATGGTAGGGGAGGATGGTTCGTTGGAATTCAACACTATTTGGAACAAGATACAGACCGAGAATTACACGTTTGAGGGCGATCTGTTCGTCAGCCAGCCGCAGACTTTCAAAGTCACTTTCCGCAACGATACTGATCAGGATTACTATGGCCCGATTTATCTTTTCTCCAATCGTGGTGAAGGCAAGTCGCTGAGTGGGCGGTATTCTTCGTTCGAAGGCTTCTCCGTTCAGGCACATGACAGTCTTCGGGCGTCGTTCACGTTCAAGCCCTCGGCAAGTGGAGCGTGGACCGTTAGTTTCGCATCTGACCCGAATGGAAAGTGTGTCTTCGGCAGTTGTACCGTCAGCATCAATGGTGGCGACCAGACTATCGATGGCATTCGCTACAAGTTGACTCCCGATACGCAGGAAGCCAAGGTCGTAGCTGGCCGCGATGCATATGTTGGGCATATTGTTATACCCGACACCGTTGTTTCGAACAACAAGAAATATGTGGTAACCGCCCTCGATAAGAATGCGTTCTATGGTTGTACAGAGTTGTTGAGCGTTGTGCTTCCCGCTCAGCTCACCACAATAGGCGAATATTGCTTCGAGGATTGCTCGAGCCTGACGAGTCTCACGATTCCCGCACCGGTCAAGAGCATTGGTCCCGGTGCCTTTGCAGGGTGCAGAAGTATTGCCGATATTCAAGTGGACGAGAAAAATGAAAAATATTCGGCTCACGATGGCATGTTGTTCTCAAGCGAAGGCAAGACCTTGAACTGCTATCCATCTGCGAAGGGAGTGGTGAACAATCTGCCCGATTCCTTGACCATCATCGGAGATGGTAGTTTCGCGGGTACGGCCATCACTCGCCTTATCCTTCCTGAGAGTGTAATGAGGTTCGGCTCGGCCTGCTTCAATGGATGCGAAGAGCTTACGATGATCGTGCCGCAACGCCGTAAGGCTCCTTCTTGTCTCACGGGTAATAGTTCGGGTACCTTTGCAGGTTTGGATTGCGACAAGGTTCAGGTCATCATCCCAGTTGGCACCGAGGTTTCCTATTGCGTGGCTGATGGATGGAAATTGTTCTCGAACGTTAGTCTCTTCAAGGCTTTCGGCAAAGCTGGTGTCCAGGGCTTCTCTTCGTCGAAGAATATCGACCTCGATGGAATCATCGTTGTTGATAATGACTTCGAGGCATTGGCCGATGAGGTTTCAACTACGGCCTACAAGGTGGGTTATGACAGCGAATCTGGCAAGATTCTTGCTTCGGCTGTGCAGGGTGTGCTTCCTGCCGGCAGTGGCCTGCTCGTCGGAGGACAGTCAATCCTGGTATTCCCAACCAACGACGCAGAAGCTACGACCGACGTTACCGGCAACCTGCTCGTTGCAGCCCTTGCTGATACCGACCTTTCCGAAATCAAGGATGCCTACATCTATCAGGATGGTTCGTTTGTGGCCAACTCTTCGGATATCGTTTTGGCAGGCGATGCCTATCTTGTGCTCGAAGGCGCTACGGCCCTTTCGATTCCTGTTAATTTCGAAAATGAACCTGGCGGCATCAGTACGATTCGTGTTGACGAACCCGAGGCTGTCCTCTATGACCTGCAGGGCCGTAGGGTATCAGTTCCCCAGTCGGGCTTCTATATCTTGAATGGAAAGAAGATCCTTCGATAGCATCGCTGGATGAGCTCTCCGTTTACGCTGGCCGGCAGAACTTCATCTGCTGGCCAGTTTCGATTGTTGCCATCGCTTGTCTTTGTAGCCCAATCTACACATTATATATATTATAAATGAACGAAAAGGAATTGTCCAAGCCAAGAAGGACAGGCCAAACCGCCTTTACAATACTCTTCATCGTCAGTTTCTGTCATTTGCTCAATGACACGATGCAGTCGATGATTCCTGCACTCTTTCCTGTTCTGAAGGAGGACTTCAGTCTGAGTTTTGCTCAGATTGGAGCCATCACTTTGGTGCTTCAGGTCACATCGTCCATCCTGCAACCGTTTGTTGGGTTTTATGCCGACAAACACCACCATTCCTGGCAGTTGTCGGTGAGCATGCTCTTTACACTGTCAGGCATCCTGCTGTTGTCTTATGCCACGAGCTATGAGATGATCCTGATGGCAGTAGTTTTGATGGGATGCGGTTCATCCATTTTCCATCCGCAGGCTTCGCAAGTGGCACAGGTAGCATCGGGAGGAAGGAAGGGATTGGCGCAAAGCATCTTCCAGGTAGGCGGCAATGGAGGTTATTCCATTGGTCCATTACTTGCCGCACTCATCGTATTGCCAAGAGGGCTTGCCGGTGTTCGCCTGCTCGCCTTCGTAGCCATCTTTCTTGCCATCATCTTAGGCTACATTGGTCGATGGCTTGTGAAGGAGATGAAAGAAGCACGAAAGAAAGCCGTCGAGCATTGGGCTACGGTGAAACAATATAGCCGGCGAAGAATCTATTTCTTCATCTTCATCCTATTCATGCTGATGTTCTCGAAGAATTTCTATACTTCGAGTATGACCAATTATTTCACATTTTTCCTCATCGACAAGTTCCACATTACGGTGGCCAATGCACAAGTCTGTCTCTTCGCCTTCCTTGCCTCTCAGGTCGTTGGAACCATCGTGGGAGGATGGATTGGTGACAAGTATGGTCGAAAGTATGTGATATGGTTCTCGATATTTGGGGCAGCACCATTCACATTGCTTCTTCCTTATCTCGATGGCTTTGTCGCTACTATTGGTCTCTCCATCGTGATTGGTATGGTCATGGCGTCCGCATTCTCGGCCATTCTCGTTTATGCCACCGATCTCATGCCGCATCATACAGGCACGGTGGCTGGCATCTTCTATGGACTTTCGTTCGGACTGGGAGGACTTGGCAGCAGTTTCTTCGGATGGTTGGCCGATCAGACCAGCATCCTCTTCATCTTCAAGGTCAGCGCCCTGCTTCCTTTGCTTGGCATCATCGCCGTCTATCTGCCAAAGATGAAGAAAGAGACTGCATAAAAGTGCCTTTGTGTAAAATTTACGCATTTTTTGTAAGAAAAATCTTCAAAGACTTGTTTTTGTCGTAGAAATCCCGTATCTTTGCACAAACAAACGCAATAATTATGGAGAATCACGAAAAACCTAATTTCGGATATATCTATCCACGACCCGCAGTCACCACCGATTGTGTCATTTTCGGTTTCGATATGACCGATGAACTCCTAAAGGTTTTGCTCATCGAACGAGGTATCGAACCTTTCAAGGGTCGTTATGCTCTGCCGGGTGGTTTCATCAAAATTGAGGCCAAGACCAATCAATATGGTCTGGTGGTCGAGGAGAAGAACGAGAGTCTCCTTGAATGTGCTAAACGAGAGCTGAAGGAGGAGACGGGTTTTGATGTTCAGAACATCTATGAACTTGGTACCTGGAGTACTCCAGGTCGAGATCCTCGATGCATTACCATCACCGATGCCTATTATGCCTTGGTGACCATCCAACCTGTTCGGGGTGGAGACGATGCGGCCGATGCCAAGTGGGTTCCACTTTATCAGGTGCTCAATACCATCAAGAATCTGCCTGATGGTATGCGTTTTCTGGCTTTCGACCACGACGAAATCATTACTGCAGCCCATATTCGCCTCCAGCAGCAGTTGTGCTTCGAGCCTTTGGCCTTCAAGCTGCTGCCCAAGCGATTCTCGATGACGACGCTCCAGAAACTCTATGAGGCCATCCTCGAAAAGAATTTCGACCGTCGCAATTTTGCTCGTAAGATGCTCGACAGTGGCATTCTTGATGTATTCCCCACTGAATCGAGGAACATCAACTATCAGCTCAATCTCGAGAAGTACGAGGAATTCAAGCGCACCGGCAGACTCTCGAACTTGATTTTCTGATCTCTCACGAATCTGTGACAGATTGTCAGTATTTTTCTTTTTAGCAACAATCCCTTCTTTAGTTGTTATATTAAAGTGTGTCAATTTGACGCACTTTCTTTTTGGCATACGCTTTGCTCTATTAGGTGGCAGAAGGTCTTATTTCCCTTATATGGCTGAAGATTTACATTCTTTTGTACAAAATTCTTCCTATTTTTGGAAATATGTTTACCTTTTGGTCTTTTTGACACATAATAATGTGATATTACAAATCTCCGAATGTTTAACCAAACAGCAAGCACAATGAGCAACATTGAAAATTTGAAGAAGACAGTTCGTGACAATGATCAGATGACAGCCGATAGCCTCTCGATTTCCGAGATTCGCAATGTCGTGACCGAACAGTTGTCCGGTTATGGTGATGTGGACGGAATGAGCGTAATGAAGCTGGTAAGGCTTTTGGGCAGTGCCATTACTGGTCGTAAGGAGGAATACAAGCTCTCCTTCAATCGCGAAGAGGAATATCGATGGTATGTTGATTTCCCGAATTGGCCTTGGAAGAAGGGAAACCTTGAGATGGTTTGTGGCGCGGACAAGTTCCTGGACCTCTTGAGCGAAGGTAAGGATCGTGTCTCGATTATCGCTAAGGCTACTTCCGAAAAACTTGACGAGGTGGAATTCCAGCAGCTTATGCAGGACGGTTGGCACGAATTGTCTCAGACTCAGTCTTCGTTGACAGGAGGTGCCACTTATACGGTTCGAGGAAACAAGGCTGAACAGTTCATGCGCAAACACCCACTGACTGGAGAATCGATGCCTCGCACCCTTTGGCTTTGCCCAGTGACGCTCTTCGTCGTCGGTCGATATCCGAAATATTTTTACGTCAAGGCTATTGAGGAGTAATTCCATTCACTTGTTTCCGGTGGCATCGCTGCCGGGAACTACCAACAACAATAATAACCAAATTCTAAAACTTACACTTATGTTAGGAGCAATCATAGGCGATATCGCTGGATCAACATTTGAGTTCTGCAACACGCATGACTACAACTTCCCGCTCTTCGACCTGTTTAGCAATTTCACTGACGACAGCATCTGCACTGTGGCAGTTGCCGAGTGGCTTCTCGATGACCCCAACCTCTCGCACGCGGTTCTGGAACAGAAACTGGTGGAGTTTGCCAACGAATTTCCATGCCCGATGGGAGGATATGGTGGTGGCTTCCGCACCTGGCTCTTCTATCCCGAGCAACTCAAGGACTATCGTGGTTTCTATATAGGCGGCGAACGAGTCCCCTACAACTCCTGGGGCAATGGCTCGGCTATGCGTGTTTCGGCAGTAGGTTGGATGTTCGATACACTTTGGCAGACTGAGAATGCTGCCGAAATCTCGGCATCCATTACCCACAATCACCCCGAAGGCATCAAGGGAGCACAAGCCACGGCGGCAGCCATCTTTATGGCACGGACAGGCAGCACGAAGGAGGAAATTCGCAAGTACATCGAAGAGAAATATGGCTACGACCTGCATCGTACCTGTGATGAGATTCGTCCGACTTACCATTTCAATGGCAGTTGCCAGGGCACGGTACCCGAAGCAATCGTCGCTTTCCTCGACAGTCGAGACTACGAGGATGCCATTCGACTGGCTGTCACTCTGGGTGGCGACAGCGACACCCTTGCCTGCATCACGGGCGGCATAGCCGAAGCCTTCTATAAGGAAATCCCCTCTGACCTTGCCGGTGATGCGCTCGACAAGCTGCCGCCTCGTTTTGTTGAGGTCATCGGACGGCTGCAGGAGAAAGGACATTACATCAAGACATTCTGATTGGAGAAGCTGTCTTATTTGAATAATACACCTTTTAAATATATTATTAACAGTCAAACTTAAAAAACAATTGTTATGGAGAAAAAAGCACATATTTACAACTTGATTATCGTTGATGAGAGTGGATCAATGGGACACCTGAGGGAAGCAACCCTTTCGGGAATCAACGAAACGATTGGAACCATCCGCAGTGCGCAGGAGGAATTTAAGGAGACGCAGGATCATACGCTGACGCTCGTCACTTTCGACACGGGTAACACGCCCTATGTACGAACGATGATCGACAACAAGCCTATCGCAGAGGTCAAGGAGTTCACTGACTACATGCCTTGTGGAGGCACGCCTCTCTACGATGCGATGGGCCAGTCGCTGACACGCCTGCACGACCGCATCAAGGATGATCCCGATGCAGCTGCCGTGGTAACAATACTGACCGATGGTTTGGAGAATTCATCCAGTGAATGGACTGCCTCAGCCCTTCGCAGTCTGATCGAAAAGCTGAAGGTCGAAGGCTGGACATTCTCCTACATGGGTTCGGCACACGACGTGAAGGAAGTGACCGACTTGCTGGCTATCGACAATGTGGTGGAATTCGCTCACGATGAACGTGGTACGCATAACACTTGGCTTCGTGAGCGTTCTTCGAAGAGAGCCTATTATCGTAAGATGAACGATATGTATGGTCACGAGGCATCACTTTCAGCAATGGAGATGAGGGAGCAAAAGCGTCAGTTTGCACGCGAATACTATGGTCCAAGGGTGACTCCCGACAACATCTGTACACTTAATGCCGGTGAGATCTTTGTCTTCGGCAGCAACATCCGAGGATATCACGCAGGTGGTGCGGCTGCAGCGGCAATGCATCATTTCGGCGCCATCTGGGGACAGGGAGAAGGTCTGCAGGGCCAGAGCTATGCCATCCCGACGATGGAAGGCATAGCGAGCTTAACTGGCGCTGTGGAGCGGTTTGCGAAGTTCGCTGCCGAACATCCCGAAATGCGCTTCCTCGTGACGCGTATCGGTTGTGGCATTGCTGGCTATACACCTTCGACGATTGCCCCGCTGTTCCGCGACTGCATTATGCTCGAGAATGTGACCCTTCCTGCCGACTTCTGGCAGATCCTGGGCATCACGAACTATGACCTTTAAAAAGGCAGCAGGGGAGAGCCTGCTTTGATTGGCTCTCTCCTGCTTTTTGATTGTTTCGCGAATCGTTTTGATGATTCGGTTCTTGGTGCTCTTGGCTACGTCCTCGTTGCTGTAGCCCAGTTGTTGTGCCAGCTCCCTCATCGTTCTTTTGTCGTAGTAGTACCCTTCGAGCAAGGCTCGTTGACGAGGGTTGAGCGTTCGGATGGCTTGTTCGATGGCTTCCATCTTGCGTTGCTGTGCCTTTTCGCTCTCTTCGATGAAGTCAATCCACGATTGAATCTCCTTTTGAATCAAGTCAAGCCTTTCGGGCAGGATACTTTCGTCGTCGAGCGAAGTCTCCAGGTTCTCGTACGTCCGCTTGCGGAGGTACTCGTGAGCTTTGTTGATGCAAATGCTCGTCATGTAAGCCAGCAGATTCTTCGGCTTCTCGGAAAGTGTTCCAACCATCAGCTTTTCCAGAAGGACAAGCCAGGCGTCTTGCAGAATGTCTTTGGCGTCGAATTCCGGAATTCCGTAACGCTTCGTCAAAAGTTCCAACATTTTCGAACGAGTCAATTTCTCCTCTTCCGTGTTCATGATTTCAAAATACTCTCTCTTCATATCGCTAAAGTTTGTCGAATTGCACTGCAAAGATAGGAAAAATATCTTCATCCTCCAAACTATATCGTAACTTTTTTCAAAAAAATGTTTCTTTTCCCCATAAATCTTCAATTTTGCTATCTTACACCCTTGTTTATTGCGTCATTTTTACATAGATATATGCAAATATAAGTAAACTTTCAAATAAATGTGTGATAATTCGTCATATATCCCATTTCTTTGGATTAATCGACGAATTATTCATAATGCGTAAAAGTGACACGAGACATTTCGTACAATAGGATATGGGTTTCGTACAATTTGTCCCATTTTTCTTGGAAATATGTTTGATAAGCCCTATCTTTGCACCATCAAAAGTGTTAAATTAAACAAAATTGGGGTGCCGGCGGACTTGGTTGATGATTTTTGGTTTGGAGAATACAAAAAATACCCTTATCTTTGCAGCAAATAATTAAAAGCGTTTTATTGGAAACAATTCAAGGATGACCCCGCATCTAACAATCTCCAACACCATTGGCCTCTACAGGTTCCCGATCGACAGCATCGTCTATATTGCTGCCGAGGGGAACTATTCCCGTTTCAAGATGGCCGATGATGACGAACAGGTGCTGGTATGCCAGTTGGGACAACTTGAAGAAATCATGCGCGAACAGCTTAATAAGGAAGACAACCGGTTCCTGCGTGTGGGCCGCAGCTTGATTATCAATCTTGACTATGTCTATGTCATCATTCCGTCCAAGGGCCAACTCATTCTAAGCAATGGTTGTGGTGTGAGATACCCAATCACTGCTTCGAAGGATGCCCTCACGGCGTTGAAAAATGCATACGACAATGGTGTTATCAAATAATGTATTTTTGTCGGAACAATGGAAGACATAAAAGATTCTGAAATTCGTATCATCGGTAAGGACGAAACCTTCGACAAGAACACTGTGCCAGTTAATCCGTCGGCAGAGAGTTCAAAAGATGATTCCGTGCCCGAGAAAAAGAGTTTCGATAGGGAAGAGGGACGATACAATAAACCCAAAGACGGATGGAGCATACGCAAGTTGCTCATCTTGTTTGTGCTGTTTGTCATCGTTGCCAATGTGCTCTTCTACATCTTCAAAGGTAGTATGAGTCAACCGCCTGTTGAAGCTCGTATGAATGGGGTAGAGGAATTGGAAAATGCAATGTTCGATCCCGAAGTGCCCGAAGGACAATTCGAGTCGGAAGTTAGTGCCGCCAACACGATGATTCTTGATGACATTCCGGTTACGTCGTCGACATCGGCAGTCCCACATTGTCAGGAAAAGATGGTTGAAATAAATGGAATAGAATTGAAATTGATGATTCCGATGGACGCGGTGCCAAAATTCGTAGTCGGAAAGATTGATCCTAATGATGCAAATATCGTCTTGGCCCTTCAGGCTGCGGATATTCGAAAGGATAATGGAGAGATAGTGGGCGCTTGTGTATATAATGGAGAGGTTGTTGGAAAAGGATTGGCAAAGAAAGGATATGTATCGATTATACAAGGAAAAATGAGAATAGGAGTAACTGATCATAGTCCGTTGTTCGAAGCGGCTATTCAGGAAGGAGGCGATTTCTTCCGCCAGTATCCGCTTGTGGCCGATGGTGTCATGATCGAAAATCAGCCCAAGGGAAAGGCTGTGCGTCGCGCAATTTGTCAGCGCGGAAGCAACTTCTTTGTGGCAGAATCATTGACTCCTGAATCCTTCCACGATTTCGCCCAAGCTCTGCAGGATCTGAATATCGACAACGCCGTTTATCTCGTGGGCAGTCAGTATGCCCTTGGATTCCTTCGTGACATCAACAGCAAACTTCACGAATGGGGAGAATCCAAATTTGCCAAGGCGAAAAATATCAGTTATCTGGTTTGGAAAAAAGAATAGGATTCTGCAATATTATATTTTCAATCGTTTCATCTCCATCATGCAGCTGGTGGCCCACCACGAACGCAGGGCGTCCAGATAATCCTGCTGCACTGCAAAGGTGTGGCCATAAAGATAATTTCGGCAGTTGAACGCATCCCAACTCACTGAGATTTCTCCCTTCTTTGGGATGGACAGGGCAAAGCGGAACAGCACAGTCTTGCCATCGCCAGCCATAACGAGTGGAGCAGTCACTTCTGCCAGGTCTTCGACAAATTGTCTGTAGCATTGGTTCAACTCCGGATCGAAACCTTTCCCTCGTTTATCCTGTGGCTTATTATGTTTGTTGTCGTTGTGCTGCTTTGCCTCGATTTCTTCCGTTTTCTTCGTTGCCACATCCTTGATTATTCCTTCGAGGAAGGCGACCTTGTAGGCAATCATCGGGCAATGGAAACTGCGCAGCAGACGGCTTCGGTCCAGCTTCCGAGTGTTGTGCTGCGATTGTTGCAGGGCATCCCGCATCTGCTGAAGCGTGCGTTGCAGTTCTGCCTCCCTCGCTTCACGTTTTGTGCGCAGTAGTCGCACCGACTCCTTGATGCATTCCTCGACACCGTCACGTGTATAGACCAGTCGCACGTTGTCGGTGTCGTTGCCGTAATGCAGGCAGACGTTGTGTTCGCCTGCCAGATAAACCCATGCACGGTCGTCGGGTTGTGGAGTGAAGTGTTGTCGTTGGACTTCTTCTTCCAGCTTGTGCAGCGCGTTGGCAACAAAGTCGGTGTCGGCCTGATGGCGCTCCGACGCTGCCCAATCGGAAAGTTCACGGATGAGCGCCTTTCCTGCTGCCAGGTAATCTTCTGCAGCCACAGGGTCCTCTTCCACATAGCTTCGGTACTCCGACATGAGTCGGGCATCGAGCATGTTGATGTAGTCTTCACCTGCTGCTTCGTATTGCATGTATTCGTTGCGGAGGTTGTCGAATTCCGTCACCTCTACCGTCAGTTTCTGATTCATTCTTTTTTATTATTGTAACATCGAAAAGCACGTTGCAAAAATACGTATTATTCTGCATTCTTCCAATTTTTGGAATGAAAAACCAAAAAAGTCTCCCTTTTTTTTGGATTCTTCCCCGATTTCTTTTATCTTTGCACAAAATTGTTAATCATTATTTGTAAATAATTAATTGTTAATTGTTAATTATTAATTGTTAATTGACTATCATGATCAACCGACAGCTTTTACATCCCGAGAGCATAGTAGTGATAGGCGGCTCGAACAACGTGCATAAGCCAGGAGGCGCCATCGTCCGCAATCTTATTCAAGGAGGTTACCAGGGCACGCTCCGTATTGTCAATCCCAAGGAGGACGAGATTCAGGGCATCAAGGCTTTCCACGATGCCAAGGAGATACCGCCCACTGAGTTGGCTATCCTAGTGGTGGCTGCCAAGTATTGTCCCGACTATGTCGATTACCTTGCTGCCGAAAAGCAGGTGCGCGCCTTCATCATCATTTCGGCAGGTTTCGGCGAAGAGACTGCTGAAGGAGCTAAGCGTGAACAACACATCCTCGACACATGCGAGAAGTATGGTTGTGCGCTCATCGGACCGAACTGCATCGGTATGATGAACGCATGGTATCACGGTGTGTTTACCAAGCCTATTCCCCAGCTCAATGCCAAGGGCGCGGACTTTATCTCGGGCAGTGGAGCCACGGCGGTGTTCATCCTCGAATCGGCAGTCATCAAGGGCTTGCCTTTCAATTCCGTCTGGAGCATTGGCAACGGCAAGCAGATTGGTATCGAGGATGCATTGCAGTATATGGACGAGAACTTCGATCCTGAGCGTGACTCGCACATCAAACTGCTCTATATCGAGAACATTTCCGATCCTGATAAACTGCTCTATCATGCTGGTTCGTTGATTCGCAAGGGTTGTCGCATCGCTGCCATCAAGGCAGGCAGCAGCGAGAGTGGTTCGCGTGCTGCCAGTTCCCACACAGGCGCTATCGCCAGCAGCGATTCAGCTGTCGAGGCGCTCTTCCGCAAAGCTGGCATCGTCCGATGTTTCTCACGAGAGGAACTGACCACCGTTGGCTGTATCTTCACTCTTCCCGCCTTGGGCGGAAGGAACTTCGCCATCGTCACCCATGCCGGCGGCCCTGGTGTGATGCTGACCGATGCGCTTTCAAAGGGCGGCTTACAGGTGCCCCATCTCACGGGTCCTGCTACCGAGGAACTGAAGACGAAACTCTTCCAGGGCGCTGCCGTGAGCAATCCCATCGACATCCTTGCCACGGGAACCCCCGAACAGTTGGGTATCGCTATCGACTATTGCGAGAAGCGTTTCGATGAGATTGATGCCATCTTTGTCATCTTCGGCTCGCCAGGACTTGTGCAACTCTATGAGGCCTATGACGTGCTTCACAAGAAGATTCTCGAGTGTCGCAAGCCCATCTTCCCCATCCTACCTTCGATGAATACGGCTGGTCCCGAGGTGGCCGAGTTCTTAGCCAAGGGACACGTCAACTTCTCCGACGAAGTAACCGTGGCCAACTGTCTCGTCCGCGTGATGAACACCCCCAAGCCAGCGCCTGCCGAGATAACGCTCTTCGGCGTTGATGTGCCGAAGATTCGCGACATCATGAGCGGCCTGAAGGAGAGCGGCTACATCTCGCCCGATCTGGTGCGACAGATTTTCAGTTGTGCCGGCATTCCGATGGTGCCCGAAATGGTTTCGGAGCAAAAGGAAGAACTGCTGGCCTTCGCCGACCGAATTGGATATCCTGTTGTTGCCAAGGTTGTTGGTCCCATTCACAAGAGTGATGTGGGTGGCGTGACGCTCAATATCCGCGATGCCGAACATCTTGCCTGGGAGTTTGACCACAAGATGAAGATCGAAGGTGCCAAGGGCGTGATGGTGCAGAAGATGCTGCGTGGTACCGAGCTCTTCATTGGTGCAAAGTATGAACCGCGTTTCGGTCACGTTGTGCTTTGTGGTTTGGGAGGCATTTTTGTCGAAGTACTCAAGGATGTCTCCAGCGGTTTGGCTCCCTTGTCGGTGTCCGAAGCCGAATCGATGATCCACAGCCTTCGTGGGTATAAGATCATCAAGGGAACGCGAGGGCAGAAGGGAATCAATGAACACAAGTATATGGAGATCATTGTGCGTCTCTCCACCCTCCTGCGTTTCGCTACTGAGATTAAGGAAATGGACATCAACCCGCTCATCGCCGACGAGAAGGAAGTTGTCGCCGTCGATGCCAGAATCCGTATCGAAAAATAATTATCCTCCGTAACCCACCACAATTGTTAATTGTTAATTATTTATTGTTAATTGACCATTGTTAATTGTTAATTGTTAATTGAAAAAGATCATCAACCCCTGGCTTGGCATCAAAGGCTACAACTGCATCTGTTGTAGCCCAGGTAATCCACGTGGTCTCCATCTTGACTTCTGGGAGGATGGCGACGATATCGTCACCCAATGGCATCCCGATCGTGACTTTCAAGGTTGGCTCGACACCCTGCACGGCGGGGTGCAAGCTATGCTGATGGACGAAGTGGGCGGTTGGGTTGTCACACGCAAACTGCAAACCACCGGTGTCACCAGCAAGATGGAGGTGCAGTATCTCAAGCCTATCTCGACCAACGAGCCCGTGCTTACTATCCGTGGTCATATCGTTCGTCAGATGCGTAATGTCGCTTTCATCGAGACGGAGATCCTTGATTCCTCTAGTGAAGTCTGCACCCGCTCCACCCTTGTCTATTTCTGTGCCTCGAAAGAAAAAGCCGCTGAAACCATAGGCTTCACCGGCTGTGATGTCGAAGAATAAAATAATTGACTCAAGTTTCGCATTTGCTCAACTTGATGGATAATAAGGGATATCTCTTTTTGGGGATATTAGGGGATATTAGGGGATATTAGGGATATTAAGGGATATTAAGGGATATTAAGGGACGATACCTTAGCCTGTAGAGATTGGGACCCAAGAAACATACGTCCCTTAAAATCCCTTAGATTCCCTTAAAATCCCTTAGAATCCCTTAATTCTGCTTACGCTTCATACTCTGTGGGGTCGAAACCTTCGAGAGCTTCCTTGCGCTCGATGCAGGTGCCGCAGGTTCCGCAGTGGCGGTCGTGACCCTTGTAGCAGGAGTAGGTGTGCGAATAATCGACGCCTAACTCGCGGCCACGCAGCGCGATTTCGCGCTTCGAGAGGGGAGTGTAGGGGGCGAAGAGCGTAACGCCGTTGGTGGTGCCTTCTTCGATGGCGTGGCTCATGGCAACGACAAAGTCGGGGCGGCAGTCGGGATAGACGAAATGGTCGCCCGAGTGGTTGGCCATGAGCACGTGCTGCAAGCCCTGGCTTTCGGCGATGCCGGCGGCGATGCTGAGCATGACACCATTGCGGAAGGGAACGACGGTCGATTTCATCGTCGTTTCGTCGTATTGTCCGTCGGGTATCTCTTCGTAGCCATTCTTGAGGAGACTGGAGCGGAAGTACTGCTCCATGAAGTCAATATTGATGACGAGATGGGGTATGCCGAGTTTGTGACACTGCCAGCGCGCGCAGGCTATCTCGTGCTCGGCGTGGCGTGAATGATAGTCGAAGGTGACGGCCAGGGCGATGCGCTCCTGGAATTCATGGAGCAGTGTCACGCTGTCCATGCCACCGCTGAGGATAATGATACTGTCTTTCATATTGACGCTTTTAATCCATATATCGCTGCAAAATTACGGCTTTTTTGGCATTTTTCCAAGTATTTCAGTTTTTTTTAGACGAAAAATTTGCTTTCTACGGATTTGTTGCGTAAATTTGCCCCCAAATTTGATAAAAATATCTATTACTTAACCCAAATAAATATGAAGAAGACACTCTTGATGGCCTTTGCCATTGTTGCAGCTGTCGCAATGACTGGCTGCAAAAGTTCTAAAACCCTTTCCGACGCTGCTACCGTAGCATCTCCTACCGAGGAAGTGAAGGAGGTGGAGCCAATCACCTACACTACTCCTACCCGCACCACGACCCGTACCACACCAGTGGCCCAGGCCGGTGACCGCCAGGAGAAGGTTTCGGTGGTGAATAGCGGCGATGCCGGACTCCTGAAGGACTACAATGTTGTGGTAGGCGCATTCAGCAACAAGACCAACGCCGACAACTTCAAGGCCAAGATGGTGAGCCGTGGCTACAATGCCTTCCTCGTACAGAATGAGGCTGGTCTCTATCGTGTAGTAGCTGGCGGCTATGACACCCGTGCACAGGCTGTGAGCGTGCGTGACAACATCCGTTCGACCTACGCCAACGACGATCCCGGCACCTGCCCTGCTGCCTGGCTGCTCATCCCTGCCTATTAAGCAAGCGCTCTGCGTTTCGTCAACCCTATAAAGCCAGATGCCTGGAGCCGAGCTCCGGGTGTTTGGCTTTATGGTTTTAGGAGAGAAAACGTCTGTTTTATTCGAACTCATTGCAACTAACGATGCTGAAATTCCTCTTACTCTCCTCACTGCTTCTCAGTCTTCTCTTTCCGAGCCACGCACAGACCAGCAACTATGAGCAGACCATCCGCTTGTATGGATTCGTTCTCGGTCAGACCCACGACTGGAGCCATGAGTCGGACATCAATCTGCCTCAGCCCCGCTTGGCCTACATCAACCTTCGCTCAAAGTACGGAATCCCTTACACCAACACCTCCAACTTCCGTGATACCATCGAATATTTCGATTCTATGGGCAATTACTTCATGAAGCGGGCCATCGTCAATGTGCAGGGTGCCACCTCCACCTCTTTCCCCAAACGCAATGTCAAGCTGCAGCTCATCGACGATGACTGGCAGGGCGAAACGGTGCCCACTGTGGATTTTGACGGATGGGTAAAACAGGACCATTTCCACCTCAAGGCTTTCTACACCGACTGGCTGCGTGGTGTCGGTATCGTAGGCTACCAGCTCTTCGACCAGATGGAGCAGCAGATGCCTGCTTCGAGCAACCGCATCTGGAAGCGTGCAGGCGTGGAGGGACACAAGAATGCACGCTGCTATCCCGACGGCTTCCCCTGCATGATGTTCCTCAACGGCGAGTTCTGGGGCATCTGCACCTGGCAGCTCGCCAAGCATCGCCGCAACATGGCTCAGGAGAAGCACAATGCCCTCCACATCCACCTCGACGGCAACATGAACGAGACGAACTTCTGGTTCGATAACCTGAAGTGGAGTGCGTTCGAGGTGCGTAATCCCAAGGGGCTTTACGACATGGAGGGCAATGCCTATGACGAAGGCGACGAACTCATCGACAGCAGTTCGCCCTACTATTCGAGGCCCGGCGATTCGCAGGAGGTGCGCCAGGCCAAGCAACGTTCGGCCTATGTCAAACAGGCCGTTATCGCCCTGACACGAAGGGTAGGTGAAGTGGCCAACCTGAAGCAAAGCGGAGCCTCGGCCGAGGAGATTCGTGCGGCCATTGCCCGCCACTTCGATGTCACGTCGATGGTCAATTATCTCGTGTTCAGCACGGTGATAAGCAACTACGACGGCTTTGCCAAAAACTGGCAATGGCTTACCTACGATGGTGGAGAAACGTGGCACGTAGCCCCCTATGACCTTGACTGTACTTTCGGCAACTATCATGAAGGCACGCTTGTCTTTCCGGCGCGATTCTCGTATAGCGACAGCGACTATCGCTTCAAGATCTCGAGGCGTGGTATCGCCACGTGGTTCTGGGACTACTATAAGGATGAAATACGGGCGCGCTACGCCGAGCTGCGCGACTGCGGTGTCTTCAGCCCAAAGAACATCTCAGTACTCATCCACGACTGGCATGACCGCATCGGCGGCGACCTCTACGACATGGAGTGGGCACGCTGGCCCAACGCCCTGTGCATCAGTCAGACTATCACCAACCCCGGATGGGAAGCCTCCGACGACTGGACCGACCACTTCAACCACCTGCCCGAATGGAAAGAGGATGTCACCTATCAGCCGGGCGACATCTGTCGTCTGGCTCGCCGAGTCTGGATTGCCTCCTCTGTCACCCAGGGCGTCCGTCCTTATCAGCAGCTCGGCTACACCGACAGCCTCGAGCGTCTGGACGCATGGATCGACGAACGTATCGCGCTCGAAGACTCCTACTTCGGCTACACTCCACCCGAGGGTCTCGACGAGGTAGCAGCCCCTGCCTCGGCTCGTGCCATTGCCGTGCTTGCTCCCGATGGCACGCCGCGCACCAGCCTTGCTCGTGGCATCAACATCGTGCGCTACGACGACGGCACCTCGCGTGTCGTCATGATCAGATGACTCCCGTTCAAATCCGGCAAGTTGAACTAATGTGAAACTTGAGTAGTAAATAATTTCTTATGAAACGCCTTCTCACAATCCTCGTTGCTCTTCTCTCCGCCTCCTCTCTGCAAGTCGGGGCGCAAAACGTCGTGATCAACGAGATCATGCAGAGCAACGTCAATTGCATCATGTATAAGGGCGATTTCCCCGACTCGTGGGTCGAGCTTTATAATGACAGCAGGAAGGCTACCAACATCCAGAGCTGGCGCATAGGTCTGGAGCGCAATTTCGACACCGCCTGGGAGTTCAGCCACTCGATGCACATTGGCGCTTCCAGTCACCTGCTGGTCTATTGCGACAAGGTCGATAACGGCTACCAGCACACCGACTTCCACCTCGATGCCCACGAATGCACCATCTATCTGTGGGACGCGAGCGGCACGATAGTCGATTCGCTGCGCCATCGCCAGCAGCCTGCTCCCGGCGTGGCCTATGGGCGGACTGTTGATGGTGGCGAAGAGTGGGACTACGAAGTGACCCCTACGCCGGGCACGCCCAACCAGGGTGTCTTCACCCATTATCTGATGCCCGCCCCCACATTCAGCCTCACGGGCCGTTTGCTCGACCATGCGGGGCAGGAACTCACCGTATCCATCCCTGATTTGTCCGACCTGCCTGCCGACACGCGGCTCTACGTCACTACCGATGGTTCGTTCCCTACCACCGATTCGCCCGGCTACACGCGCGACAATCCCTTCCGCATCACCCTCAATCGCACTACGGTCGTACGTGCACGGCTCCTTTCCGCACAGGGCCTCACCAATGTGCCGGCCACTCACAGCTACATCCTCCATCCGCGTGCCACCCGGCTGCCCGTCTTCTCGCTCACGTGCGACAGCCTGCTGCTCTGGGGCGACAGCCTCGGCATGCTGATTGGCTCGGACTATCACGCCAACTGCTACAAGGGCTGGCGTCGCCCCATCCACTTCGAGATGTACGAGCAGGAGCAACCAGACCGAGCCATCCTCAATCAGTTGGGCGAAGCTGGCATGCACGGCGCAGGGTCCATGCTCCACAATCAGAAGGCCATGAACCTCTACACCGGCAAACGATGGCAGCGCAAACGCTTCGACTCATCGCGTTTCTGGCCCCATAAGCCGCACATTACTCAAACCAAGACCTTCTGCCTGCGTAATGGCGGTAGCCGCTGTGCTGACTCGCGGTTTGAAGATGCTTTCGTGCAGCTCCTCTTTGCAGAACACATCGACACACTCGAATACCTCGACTATCGCCCCGTCATTGTCTATATAAATGGACGTTACCGTGGCCTGTACGACCTGCGCGAACGCGCCAACAACACTTTTGCAGACAATAACTATGGTATCGATGAGGACGAAGTAACTGAAATCGAGGATATGGACAGTGCCGACCCTATTTACCAGCCTATCCGCGACCTGATATGGAGCGACAACCCAACCTACGAGGCACTTTGCCGTTACTTCGACATGCCCTTGCTGCTCGACTACACGTGCTGCCAGGCCTTTGCCACCAATACGCTCTTCCCATCAGCCAACGTCTTCATGTGGGTGCATGGCGACACACTTCGTCCCGACGATCCCGACTGCCGCATTCATCCTGTTTTGAAGGACCTTGATGAATTGGCCTCCACAGCTCCTACTACCAACTGGTACAACTTCATCACCCTGCAAGGTTCAGAGGGCACATGGGGTTCGAACTACAATTGTCGTCGCCTCTACGCTGTCCTGTTCGGTATGAAGGAGTTCCAGGATGCTTTTCTCGACCGCATGCAGACCTATTTGGGCGACTTCTGCAAACCCTCTGTTACCGTACCCATGGTTCAGCAAATGCGTGCCGAGATTGAAGACGAGATTCCGGCTACCTTCGAAGTGCTCGACGAGGGTGTAACCTACGCTGATTTTGCCGATCGCATCGACCGTATGCTCATCCCTTATCTGGAGCAGCGCCCGATGATACACTATCGGCATCTGGCGGCCTATTACGGACTGGGCGAAGTCGTGCCAATGCGCATCAGCACGCTTTATAGTGATGACGATGGGTTGAACTGGGAGTCACTCTGCATTAAGGTCAATGGCATCCGCCTTACCGAAGGAGACTTCGACGGCGCTCTGTTTTCAAGTCGTTCCGTTCGCCTCGACACCGGCAATGACGAGCTGGGGTGGCGCATCACACTCACCGATGCATTGGGCCGTACGCAGACCCTCGAACGACGTCGCTCTTCGCTCTCGTTCTGCCTCGCCGACTACGGCACAGGTTTCTCAAGCATTCGCTTCGATCCCACGCCTATTGACCAATTGGGCATTGAAAACATCACGATCGGTCATGCGGCTCCGCAACAATGCTTTGACCTCGTTGGTCGCCCAATCCAGTCCACATCAAGAGGCCTCAGCATCATACGTGATTCGAATGGAAATACACGCAAAACATTCTGCCCATGACCCTCCCTCTGCTCCTCCCTCTTGCGGCTACAGCCTTTCAGCTCCATTTGGGTGCGCAGTGCATCCAGACGGACATCAGCAGCATCGATAGTATTACCTTCGATGCAACCGAACAGCAGCTCGTCGTTCATCGTGCTGAGACTTCTGGGTATTATGTGCCTATTTCCACCATTGATAGCATCTCTTTTCCCCAACTCCAGTCGCGAGCATCCATACGTTTCGACCCTGACCTTGTATCAACGGTCAATCCCTATTATTTCGACGGACTGACGATCGAGTGCAGCGGGAATCATGTCAAGGTGGTGAGCCACTGCAACTTCGTGACGGACATCGAAATTGAAGGACAAGCATCCGAAGCGTCGATTCTCGTCGAAGCCGACCAGCCCATTCGCCTTCATCTCAATGGACTGGAGCTCTCCAGCAGCCGACCATCAATCATCAGGCTGGCGAAGGCATCGGCTGACACCATCCTCATCGAAGGCGAAAACTCGCTCAGGCATACAGCAAGCGAACTGGATCGTGATTCGCCCGAAGCTGCTATTTATGCCACTGGTCAACTCACGCTCTCGGGTTCAGGTACCCTCACCGTCCTAACTGAAGGAAAGGTCGGGCATTCGATTCATGCCGGTGCACTTGACATTGAAGGCGGCACCCTTACGATTGACAACAGTAGTCGAGGCATTAAGGAAATAGGTGTCATCTGCTCGCCCATCGCAATTATGGCAGAAGAGGCATTCGAAATGAGAGGGGGGCGATTGTCGATTCATGCCACACGCGAGGCGGGCAAGGGAATCGTGTGCGAGGGACCTGTCACTATTGGCTCAAATCAAGATACCCCCCTTGAACTTGACATTCACTGCACGGGCAAGACGCTCTACACCCCCAGCTCCGACGGACATACACTGACGGAAGGCTGTCCCGCCATACGAACGCAGAGCTCAGTCTGCATCCAGGGCGGTAACATCAGCATTGAGACTGCCGACAATGCATCGCAGGGCATTAAGGCTGATGAGTGCATCGACATCAGTGGCGGACGTATCTTTATGCAATGTTACGATGACTGCCTGAACAGCGCCGGGCCCATCACTTTTGCAGGCGGAACCACAGTCTGCTTCAGCACGGGCGATGATGCTATCGACAGCGATTACGCCCAGTCGGGTGCCATCGTCATCGATGGAGGCAATCTGTTCGCCTACACGACACAAGGCCCTTCGGAGGAAGCGCTTGACTGCGATGACACCCGTCGTATTCTGCTCCGCAGCGGCACTGTTGTCACCTTCGGCGGTGCACAGCACCCCGAGCAGCGCACCCTCGGCTCCAGCCAGCAGCCCTATTATCTGGGACCCGCCCTCGACGATTGTCGCAGCGGAAGCTACTATTCGCTCATCGGCCCGCAGGGCATCCCGATCTGCACCTTCCGCTTCGACCACGACTTCCCGAGCACGCAGTCGCTCCTGTCTTCCCCCGATTTCGACCCCGCCAGCTGGAGTATCACCGAATCGCCCGAACCTCCTGTGGGCTTTTCGGAAAGCGTGGCCGAAAGATTCTTCCTCTATTAGTCGTTAATTATTTTTAAAAATCAGGTGCGATTGCACTGCAAATGTTGGAAAAACGGACAAAACCGCCTATTTTTGCATTGGAAAAACGGACAATGATATGTTGAAACGTCTTTCTCTCCTGTCGGCAAGCCTTGCGCTTGGTGTGCTGCCAGCGACTGCCTCGGCTGACGTTCTCGGTTCGAATGAATCGGGACACCTCGTCATCAACGAGATTATGCAGTCGAACATCGACCAGCTGATGGTGGAGCACGACTTCCCCGATTCTTGGGTGGAGCTTTACAATCCGACAGGAAAGGCGATCAACATCCAGGGCTATAGGATAGGATTGGCACCCGATTTCGAGTCCTCGTATCTTTTCCCCAAAAGCCATCATGTGGCTGCCCACGGCTACCGACTGATTTATTGCGACAAGAAAGGGCAGGATACTCACACTGACTTTCGTTTGGAATCTACTTCAGGAGGAAGCATTTACTTGTTCAGTCCGGACGGGGAGATTATCGACAGCCTTAGACATCCCGAGATGCCTGCGCCGAACATTGCATACGGTCGCTGTACCGAAGACGAATCGGAATGGCAATATGAGCTGAAGCCGACACCCGGAGCTGCCAACGAAGGCGGCGGTTCGGCTACGTTACTGCCTTCGCCCGTGTTCAGTCTGTCAGGGCGTATCATGACGGGACCTGCGGAGCTACAGATAACGATGCCGGAGGGATATGAATTACCATCCGACACCCGCATCTATATGACCACGAATGGAGAGGAACCTATACTCGAATCCCCTTCTGCGACTGAGTTCCGTCTGCCGATCGACCGGACGATCACCGTCCGCGCCAAACTCCTGTCGACTCATGCCTTGCCTTCGCGCGCTGTCACCCACTCCTACATCTTCCATCCCCGCGAGCTACAGCTGCCCATCGTGAGTCTGGTGACTGACAGCGCTTATTTCTATAGTGAAGAGCACGGCATCCTGCTGGGCGGCCAGCCCTTGGGCACGGGCAATTGCTACAAGGATTGGCGTCGTCCCGTCAACATCGAATATTTCGAAAAGCAGGGCGATGATGCCATTATCAATCAGCTTGGCGAAACGGCTGTGGGTGGTTTGGGATCGCGTATCTATTCGCAGAAGTCACTCAAGCTGTATGCCAACAAGCGTTTTGGCAAGAAGCGCTTCAAGGCACAACTGTGGCCCGCAGACAAACCGGAAGTCACCCGGGTCAAGTCATTTCGTCTGCGCAATGGCGGCAATCGGTGTATCGACACACGGTTTGAGGATGCACTGGCGCAAAGGCTCTTCGCCCGATGGAAGGATTCGCTCGAATGGATAGCCTATTCGCCCGTCATCGGTTATATCAATGGAGAATACAAGGGCGTCTTTGGACTAAGAGAGAAGATTGACGAGGACTATCTGGAATCTAATTATGGAATCACGGAGGAGGTGGATGTTGTGGAAAGTTTCTACAGCGATGCGCCAGCATACGCCGATATGCTCCAGCTCATCGATGACGAATCTTCGACATTTGCCGATTTCGAAACCATCATGGAGATGAGCCAGTTTATCGACTATCTCTGCTGCGAGACTTTTGCAACGAATGAGGATTTCCCCCATAATAATGTATATATGTGGAGAAAGAAGCAGGGCAAGTGGCATTTCGTGCTGAAAGACCTTGATTATTTCTCCAATTCCCAATTGGGTTTCGACTATCTCAATTGGCTTATGGTGACGGGGAATGAAGGGAAATGGGCATTGCAGCCTATCAAACATCGGCTGATACAGAAATTGCTGATGATGGATGAGTTCTGCGAGGCCTTCATCGACCGCATGGGTACCTATCTCGGCGATTTCCTTCGCCCCGATGTGACGTTGCCGCTCATCCGCCAAATGCGCGATGAAATCGACAGCGAAGTGGCAGCAACCTTTGCTGCTATGACCGAAGATGTAAGCTATGCAGACTTTGACAAAACTATCAACGAACGGCTGATACCCTATTGCGAACAGCGCCCCCTGCGTGCTTACAATCAATTTGCACAATATTTCTCGTTGGGCGATGTTGTTCCGATGACCATCTATCCGCAGGGGAATCCGATTCTGGTCAACAATGTCGGGCTCACCCAAAGCCGATTTGACGGCTACACTTGGATGGGGCGCAAGCTGAGGCTCGACAGCCGAAACCCTGCAGCGGGCTGGGCAATGACTGTGACCTATTTGAATGGCAACACGAAGACCTTCCGATATGAGCAGCCATCAGTCAGCATGCGTTTGGCCCAAACTGTGGGCACTTGCGAGTCTGTCGTCTTCACGACCATTTCGATCGACCCGGGCGAAGGCATAGAGTGTGTAGCGAATGATGAGAACAAAACTCCTGCCCTCTACTATACCATCTATGGTACGCCTTGCAGCAATGCAGGGGTGGGGAACATACGACTGGTGCGTGATCCCGATGGAACATTCCGGAAGATTATCAGAAAATAAGGGAATATGGAAAGAGCATTATTTCAAAGAAGTCTGATTGTCGCATGTCTGATGCTACTCGTCAGTTCAGGTGGATCTCTTGTCGCCCAGACGCATCAAGTGATTATCAACGAACTGATGCAGAGCAACATCGATGCCTTATTCTATCGAAAGGATTTCCCCGACTCCTGGTTCGAAGTCTATAACACTACAGGAAAGAAAATCAACATGAAAGGCTGGAGCATTGGCACCAGTAGCGACTATGCCAAAGCTTACAAACTGTACCATACTCGCGAACTCCCTGCAGGTGGGCATATCCTCTTCTATTGCGACAAGAAGGATGACGGATGGGAACACACTGACTTCCGGTTAGAATCTACCAAGGCGGGAGCCCTCTATCTTTGGAATGCGGACGGCGTATTGATCGATAGTGTGGCATACGAAGAGATGCCTGCCCCCAATATCGCTTGGGGCCGAGTGGCTGATGGGGCTGACGAATGGCAATTTGAAGTCACGCCAACGCCTGGCGAACCGAACGAAAGCCGTGGCTCAGACTTTCTCTTGCCTAATCCGATATTCAGTCATGCAGGGCGACTGCTCACGGTGGGCGAGTCATTCTTACTATCGATTGCGTTTCCTGATGCCGCTCTTCCTTCCGACACGCGCCTGTATGTCACCCTCGATGGCTCGGCTCCTACCAAAGTGTCAGCAAGCTATGCCAAGGATGAACCGTGTAGGATACAGATAACGAAAACAACGGTGGTCCGTGCCCGGTTGATTTCTGACTTCGCACTGACTTCCCTGCCTGTTACGCATTCCTACATCTTCCATCCACGCACGACGCAACTGCCGGTGTTCTCGCTATCGACCGACAGCAGATACCTTTACGACGAGGAGATAGGCATGATGGTGGGCGATGATTTTGATGGCAATTGCTTCAAGGGTTGGCGCCGCCCGTTCAACATCGAGTTCTTCGAACAATCGGAGCCTGACACGGCACTCATCAATCAGATAGGCGAGGCGGGCATGCATGGTGCAGGGTCGTTGCGAAGAAATCAGAAGGCGATGAACCTTTATACCAACAAGCGTTGGCAGAAGAAACGCTTCAAATCTTCGACATTCTTCCCGCATAAGCCATTCGTCAAGAAGACCAAGACTTTCTGTCTTCGCAATAGTGGCACGCGCTGCCTCGACTCACGTATTGACGACGCCTTTGTACAGTTGCTTTTTGCCAATCATATCGACAGCTTGCAGTATCTCGACTATCGGCCGTGCATTGTCTATATCGACGGCAAGTACAATGGAATCATGGACATTCGTGAGCGTGCCAACAATACTTGGGCATCGAACAATCTGGGTCTGGAGGAAGATTCCATTTCGGAAGTCGAAGCTTTTTATAGCAGTGTGGCAGACTACGACGATGTTCGTCAGCTGATAGATGACCCGTATTCCAGATATGAAGACTTCGCCCGATACTTCGACATGTCGCTGCTTCTCAATTATCTTTGCTGCGAGGCATATTCCTCCAATCGCACCTTTGCTCATACCAACGTCTATCTGTGGTACGACAGAAGCGAAACCCAGAAGGTTTTCCGTCCTCTGCTGAAGGACCTTGACGATCTTGCCGGAGGAGGAGACAACTGGAACTGGCTTAATTTCATCACAATGACGGGAAGTGAGAGCAATTACGATGAAAAGCCCGAACACCGACGCATTTTTGCGCGGCTGTTCGATATGCCGGAGTTCCGCAACCCGTTCATCGACCGCATGATGGTCTATCTGGGGGATTTCTGCAAACCCTCGGTCACAGTTGCAATGATTAACAAAATGCGTGCAGCGATTGATGGTGAGATCGAAGCGACATTCGCCTTCATGAACGAAGGTGCCACCTATCAGGATTTTGCCAATCGTATCGAGAATCGGCTTATCCCATTCTGTCGGCAGCGCCCGCTGATCCAGAGCCAGCAGCTTGCTTCGCGATTCAATTTGGGGAATGTTATCCCGCTTACGGTCTCTACGATGGCATATCATGATGGCTCGGTTTACAATGTGCCGGTAAGAGTGAACGACATCGGTTTGACAGAGGGCAATTTCGATGGATATTGTTTCAGTGGAAGGGCTTTCCGTGTGAATAGTGGCAGCAGTAATTTCCATTGGCAGCTGGTAGTCGGTTACTCCAATGGAGGCTTTGAGACTCGCACCTTTCATCAGCCCGAAATGTCCTTACGACCGGATCTGCTGGGCAACAATATCGTCTCGCTGACCCTTTTGCCTGTAGTTGCTCCTGGAGCTGGCATAGAGGAGGCCGTTGTTGAGGATTGCGATGATGCTTCCTTCTATGACTTGTTCGGTCATCGACTCCAGCATCCTGCTGAGGGACAGGTAATGATTCACAAAGGCAAGAAAATTCTTACAGTTCCTTGGTGAACTGAATACTTTTAACAAAAAATATATAACTATGGAACAAAACACAAATGAGGTTGCTCAGCTTGTTAGTGAACAGGTTAGAAGCACTTTGGCAGACTTTTTGTCTGCAGTTCAGCAATCGGGTGGTGTCTATCACCTTGACTCTGACATTACGCTCACCGCTAATGTCACTATGGCATCCAACACAATGATAATCTTCGAAGGGGGAAAAATCATTGGCAACTACACTTTGACAGGAAATAGATCTACTATAGTATCACCACCAAGGCAAATCTTTAGTGGCGTTACTTTAGCAGGCACATGGAATGTGGACAGTTGCTATGCTGAATGGTGGGGTGCAGTAGGCAATGGTTCTACGAATGATACTACTGCTATTCAAAAAGCTTTGTCTTCTCCTATTGAGAGAGTCATCTTGTTGAATAAAACGTACCTGATTAAATCAACTCTTTCTATCTCAAGCAGAAAGGTGTTCGAAGGAACGCGTCAATCTAATGATCATTCAGGCAAACCTCAATTGTTGGCAAGTCCGACAAATACCACAATGAATACTATTGTTAGTATTGCGAGTGATTTCGTCACTATTAGGAATTTTTCTGTAAAGAATGGAACAGAGAATGTAATGGATTATGGATTCTCAACAAACGGGCAGCATTATAGACTTGTGTTGGAGGGATTGGCTTCAACAGGTTGCTCCATTGGCTATTATTTGGATACATTCCTGTCTAAGATTGAGCGTTGTACTGCGACTGGCGTTTTTACAGGTTTTTCGATCAAAGGTGGAACTTCGGTTACGATGGCTAACTGTTTCGTAAAGAGTTACAAGCAGAATGCTTATTACCTTGAAACTTTGACCTATTCCACTTTAATGAATTGTTGTGCTGACACTTGGAAACCAGATAGTTCTGTTACTGATGGTGGTAGTAATTGGTACATCTATTATATCAAGTGGTGTAATTCCCTTTCATTGATTAATTGTGCAGGAGAAGAGGCCGCAAAAGGTATATATTTTGATGGCGGTACAAATATGACTGTTAAAAATTGTTGGTTTAATATGCCTTTTATGACGACTTCGGTTAATGATAAGAGAATTCTGTTCTTCTTAAACTGTGATAAAGTCGAAATCGATGGTTTATACATCTCAAATTGGGTTTGTACAGGTTGGACTACTAATAACGGATGGTTTAATGAGAGCAATCTGATAAAGATTAATTGTTCAAATGGGTCTAAGAATACTGTCCGTTTACATAATGTGTATTACAGAGGCTATGATAGAGACAAAACTATTTCGGGCCACACCGAAGTCAAACAGATTCTTTCTGATCAGTTGATTACAGCTTACAATGCAACTGGTTGTTTTACTGATATATTGGTTGAATACGATTGGATTAAACGAGGAACAACAGCCAATCGGCCTTCGGGCTTGGGTAACTATGTCGGTGCTGGTTTTGTTTATTTCAACATTTCTACGGGAAATGCTGAAATATGGAATGGGTCGGCATGGCAGACTTTGTAAGTACTATATAATTTAGATGAGCAGTTCTGAAACCACAAAACAAGATGGTGAAAAGTTATTCTACTGCATTGTTAGGGCTCTTGTTTTTGTTTTCAGCGTGCCAACAGCATACTGATGAAATGATTGAATCAGAGGTTGAACTGAGATTCCAGTTGTCTGTGAATGAATTTGAGCAGATTCCGTTCACTCGTGGACTTTCAGAACCTGCTCATCTATTGATTATTGATAAATTCGGCAATGAAGTAAAATGCGTGGAGAAGTCCTCGTTTGATCCTTTCGTGATGATGTTGGCCTTTGGAGTGCATGAATTCTATTTCGTGGCCGCTGAGAACAAATGGTCATCATTTGATGCCGAGCACCTACAGTTGACATGGCATGATGATTCTACAGGACTTGGTCGCGTTTGGGCCTGCCGCATGAGTATCGATGTGGGCAAAACCTCTTTGGAAGAAAATATCATACTCCCCTTGGTTGTGGCTGATGTGAAGGTCGAAGTCCTCGACAAATGGCCACCGCAGGTGGCTACGATCGAGTTGCAGGCTTCAGGGCTTTGTCATGGATTTGATCTTGCGACGATGACTGGAATCTGCACAGGGAATACGTTACAACTTTCACAACAGATCACTTCGGAGGAACATAAGACACAAAACTTCGATTTGCTTACGTTTGTTCCGTCTTCGGGTAATGTGGGTAACCTGTTTTTGAGGGCAAATAACGCAGAGTATGAAGCTTTGGCTACCAAGACAGTGACCGATGTTGTCGTACAACAGGGTACAATCAGTCGATATTCAGGTTATTTGATTGACATCAATTCGGATCTGTACTACACCCTCTCGCCCAACTTTGGCAAGAGCCTTGGTATCTTCGGAGGTTCGTTCAGCAACATTGAGGAGTCGGACAGCTGCAAGTTCTATTGGCAGGAGAAGCTGCAGCTCACGTTATTCGGCCACGGCATCAATGGGGCTGGTTACAGCGTGGCGACGCATGAGAGGGGCGTGCAGTATGCTGTGGATCGCTGCTGCCGACGCGATGAGCCGCACGACATCTACCTGCTCTGGTCGCCCAGCAACGACTTCTCGAAGGGTCGCGCCACCATCGGCACGCTCAGCGACTACACCGAGGCCGACGGCTTCGACACCGCGAAGCTCACGACTATGCTGGGCGGAATGAACTACAGCTATCAGAAACTGAAACAGAAGAACCCCGATGCCGAGATTCTTCTGTTCACCACGCTCCCTATCTTCAACAAGGGAGCAGCGGGCTACGATACGCTCTACGCCGACAGCATCGGCCTGCGCCACTACGTCGATGCCCAGATCGAGTGGGCCAAGGCGCACGATATCCCTTACCTCGACCTCTTCCGTCGCTCGGGCTTCACGCACAGCAACTATGGCCCCTACTACCAAAAGGACAAGCTGCATCCGAATGTCGAAGGGTACAAGCACCTTGTCGATATCACTTTGCCTTTCCTTGCATATCCTCACTGATGGCAGGTCTTTTGTCTCACAGATTCTGCATCTGCTTTTTTCGCACAGAGAATATTTAAGTCACACAGATTCCACAGATTTACACAGATTTTTTTTGTGACTTGAAATAAACTGTGTTTTGGGGTATTTTGATTGTCACACAGATTTCACAGATTTACACAGATTTTTACTTTACGACATACAATGATCTGCTCTCATCTGTGAAATCTGTGTGACCTAATTAACTATGCGATAAATGACTTCATTGATACATGACGAGGAGAAATTAACCAAAAGACCCACATGGAGTTTCTTGAGTCTCAAATACGTGAGTGTTTGCTTCCAGAACAAAGGTCTCATTTCTTCCACGGATTTCAATTCAACAACAATCCTATCTTCTACAAGAAGATCTATTCTTAAAGGCGATTTGAGTACATTCCCCTTGTAGATGATGGGTACATCCAACTGACGCTCAACTTTCATGCCTCTCTTCTGAATTTCAAATACAAGCGCTTCTTCATAAACGCTTTCCAATAAGCCAGGTCCTAACTCATTGTAAACATCGAAAATGGCTCCTCTTACTTGATAAGTAATCTCGTTGTCAGTCATAAATATCTGTGTTATTCATTATCAATATATTTGTCACACAGATTTCACAGATTTATACAGATTTTATTCTATATACAACATACAATAATCTGTGTTCATCTGTGAAATCTGTGTGACCTACTAAATTATTCTCCATCCAGCAGCTGGATGCCATCGGCGAGCAGGGAGATGCGCTGCTGCTTGTAGAGGGCACCGATGGCCTTCTTGAAGGTCTTCTTCGACATCTGAAGCTCGGAGGCGATGAGTTCGGGCGTGGAGTGGTCAGTGAGCGGCAGGAAACCGTTGCGGCGATGCAGTGCCTTGAGGATGGAAGCCTCGGCAGGGTCAATCATCTGGCGATAGCCGATGGGCTGGAGGCTGAGGTCGATCTTGTCGTCCTCGCGCACGCCTTTGACCCAGGCACGCAGACGTTCACCGATGCGTATCTCCTGGAAGATCTGGTTATGATAGAGCAGGCCGGCATGCTGGTGGTTGATGATGACCTTGTAGCCGAGGTTCGTTTGCTTCCAGACGAGAGCTTCGACTTCCTGACCTTCCTCGTAGGCGGGTGGCACGTTGCCCAAATGCTTGTCGATTTTGCCAGTGCCTACGATGCGGCCCGACAGTTGGTCGATATATATATAAATAATGTATCGGCGGCCTTCCTCCATCTTCTGAGCCTGTTCGCGATGGGGGATGAGCAGTTCCTTCGACGTGCCCCAGTCGGCAAAAGCGCCGACGGCGTTCACGCTGTTGATTTTCAGATAGGCGAACTGCCCCACGGTGGCGTAGGGATGCTCGTTGGTGGCGATGAGGCGTGCCTCGGCATCCTGATAGACGAAGACCTTCAATTCGTCGCCCACCTTGACGTCCTGCGGCATGTAGCGTTTGGGCATGAGTATCTCGACCCCTTCGCCTCCATCGAGGTACAGGCCGAAGTCAACGATCTTCGCCACTTTCAGCGTATTGTATTGTCCTAATTGTGCCATGGTTTTCTTATTCTTTGCGGACGATGAGTTTGTCGCCTTGGAGTTCGGGGACGACACCGAAGATGCTGCGACGCAGGCAGTAGTTGATGTCGGAGCGGAAGCCATGCTGGATGAGGCGGCGGGCATGCTCGCTCTGGAGGAGGATGTTCGAGAAGTCGCGGTTCGCCTGATGCCAGAGGGCGACGGCCATGCGTGCGCCATCGCTGGCTGCTTCCACACCATCTTCGGCAAGCAGCGTGCTGGTGAGGGCTCCGGCGAAGAGCGAGTCCTCCAGACAGATGCGGCCATTGGCACCCGAGCAGACGATGAGCACGTCCTTACCCAGGGAGAGAATGCGTTCAGTGA
This sequence comes from uncultured Bacteroidales bacterium, assembly GCA_902770595.1. Classification (GTDB taxonomy): domain Bacteria; phylum Bacteroidota; class Bacteroidia; order Bacteroidales; family UBA3663; genus Liminaster. The sequence continues at coordinate 3,983 of CACXTQ010000004.1, read as the reverse complement.
GGGCGCGCAGGTTGACGAAGGCACCAATGAGCAGCTGATAGCAGTCGGCAGCGCCCTTGATGGCCTTTGTACCATTGGTAGTCATAAAGACGATGGACTTGCCGTTGACCTTATCGACGGAATATTCGGAAGGAGAGTTACCGAAATCAGCGAACGAACAGCGTTCAGTAGCCTGCTCAGCACCCACAAGGTGTCCCAAGGACTTATAGGCAAGTGCTTCCTGCTCGGTGGCAACAGGAATGATATAGGATGCACCGTTGGCAAAGGCTGTGCAGATGGTTGTGGTGGCACGGAACACGTCGGTCACCACCACGACGCTGTCGCGGTGCTCATAGAGTTGGATTAGGCTGGGAGAGAAACAGATTTCGATTTGCATAATGGTTAAGGGTTCTGAAAGGTTCTGAGGGGTTCGAAAGGTTCTGAAAGGTTCTGAGGGGTTCGAAAGGTTCGAAGAGGATTTAGGGATTAACAACCTTTCGAACCTTTCTTAACAATTCAGAACCTTTCAGAACCTTATCTTACAGATTTGCGTCAATCAGCTTCTGGAGGTCTGCCTTGGCAGCGAGACCAACCTTCTTGCCGACAACTTCGCCATTCTTGATAAGCATGACAACGGGGATGTTGCGGATGCCGTACTTGATGGTGAGGTCTTCGCCCTCGTCCACATTGTACTTGCAGATTTCTGCACGGCCTTCATACTCCTCGGCGAGTTGTTCGATGATGGGGGTGAGACGCTGGCAGGGGCCACACCATGTTGCCCAGAAGTCGATAACTACGAGTTTGTCACTTGCCAGGATTTCGCTGGCGTTCTGATCGGTGATTTGTTTTGCCATAATAGTAAATATTTGTCGTTAGGAATGCTTCTTAATAAAACTGACGCCCGTCTCACGACAGTCGTCAGCCCTTTCTCTCATTTTATGAAGTTTTGTGGAATTACTCACGATGCAAAGATAGGGACTTTTTTCGAACGCTCCAAACATTTCATCCAAAAAATCTCTTTTTTTAAGGATTTTTTACAAATGGGGCCTTCTATGGGTCTATTTGAGCTGTATTTGCTGGTATTTTATGCCCTGACGACGCCACGTATAGATGGCGTGCAGCGTACCATCTTTGCCAAGCAGCAGCGATGGATAACTGTATTGGCTGATGGGCGAAGATTCGAGCGTGAGACGGTGTGTCCACGTGATACCGTCGGTGCTGGTAGCGATGCACGTAGGGTTGCGCAGCGGCTTGTCGGGACCGGGCACGAGCGAGAAGGGATTATAGACCATTGCAAACGTTCCGTCGGGCAACGTCACGGCATCGATGCCCGAATTGTTGTTGGGCACGTCGTTGAGCAGTCGCATCGGTCCCCAGGTGAGTCCACCATCTTCGCTGAAAGCTGTGGCAATACGAGCAAGGTGGCTCTCGGTATCCTTGGGCCGATGGGTGCGGCAGAGCATCTGTATGCGTCCATCCTTATGAATGAGTAGGGCAGGTTGGATGGTGCCGATCTTCGGTTCTTCGGGAACGGGACCGTAAAGCGCCCACGTTTGTCCGTCGTCTTCGCTCATCTCGATGTAGCTGCGCCATTGTCCCGACTTTTCCTTCGAGGCGGTGCCTGTCTCCTTGCTCGATGGGGAGAGGATGCGAGCCTTCTGGAGCACTGTACCATTAGCGCAACGGAAGCCCTTGGGCAGATAGATGGGCTGATTCTTGATTGCTCCGAGCAGGCTATCGCTGCATTGTACAGGCGAGAGCTGTGAGCTTGGTGCAGGATTGGCAGTTGCGACGAGTTCCTGACGCGGATTGCTCCACGTGTGTCCGTTGTCGCTCGAACGCATCATGTAGCCCGTCCAGTCGCGCACGTTCTTGCCAATCTTGTAGAAAAGGAGGAGGTCGCCGCCGGGAATCTGGAAGAGCACAGGGTTGTAGCAAGCCTTGCGGTTCACGTTCGTCTCGATGGGCGTAGCGAGTGTGCTGTCGATTTCGGTGCCGAAAGTCTTTGCTCCTTCGCGCAGGTCACCATTGGCAACGAGTTGCAAAGGTTCCCACTGGTCCTTGCCCTTGGGTTTGCGCGAAGTGTAGATGCAGACGTCGGGAGCGCCTTCGCGTGCACCGAGGAAGAAGGTGCAGAGCAGGTCGCCATTGCGTAGTTCGGCGATGGAGGCGCTGTGACACGATGGATGGGCCGCATTCTGGAAATCATAAATGAACTGGTCGCAGATGATTCCTTCGCGGTCACGACTGAGACTGTCGGCATACTGTCGCTCGTAGGCTCCACCTTTATAATAATCGCGCAGGGGCAGGGCGGGGTCGAGGTCATAGACGAGATGATGCTGGCCGGAACCAAGAGTGAGGGTCTTTGAGTTACTCTGAGTATTCGGATTATTCGGATTACTCCGATAATTCTTCAAGATTACGTTATACGGCAGCGTGACTTGCCCAGTCGCGTTGCAGGGGATGGTGATGTCCCACGTAAGCTTTCTGTCGGTCTTTCGCCAATGGCTGGCGACCAATCCGTAGGGCGTCTTGTAGCTGGCCGAAGCCTCGTCGAGTTCCTCCACTTCGAAGTTGGGCGAGAAGTCGATGACCTTGAAGCCGGGAGCCGCGGCCTTGATGCCGCCCACGTTCTCCATGCACCACGGGATGAGGTCGCCGAGCAGCATGATGTGGTTGCCCGAATTCATGCGAGGATTGGCGGTGTCGCCGTTCCATAGCTCCCAGATGGTGGTGGCTCCGTGCAGGGCCATATAGCCCCAGCCGGGATAGCTTTTCACGGTGGCGAGCATCCAGGCGAGGTCCTGACGACCCATATCGGCCAGGCCGCGTAGGAGCCACGACATACCGATGACGCCGCACTGGATGTGTCCGTCGATGCCGCGCAGTTCGGGCGTGTCGCCAGGGAGGAGCAGATGCTTGCGCATGATCCAGCGTTCGACGGTAGCAGCATGTTCGTCGGGCACGATGCCGAAGGCCCAGGGCAGAAGGTTGGCGGTGACGCTATTGTTGCTGTAATAGACCGAGTCGGGATAAAGGATGTGGTTGCCGGGACCTGTCATCGAGCTGGGTGTGCGTCCTGCCTTGGGATCGTCGGCACTTGTCTTGACGTGGAGGAACTCTCCGTTGATGGCGTCGCGTAGCGAAGCACGGCAAGCCTGGTATTCGGCCTTGTCGGCTTCGAGCAGTTCGATAGTGAGGCCTTGTCGGTTCAAAGCAAGACGTTCGGCGTTGGAGCAACCTTGCAGCTTCTGGATGAGGATGTCGTCGAACTTCATCATATCCTGGAAGAGGCGGTAGAGGTAGCACGAGCCGATGAGTACGCCATCGGTCACGCGATTGGGATCCTGGCTATGGATGAGTTCGGGTGCCTCGGGTGGACAACACCAGTCGGCATATTTGTCGGCCTTCACAACACCTGTCACAGGGTCACGATGCTGCTGCCAGAAGTGCATCACCCAGCGACGCATGGCGGGATAGTGGCGACGGATGGCCTCGATGTCGCCAAACTGCGTGTAGAGCATGTCTGCGCCGAAGATGAAGACCGAAGGCCAGGTGATGTCGTCGTTATAGTAGTTCCAGAAGGCGGGAGCCACGCCGGGCAAGGTGCCGTTGGGTCGCTGCGAGTCTTCGAGGTCTTGCATCCATTTCAGATAGAGCGCATGATTGTCCATCAGGTAGCTTTCGCCCCAGCAGCCCATCGAATGGTCGCCCACCCAAGGCTGTCGCTCGTCGCGCTGCGGACAATCGACGGGCATGCCCTTGTAGTTGGAACGAACGCCCCAGAATGCATTCTGCACCACGCGGTTGAGCACGGGGTTGGTGGTCTCGAAGGTGTAGAGCGTCTCCATCGGGTCGCCCACCACTTCGCCCAGAAAAGGCGAAGTGGGGTTTGAGGAGTTCGAAAGGTTTGAGGAGTTTGAAGGGTTTGAGGGGTTTGAGAGGTCGAGAAGGGCCAAGAGAGGAGATTTGTTGCCGTTTCTTGGTTTGATGCGCTTCCTGAC
>CACXTQ010000003.1:0-98763 GCA_902770595.1 uncultured Bacteroidales bacterium | reverse complement strand
TGCCAAGGTCGCAGGTGTTATACTCGCTGCAATGGGACTGTCATCATTCAACGAGGAAGATTGACCTGCTGGTGCTCCACTGCTCAGACACGCGTCCCGACCAGGACTTCACCATCGAGAAGCTGATGCGCAGCCATCGCAACAAAGGCTATGGTGCCTATCCAGGCTATCACATTTATGTAAGGCGCGATGGTACCTTGTTCTATTGTCGTCCTGTTGCTGAACGAGGTTGCCACGTGAAGGGCTACAACACGAGCAGCATCGGCATCTGCTATGAGGGCGGTCACTCGTGCAGCCCCGATGTCAAGTACGAGGACAACCGCACTGCCGAGCAGATGGTAGCATTGGATGAGGTGCTGCGCATCCTTCACGAGATCTATCCCGATGCTCGCATCGTGGGACACTGCGAACTCAATCCCCACAAGGCTTGTCCTTGTCTCGATCCTCCTGCATCAGAAGAGTACAGGTATATATCAGACCCTCTCTAATCCCCCTGCTTAGGGGGAGGAACTAAGTCCAAACTAAAACTAACTATTAATTTCGACCCTCAGGTCTTCCCCCTAAGCAGGGGGACCGAGGGGGTCTTCAAATTACTATGAAACATATCGTAGAGAGCGTGGAGGAGATGTACCACGCACGACAGCCAACTGGCGAGGTGATAGTCGATGAAGTCATCAACATCCTCAGGCATTACAAGCTCATCTATCCGGAAGATGTGGCGCTGCTGATGGATGTCAAGGTTCGAGACCTGCGAGCAGCCTGGTTTATGCTGACGGGCACACGCCTCGTAGATGTGATCACCCATTGGCGAGTGTTGCAGGCACAGGACTGGCTTCGTAAGCGCCTCGGAGAACTGAGCAACGAGAGCCTCACGAAGAAAGATCTGGTCAGACTGCTCAAAGAGACTGCACTACGCTGCGGATGGCGGTCGGAAGTAGTGATGTCGCACGTCTTCAAGCGCTATTGCGGCACTTCCGCACTCGAATGGCTCAAGAGCGAGCAAGCTCGCGGTTCTGAAAAGTTCTGAAAGGTTAAGAAAAGTTCGAAAGGTCAGATTTTGAGCCAATTTACCTATCTCAATTGGAGGGAGCACTCTGACGGCCGACAGAATGCTTCCTCATTTTGCGCAAGTATCGTGACGGCCGAAAGAGTACGCGATGCTGCAGGATGGAATACTCTCACGGCCGATAGATTACCCGATACTGCGGGACGGAGTACTCTCACGGCCGACACAGTTCTCTATGCTGCAAGATGGAGTACTCTCTCAGCCGACAGAGTACTAGATACAACTGCGGAAATACTCTCACGGCCGATAGAGTACTTCCGCAATTTGCGCAAATATTGTGACGGCCGATGGAGTTCTCGATGCCACAAGATGGAATACTACAACGGCCGATAGAGTTCCCGATACGATAGGATAGAATACTCTAACGGCCGTCAGAGTACCCAATGCTACAAGATGGAATACTCTAACGGCCGACAAAGTATTTTAGTCGATTAAACTCTAAAACAATGCGAGAACACGCCTAAAATCGGCAGCGTTTCAGCATTGTAATTTGTTCCCATCTATTTTTCACGATATTTATATGTTGCCATTATTTGAGCCTTTTTAAAAGACCATCTCTTCTGCCGTATTTCTTCTGCCAAATGTAAAGCTTCATCAAGATGTAAATCATTACCTGTTTCTGCAAACTTCTGAATAAGGAACACTATCTTTGAACAGATATTTATTGAATGCCTTACTTGATCCTCAGTAAACCTAATTACAAAGGCGCCTAAATCCTGAAAAACCTTGTTTCTTTCTTCATCACCAGAGCCAATATAATGAATTGGTTCGTTTGTATCATATATGTATGGCTCATCAATTTCAATATCAATAAAATAGTATTCATCTATAATGGAGAAATCAGGATAGTAATCTTTAACACTAATATCTCGGTAAAGTTTTTTCACACCTATTTTCTTCAAAGATTCTAACATTTTATCTTCAGTCGATCCTCTTCTCGGGTTTTCTTCTTCGTTATATTCAACACTAAAGTTAATTTTATTCCATATAAATTTCTTAAATGCTAAAGGGAATTCATCATCAATCAAACTTGACATATTTTTCCAATATTGTTCCCATTTTTCCATTTTAATGCGGTACTCTTCCATCTCTAGCCTATATTTTTTTTCACATTCATCTACAAGCCTTGGCCATTCTTCGTTATTCCATCGTTCAACTTCAGCCAACTGCTTTTGGTACACTTCATCCGCTTCTTTTCTTTCTTCTTCTATTTGCTTTTTACTTTTATCTTTATAAACACATTTCGAATTCCTTTCAATCATAATATTTGTTTCGTGAAAAAATGCCCATATTGACCAAGGTAACACACCTGCAAAAAATACCCAGTACCCTAAAATATTAGATGAATAAATAGCTATAGCAAGAACAATAATGTTAATAATGATAATTAGCCATAAACATCCAGAAGGACGCTCGTTATCTACCCACTTTGTTGTGTAAGTTTCTATCTCCCATTTTATTGGTTCTGATTTCTTTGATGGGATAGATAAAATAGGTTCAGATGGCTTACACCTGTATAAATCCCATTCACGCTTAAGTGTTTCGGGATCTTTTCCATATTGGGTTACAATTTTGTCCATTACATTATTGATATCGCTATCCTGACTTATATCAAAATCAAAATCTTTTAGATCCTCAATCAACTCAGTAGGAAATAATATCATTGGATAACTATCCCCAAATTTCTCAGATAATTGACTGATGGTAAAATTAAAAATATCAATTTGTTCAATCGCATTGTCCAATGCAGCATAATAGTTGATGTCTTTCTGTTCCATATGATAATTATCAATTATTAACCTTTATCTGTTATAAACTTGAATTGCCATAGATATGTCTTTTGCTAGCGCAATGTCTTTTGCCCAGAAGCTTCGAAGCCGATGAGAGTCAACATCTAAAATAAAGGGGAAGTCGGTTCTTCATACCTGTAGTTGAGTATTATCGCTGCAAAAATAATGCTTTTTACTACAATCTCCAATAAAAGAACAAAAAAAGTGGGGTCTACCCCCACTTTTTATTCACATATAAGCTGAAAAATCAATTTTATCAACTTTATCAATTATCAATTTTATCAATTTGCAGTTGATAAAATCGAGACCTAAAACACATTTTTCCAAAGACTTTTTGCGAAAACACATACATTTTTCCAAAGACTTTTTGTGGAACGGCGATTTTTTAGAGCTTTCTTGATATCGGGGCGACAGATTTTGAAGGGGATGGCAAGGATTGTCGCGATTTGGCCAACGTGTCGCTATAACGGAACCAAAAAGTGGAGAAAATAATTGCAGGGTACGAGAATAGGGCCTATCTTTGCAGTGAGAAAAAAACAAAAGTACTAACTAATAAAAATATACTACTATGATCGCAATCGCATTCTTCGCCACGATTATCCTCTCCTCCATCGCACTGAGACTCCGTACCATGTTCATGGAGCGTCGTTGAGATTAGCCACTTCGAGTGTATAACAAATATATTTGAAAGGCGTGACATCGCAGGATGCCGCGCCTTCGCATTATCTATTTCAAAACGTGGTATGAAAATATTCCTTGTTTCTCTTGTTTATTTGGACGAAATGTATTTTGCGAAATAACTGTTGACATCCAAAAAACTCATATCAATTGATGGCAATTCGTATTTATAATGAAAATATAGCGCAAAAGATTTGGAAATGTCCAAAACATTCAATATCTTTGCACCGACATTTCTTATTTAATCATTAATACCAACTTACCTTTATGAAAAAACTTTCCTTCTTCCTTACCCTTCTGCTTGGAGCAGCAGTACTTCAGGCAGCGCCTATCGACTACCTTGCATCCACACAATCTACACCCTTGAAGGACATTTCGACCATCGATGTTCCGGCTGCCGTCAACGGTCCGCGTCGCGCACACAAGACCTATGTGACCCCCGAGGGCACTCCGCTCGACTACACGATGAAATTCACCCAAGGTTCCCAGGTCTATCCCGACCGCCCCGTCAAGGTGTCATCATCGACTACGATGTCACGGGCGACGAATCGACATTCTACAGCCTCTATGCCGGTGGCTACGACTTGGCCAAAGAAGTGATGACCGACGCCGTTTTCGTGCTTCATGCCGATGGCTCCATCACCCAGCAGAATCCCGAAGCCTTCATCTGGCTGGGCGCCTACCTAGGCGAGACCTATGCCGGCCTCATCACGTATGAGACCAACGTCGAAATCACTCCCATGACCGAAGTGCACGAGCTCGTGACCGTTCCCGAGACAGCTACTGTGGGCGAAGCTATCTACGACTACACCAACGCCTACGGCAATGCCGCGGTTGCTGTTGGCAAGGTTGCCACCGATGGCAACGACGTCTATTTCCAGGGCCTCACTCCCGATACTCCCGAGGCATGGGTGAAGGGCACACGCGACGGCAACACCGTCACCATCAAGAGCGGCCAGTACATAGGCGAAGGCAGTGGCTATCTGCTCCAACTCGCCTTGCTCAGTGCACGTGCTGACTTCAGCGCTTATGACTTCGTCGATGAGATCACGCTCAACTACGATCCCGAGACCGGTACCTATGCCCAGGTCCGTGAGTCGGAGACCGATGATATCTGCATGTTTGTCGAGCAGACCCTTTCGGGCGCCATCTATCTCTACTACTTCAACTTCACCATCAAGCCCTATGATGGCCCCAAGGCTTCGATACCTGAAGATCCGTATAACCTGTCGTTCTATGACTTCTGGGAGACTTCACAGAAGTACGCCATCATGTTCAGCAACACGCCTTACGGCACCGATGGTAACTACCTCGAGCCCGAGAACCGTTACTACTACATCTATCTCGACGAGGAAATCCTGACCTTCGACACCGATGTCTACACTACTCTGCCCGAAGAGATGACGCTCATCCCATGGGACTTCACCGCCAGCAACAGTGACATCTACGGTTCGCCCTTGCTGCACTATGCCTACATCTACGATCCACTCTTCGAGAAAATCGGCGTGCAGTTCATCTACTGCTTCGAGGACCAGCCCTACTATTCGAACATCGTCTATATCGACCCCGAAGGCAACGTGACCACCGTCGAAGTTGAGCAGCCCAACACCATCACCAATGCCAGCGATGCCAAAGTGAGCAGCATGGAATACTTCAACGCCGCCGGCCAGCGCCAGAACTTCCAGCAGAAGGGCTTCAACCTCGTCCGCGTCACCCTTTCGGACGGCTCACAGAAGACCTACAAGATGTACGTGAAGTAATTTATTATAGTCTGTCATTCCATTTTGAGGCGGGCGAAAGTGCATAAATTTGACACTTTCGCCCGCATTTGTTTGTGTTTCAAACAGTTTATCGGGGAGTATAGCAGATGCTATAAACGTAACGGAGATCGGGGTTTTCGAACGTGAGGAGAGGAAAGGGATTAGCGAGAAGGAGGTCACGAAGCGCGGCTTGATTGGTGAGACCTTGGCCGGAGCGTTTGAGGACGGCTTCCTTACGTGTCCACAGGCGGGTGAACGCCACATCGGGACGGGGAGCCTGGTGGATCTGTCGGAGTTCGTCGTCGTTCATCGCATAACGGGCAACCTCCTCATCGTAGGCTTTCACCGACTCGATATCGACACCAATGGGACCATCATCCGAAACACAGATGACAGCCTCGTCGCAATGACTCAGGTTGAAATGGATGTCGGGATGGCCAACGATGCCGGGCTTACCGTTTGGTCCATAATCGAACATGGGTTTCTCCTCGATGCCATAGGCTTCGCGCAGGGCCTGGCACAAGAGCAGGTAGGCGGCTGCGTTTTGAAGCTGCTGATGCGCCGGACGAAAGGCCAACGCCTGACGAAGTCGCCACTCTGGGAGTTGGGCGAGCGCCGTGGCGAGGTCGATAGCTTCGAGGTGATCGTTAAGGAGGAGATGATACATTGTTTCCAAGGGCTATATTGGCTATAGTAACTATAGTAATTATAGTAACTATAATAGCTAAGGCAAAGCCTAGAGCTTGAAGGTTACCCGCTTGGCGCGATGGAGCAGGAAGATGGCGACGGCCTCGATGAGGTAGGCGATGAGATAACTGTACCATAGCTGCTCGGGATAATGACGCGACATGAACCAAAGCACGGGAATGACGGTGAGCGACAAGGCAAACGAGATGAAGAGCGACATGGTGTGCTGACCATAGAGCTTATAGACTATCATAAGCACATAGATGTAGCAGAACGGGATGAAGCTCAGGGCGAAGATGCGGAGTGCGCGACGGCTCTCGATCAACATACCTGCCTCGTCGGCACCAAACAACCGGGCAATGGCCTCGGGGAAGAGCCAAACCAAAATGCAGGTGATTACCATCGACACGGTGATGAACCTGAATGCCTTGCGCAGAATGACACGCAAGCCCTCTTCGTTCCTGGCGCCCACTTGTATCGCACCCAACGACTGCAGGGTCTGACACGTGCCCGAAGTGAACAGATTGTAGATCTGCAGGAGGTTCATGCAGACAGAGAAGGCAAAGATGCCCGTGCGTCCCAAGGTAGAGAGCACGATGGTATTGGCAGAAAGCATGAGCAGCGTGAGCGAAATAGACGCGATGGCAAGCGGAGCCCCTTGCGAGGCAATGTGCTCCCAAGTGACGAGGACCTTGTCGGAAGCAAACGTGGGCGTGAGCCTTCGAGTAAGAGGATTCCACCAATGGGTGAGCAGGATGGCGATGCCGACGAAATGGCCGACGATTGTGGCAGCCGACGAACCCGTGATGCCCCATCCGAAGCCCTGGATGAACACGATATCGAGACAGAGGTTCACCACATTATCCACAATGACAGCCAGAGAAACCAGTCGAGGCTTGCCATCGACACCCACCATCGTCGAAAGGCCCCACATCAGGATGAAGGCAGGATTGCCCAGCATCAGCACCTTCATATAGTCGTAGGCAAGAGGACGGATCTGTGCATTGCTGCAGAGCAGGTTTGCCACTTCGTTGGTGTAGAGCAACCCGCCAAAGATGCTGAGCAAGACACCAATTCCAGTGCTGAGCACCAGGGCACGGGTGAAGTAGCGACGTGCCTCGACAACATCCTGCCGCCCCAAGGCATAGCCCACCCTCATACCTGCACCGGCATTGATGAGCAGGTGCAGGGTGAAGATGAACTGTACGATGGGCTTCGACAGGTTGATGGCGCTCACGCCATCGCCACTGATGAGGTTACCTACGATGATGCCATCGACGACATTGCCCAGGCAGCCCGAAAGGGCTATCAGGATGTAGGCTCCCAGGTAATTATAGAATTGGCGGGAGATGGAAGGGGACGGGCAGCCAAGCATGGCTGCCGACGAGGACGAAGGGGAATAAAGGGGAGGGGTTGAGTGGTTATTCGAAGAAACCGAAGCCGCCGATGGCGGTGAGCATACGCTCGACATAATCCCACGATGTGGGCGACCAATCGAATCCGAGACGATAGAGCACCTGTGTGGTGTAGTCGTTGTCACGTGCCACGTCGATGGTCTTCTGTCCATGTGCCATGTCCTGGTAAGCCAGGAGCGAAGCCATCTGACGCGCCTTCTGCGGGTCGTTCTTGGCAGCCTGCATGGCCTCGTTGTACTCTTCCTGTTCGACGAAGCGAATGCCCTCGCCAATGGAAGTGAGTCCCTTGAGCACGTCGCCGAGGAACTGGCCGTGGATGTTGTAGGGATGAAAGACGACGCACGGAGTCGGGGTGGTGGCAAGCAGGACGATGGCCTGGCTTACCTCATCGATGGGCGAGAACTCGACACGTTTGTTGCGCATGGAGTATGGACAGCAACCCAGCATGTTATAGACCCTGATGCGGCCCATGAACGAGTTGGTGGAGAAGTTGGCCTGGAACTCGCCGTCGGAACTGCGGGCAGCAAGGTTGCCCACACGCATGATCTTCGCATCGAGTCCTCGTTTGGCCACCGCATCGAGGATGAGACGTTCGGCCATGAACTTCGAGTAGATGTACTTGTTGCCAAGATACTGACCCATGTAGAGGCGCTGCTCGGTAAAGATAGGGTTCGAAGAGTTCGAAGGGTTCGAGAGGTTTGAGGGGTTGATTACCCAAAGACCGCGGGTGCTTGCTGTGGAGACATGGACGAGACGTGCGCCGGTACGGATGCAAAGGTCCACGCAACGCTGAGCGCCACCGATGTTGACATCCTCGATTTCGGTACCCTCGGAGAAGTGCTTTACGATGGCAGCACAATTGAAGACCGTGTCGATGGCCAGACCTTCGGCGAAGTCGCTGGTCACATCGCCCAGGACAACATGGATGCGCTGGCCGAAGAGCGGCTTGAAGGCATCGGAGAAATAGTAGAAGAGCAGAGTGCGCAGACGATTTTCGGCCTTTTCGAGCGTCTTGCCGCGCACAAGACAATAGATATTGGGTGCATCGGAGTCGATGAGCTGGCGCAGGATGTGGATGCCCAGATAGCCCGTGGCACCCGTGACGAGCACGTTGCCGAGAGGACGACGTTCGCCCTGACGGAAAGCATCGAGCGTATTGTGCTGCAGCAGTTCGTCGATGGCCGTGTAGTCGAAACTTGTCACCTCGTCCTGTCCTTCGCTATCGGTGTCGCCCGTGATGAGACGGGCAAGTTTGCGAGGAGTAGGGTTGGCAAAGACATCGCCGTAGGCCACGTGCAGGCCTGCCTTGTCGGCCTCGATGATGACACGAGTGACGACGAGCGAGGTACCGCCCAGCTCGAAGAAATTGTCGGTGGCACCGACCTTATCCATCTGGAGGATGGAGGCAAAGATGTCGCAGAACCTGCGTTCGGTGTCGTTGGCAGGAGCCACATAAGCCGAAGTGACGGCGAGTTGCGGCTCGGGCAGCGCCTTGACGTCGGTCTTTCCGTTGGGCGTCATCGGCATCTCGTCGAGTTGTAGGTAAGCCGTGGGCACCATATACTGCGTAAGGCTCTTCGAAATCTCGGCCTTGAGCGCATCGGGAGCTATCAGACGGTCGGCGGTATAATAGGCGCAGAGGTGCTCCTTATCGCCGAGTTTGCGAATCAGGATGACCACCTTCTTCATATCCTCGACACGAAGCATGACGTTCTCGATTTCGCCCAATTCGATGCGGAGTCCGCGCAACTTGATCTGATGGTCGGTTCGACCCAGGATCACCACGTCGCCATCGGGCAACCAACGGGCATAGTCACCCGAACGATAGACGCGTTCGCCGTGATAGGTGACGAAGCGTTCGCGCGTCATCTGGTCGAGGTTGTTGTATCCGCGTGCTACGCCACGTCCGCCGATGTAGAGTTCGCCCACCACACCAACAGGCAGTTCGTTACCGTCCTGATCGACGATGAACTCCTTGACATTAAGTTGCGGCTTGCCCACGGTGACCAGTTCGGTATGGGTGAGTTCCTTGTTGTTCGAAGCCACTGTAATCTCAGTAGGTCCATAGCAGTTGAAGATACGGGCCTTGGTAATGCTGCGCATCTGGGCAAGCAACTGGTCGGAGAATTTTTCACCACCGGCGCGACAGATATCGACATGCGAGATGGCACGGCAGAAGTCGGGGCTGGTGAGCCACGTCTGCCAGCGCGAAGGTGTACCCGACACCATATTGACCTGTTGACCTTCGATGAGGGCGGCCAGGTCGAGCGGGTTGTTGGCCTGCTCCTCGGTAGCCAGGACGAGCGTCTTGCCATTGTAGAACGCCATACCGATGTCCTGCAGGGCTGCATCGAATGAGATGGTGGTGACACTGAGGATGCGACGTGAATCGGTGAGCACACCATTGGCAAAGACGTTGGCGGGATGGCCGTAGAGATAGTTGCAGATACCTTCGTGACGCAGCATCACGCCCTTAGGACGACCGGTCGAGCCGCTGGTGTAGATGAGGTAGGCGAGGTCGTCAGAAGTGATGTTTGTTGCGATGGCATCGCAACAAACGGAACCTATCAAATCTTCGACGTCGATGGCCTTTTCGGCAGGAACGGACGAGAGACGGTCGGCAGTGGTGATGATATAGCGGGCTTCGCTATCGTCGAGAATGAGACGGATGCGGTCGGCGGGATATTCGGGATCGCAGGGGATGTAGGCAGCACCTGCGCGGAGCACACCGAAGAGGGAGAGGATGAGACGACTGGTGCGCGGCAAAAGCAGGGCTACACGGTCGCGTTCCTTAACACCACGCTGACGCAAAGCATTGGCAATACAACGCGTCACACGCTCCATCTCGGCATAGGTGAAGCGGGCGTCGATAGCCACGAGCGCTTCGTGGTCGGGCTGCTTGGATGCAAAATACGGAATGCAGTCGTGGAAGAACCGGAAGGGCGCATCGGCAGTAGCTGTCTGACGGAGGTTGGCCAATTCCTGTTCCTGGTTTTCGCTGACGATGGAGAGCTGGCGTACCTTGGCTTCGGGATTTTCGACCATACGCATAGCAACAGCCACGATACTTTCGGCCATGCCACGAGCAAGGCGGGCAGAATAGAGACTATCGTCGTACTGCACTACCACACCGCGCGTTTCGACCTTGATGTTGATCTTGAACTTGGGCACCTTGAGCTCGAGCAACTCCTGCCCTACCGTCTTACCATTCACGCTGTATTCCGAAAGCACACCCACCTGATAGGCATAGGCGATGGCGGGACGGAAGCCATAATCGGTGGCGATGCGGGCAAAGGGATAATCCTCGTGACGGAGGGTCTGGTCGAACGTCTCGCTGGCAGCCGTCAGGAACTCACCGACCGAAACGTCGTCGATGGAGATGCCGAGGGCAAGGGTGTTGACAAACATACCCACGGTGTCGGCAATGCGGAGATTGCTTCGACCGCTGCTGACGGTGCAGAGATAGACGTCGCGATTATTGGTATAGCGCGACACAACGTAGGATGTAGCAGCCAGGAAGAGGTGGGCGGGCGTGATGCCCTGACGGCGACAGAAAGCCGTAGCACGTTCGAAATCGGGACAGCAAACCTCCTCTCCTATCCAACCCTGCTGGTCGCTCTTCGGCAGATCGGCAGGTATCTCGCTGGCACCTTCGCAGGTCTGCAGACGCTCGGCAAAGAACTGCTGGGCAGCGCGGAACGTGTCGCTCTCCTCGGCCTTCTGCTGGTCAATGGCGAAATCGAGATAGGAATAGGTCTCGGCCTCGACATCCTTGCCTTCGAGGGCTGCATTGAGTTGACGGATGAACAGGTCGGCCGAACCACCATCGAAAACAAGATGGTGGATGTCCATCAGCAGGTGAACAAGTTCGCCTGTGCGGACAATCTTGAAGCGATAGAGAGGAGCCTTCTGAAGGTTGAAGGGCTGTACAAACTCATTCTTATAATCCTCCAACTGCTCGGATGACATCTCTTCGATAGGCACCTCGGGAGTGATGGAATCATCGAAAATCTGCACGATGGCATCACCCTGCGTAGCGAAACGCACGGAGAGTTCGGGATGAAGACCTACGACACGCTTCACACAATCGGCCAAATGCGAAGCATCCGTTCCGCTGGGATAAGTGAGCAGATAGGGGATGTTGTAAATCGTCGAAGTGGGGTTCTTGAGGCAGTCGAAATAGACGCCGGTCTGGGCGTAGGAAAGAGGAGCCGTCAAGGAAGGGGTTTGAGAGGTTTGAGGGGTTTGAAGGGTTTGAGAAGTTTGAAGGGTTTGAGAAGTTTGAAGGGTTTGAGGGGTTTCCTGCATCCAGGCCTTCAAAATCTCGTTCTCGATGCTCTGCAATGTGCCTGTCTTGACGAGTGAACGGGAGTCGAGGGCGACACCATAGCGCTTGTTGACCTGCACGGCCAGCTTGATGGACGAAATGGAAGTCAGTCCCGTGTAAGCCAATGGGGTGGCGACATTGAAGTCGCGATTGTTCACGATACCTGCCAGCATTTCGTGCAGTTCCTCTTCGAGCACGTTCATGGGGAGGTTTGAAAGGTTCGAAAGGTTTGAGGAAGTTGAAAGGTTAGAGGCCTTGCGTTCTGGCTTAGGCAGGGCGCGCTTGTTGACCTTCTGGTTCTGATTGAGTGGGATGGCGTCGATCTGCATCGTCACAGCGGGCACCATATAGGGCGGCTTCTGATCGAGGATGAACTGGTTGAGTGCCTCGATGTCGATGGTCTCGGGGCTGACGATGTAGGCAGCGATGAACTTGCCGCCACCCTCCTCGTCGAAGGCCTGGACGGTGGCATCCTTGATGCCGGGGAATTCGCGGATGACGCTTTCGACCTCCTTGAGTTCGATGCGGAAGCCACGTATCTTGACCTGACCATCGCGACGGCCCACAAACTGGATGTTGCCATCGGGGAGATAGCGCACGATGTCGCCTGTGCGATAGACACGGGCATACTTTGCCTCGGTGGTGAACGGATTGGTGATATATACTTCGGCCATCTTCTCAGGACGGTTGAGATAGCCACGACTCACCTGAGGACCAGCTACCCACAGTTCGCCAGCTGCGCCGACGGGCAGACGATGACCCTGCAGATCAACCACGTAGAGACGGATATTGTCGAGCGCCTTGCCGATGGGTATCTCCTTCATCTTCTTCTCCACCTGGAAGAAAGTTGTAAAGATGGTGCACTCCGTCGGACCATATACATTATAGAATTTATAGCCTGTGGGCGGGGTGATGGCGGCCAACTTTTCGCCACCTGTCGATAGATATTTGAGCGAATGGTTCTCGATGCTTGTAGCAAACTGATAACCCACCTGCGTGGTCATGAACGAATGGGTGATGTGGTTCTGCTCAAAATAGTCGTTCAAGGCGATGAGATCGAGACGAATCTCTTCGGGGATGATGTGCACAGCTGCTCCGCAGGTCAGAGCCGGATAGAGGTCCATCATACAGGCATCGAAGCCATAGCTGGCATAGGCAGCCACCCGGTTCTCGGGCTTCAACTCGTAAAACTTCTGGTACCAATTACAGAAGGCCACCAGGTTGGCATGGGTGAGCTGGCAACCCTTGGGGACACCTGTCGAGCCAGAAGTGTAGAGCATGATGAAGAGCTGATTCGCTCTAATCTCCCTATTTAGAGAGAGGAATTGCGATTGAGGGAGACTGTCAATTTCGCTTGTAAGCAATACTTTGCCATCGAATTCATCGACAATAGGCCGCAGTTCGGCATCGGCAATCAGCAGACGTGCGCTGGCATCCTTCATCATGAAGTTGAGACGCTCCTTCGGGTAACTCGGATCGAGGGGCTGGTAAGCGCAACCTGCCTTAAGCACGCCAAGCGAAGCAATGGCCATCCATTCGCTACGCGGGATGAGTACCGAGACAACGTCTTCGGACTGCAATCCACAGGAGGCGATGTAAGCTGCGATGCGGTCGCTGAGGGAATCGACCTGAGCATAGGTATACTGGCGGTCCTTGAAGACCACGGCGATGTTGTCGGGCGTTGCCTTGGCTTGGCGACAGAAGAGCGAGACGATGGTCTGCGTATCGTCGTAAGGGGCATCGGTCTGATTGAAAACGTCGAGCAGGGCGACCTGAGATGGAGTGGCGAGATTGATATCGGCCAACAACTGCTTGGTAAGCATCCCTTCGACCACTGCTTCGTAACTCTCGAGGAACTGAGCGATGAGTTCAGAAGAATACTCATTGGCACGATATTCGGCCTTTACCTGGCACTTGCCGTCGAGGAGGAAGGCCTTGAGATAGAGTGGCGCATCGAGCGTGCTGTTGCCGATACGTTGCGCCTGCATGGGGAGGCCGCACAGCTTGTCGTCGGAAAAGAGCATGCCGTGCCAAGCGAACATCGTGCCTGCTTGCAACTTCAAATCCTCTACGATGTCGCTGTAGGAATAGATGTCGTGCTCGCGGCATCCGCCCATCTGTTCCTGTCCGTAGCGCAGGTAGTCGAGCACAGTGGTGTCGGCCGCGAACTTAGCATAAACGGGGAGGGTCTTTACAAACATACCGACGGTGCGTGACAAATCCTTCGACTTGCGTCCGTTGTAAACCGTGTCGAAGAGCGACTCCTGATCGTTGTTGTATTTGGCCAAAAGATAGGCGTAGGCCATGGTGAAGAACGTGCTCTTATAAATGCCATGCTGACGACAGAACTCTTCGACGCGTGCCATATCGGTCTGCAACGTGCGGAGCAGATTTCCTTCGACGGGCGTGGGGTCTTCCCTGTCGGGCAACAGCGGCGAGAACGTATCGCCACAGTCGAAGTTGCGGGCATACCACTGGCGGGCCTCCTCGAAGGCGGGCGACTGACGCTGGGTATCCTCCTGAGCGGCAATGTCAGCCAGGATGACGACTTCGGGAGCGAGCGGCTGGCCGTCGTAGGCGGCGCTGATATCGTGGAGGAGCAGGCTCATCGACGTACCATCGACGATGAGGTGGTGATAATCGATGAGCAGACCATAGTGACGTGCGTCACGCAGCAGGTGGAAGCGGAAAAGACGGCCACCATAGAGGTCGAAAGGAGCGACCAAACGAGGTGCACTTTGCTCGACGTCATCGACATCCTCCACATCGAGCGACCACGACTCGCGCTCCATGTCGACGACCTGTCGAGGCTCGCCATCATCGGAGAGTTCGATGCGCGTGAAGAGGGTGGGATGCGCCATAACGGCCTGATGGATAGCATCAAGCAAACGTGTTGCATCAAGGGATCTATCGAGCAGATAGAGGTAAGGAAGGTTATAACATATTTCTCCGATATGACCTACGCATTCGGCGTAGATGCCATACTGTACTTTGGACAGAGGGGTGGATTGTTTCATATTGAGAAAAGAGGGTTAAGGGTTGAGGGTTAAGAGGGCAGCCAAGCATGGCTGCCGACGAGGACGAGGGGGAAGGAGAACAAAGGGGGGCGCCGGGGTTACCACTTGGTGGAAAAGATGCGCGGATTGACGATGAGGGAGAACCAGCCCCAACGGAGGCTGCCGTCGCCATTGGCACGCTTCAGTCTGTCCATCGTTTCGGTTCCCGTCATATATGAATAACCGACCGATAGGCTGATGTCCTTGGCAATGACGTACTTTGCCTGAAGTTCGAGTTCGTGACCCAGTTTCCTATCCATTTCGATCAGTTTGGTAGCTGTGGCCAAGTAATGATAGGCGGCATTCAAGGTCAGATCCTTGACGGGACTGACACGAAGGCCGAGGTAAGCATTCTGAAGACCTGGCGTGAAGCCTCCTACGTAGGTGCTGACGTAGAAGAAATCCATGGCGCCATAGAACTTGTGATGCGAGCCGTAGATGGGGTTAAAGCCATGAATCGTCCCGTGATAGGTATATCCTATGGAACCCGACGGAGGAACCGCGAATTTCTCGTCGCCACTGAGGTAGTCGAAACCTACATACATACCCCACTTGGAACTGGGAGACCAATCCACTTTGGTACTGGCCATCCAGGCATCGATTTCGAGCCCGCCCTCATCGTTGCCAAACTGATGGTAATACGAACCCTCGATGGTCCAATACTTGGGACGATAGGCCACGTAGCCACCCAACAACTGCTGATTTTCGGTATGAGGGTTGACTTCCTTTTCACCGCCCTGCATACCAATGTTCATGAAAAGAAGCGACACGCCCAAAGGCACACGAGGCACATCGTAGTGATACCACACAGTCTGCATCGACTTGTAGGGCTGCGCACCATTGGCATAATAGTTACCGCCGATGGTATATGCTTCAGCATTCTGGTTATAGGCAAGGATGACATGAGCCTTATGCCCATGTCCCTCGTAACCCAAACGCAGCACATCGTGCGAAAGTGATGCCATAGACCAGTCGTTGGGGCCAATGATGCGCTGGTCATCGTAGGCGAGGGCTATACGGCCAATCTGCGCGAACAAACCGTAACGGTCTAATTTTGCCCAAGCCTCATAGATGTTGAATGCACCCTTGCCCGACTGCCCCCAAAGACCGCTGTGCTGAATGTTGAGATGGGTCTGAAGTCCAGAGCGATGATAATCGACAATGAGACGTTCGCGCCCCATCATAAAGCGCGACTTGTTGTCGATGCTCGTCTCGACCATACCGCCATTGCGCACCTCGCCATGGGAAAGCATGTTCAGATCGATGGTCAGGGTATTATCCTTGGGTGCAGTTGCCTCCGATGTCTGAGACAAAGGGTCGGCCTTGTTTTGTGCCTGCGAAGCCGAAGGAAGCAGCATCACGAGGCCACAGATCAGGGGAAAGCAATAACGGGACATCATACGATTTCGAAAAGGTTGATGAATCCGGTCAGACGGAACACATTTTTGATGTCATCGTTCATATTCCTGATGATGACCTTGCTGCCATTGGCCTTGGCACCCTTGAGGATGCTAATTAGGATGCGTAGCCCGCTGGATGCTATATACTCGAGGTCGGTGCAATCGATGACGATGTCGCGACCATCGCTCTTGTAGAGGGGTTTCAAGACCTGTTCGGCCTCCACAGCCGCAGAGGTATCGAGTTCGCCTTTCAATGTTGCTACATACTGATTGTCGTTTTCCTGGATAGTTGCTACCATAGTCAATTAACAATTAATAATTAACAATGAAAAATTAATAATGAATATTTGGATTAGAAATGAATCTTTTCACATCGCAAAGGTAAGGGTATTTCTATATGCCTGCAAGATTTTCTTCAACTTTTAGATTGAGATGTGGCGACAGGAGAGCAAATGTGCGACAAAGGGAATGAGAGACTTTTAGATTTGTCGCGTCAATCGGAGGGAAAAGCCTTTTTCGTTTGAGGGGGAGTGAAGGGGTTGAGGAGTTTGTGGGGGTTGAGGAGTTTGTGGGGGTTGAGGAGTTTGAGGTCTCACAACCATTCAAACTATTCAAACCGTTCAAACTATTCAAACCGTTTAATGAGTGTCAAAGTGTTCTTGCCATCGATGCGCTCGTAATTGATCGAGTCCATAAGTTCCCTTACGAGCAGCAGGCCCAACCCACCCACGGGACGCTCTTCGGCCGAAAGCGTCGTGTCGGCCTCTGCAACTTCGGTGGGATCGAAAACGATGCCTGAATCGATGATGACAAACTTCAACTTATGCCCATCGGACATTGCCCGCACGGTGATGTCTCCGCTTGTTCCGACAGGGTAGGCATAATCAATCACATTGACCACAGCTTCCTCCACAGCCAACTTGATGCTGTTGGCCATCGAGGACTCGATGCCCAGTTTGTCGTTGATGGACTTCACGAAGGCATTCAAATCCTTCACATATCTCACCTCATTCTTCAAGGTGAATTCGCCCAAAATGTCATATTCGTGGTGAGGCGTGTATCGAATAGCCAGCATCGTAAGGTCGTCGCTCTGTTCGGCATTCTCGACGAAACGATGCACTTCCCAGCTTACGTTTTCGACCATCACTTCGGGGCTAACATCCACAGCCTTGGCCAACGCACTTTCAACACGCCCGATGGCGAACTGCTCGCGCAACGAGTTCTTGGCTTCGGTCAATCCGTCGGTATAGAGGAAGATCGTGGTGCCGGGAGCAATGTCGGCCTCCTGCAGCTCATACTTGAAGTCGTCGAACAGTCCGATGGGAATATTAGCTTGCACAGGGAGGGGTTCCACACTCTTCCCGTCGGCAGCAGAAATCAGATAGGGCACGTCATGACCAGCATTGCAATAGCGGAGTCGGCCTGTGGGGATGTCGAGCACACCCACGAAGAGTGTGACGAAGATGTTGGTCTCGTTGCCCTCGCAAGCCGCAGCATTAAGCGTCCGCATGATGCGGGCAGGGTTGCCCTCGTGCATCGAAGCCATGCGGAACTGCGAATGGATTTCGGCCATAACAATAGCCGAAGGGATGCCCTTGCCACTGACATCGCCGATACAGAAGAACAGCTTCTCGTCGCGCATAAAGTAGTCATAGACGTCGCCACCCACTTCGCGTGCAGGTTTCAGCATACCGAAAATCTGCACATCGCGGGGCTCGGCTTGCGGAGTGAAGGCACGGGGCAGCATCTCGTTCTGTATCGTTTGGGCAATGCGAAGTTCCTTGTCGATCAAGTCCTGACGTGCCTGTGCCTGGCTAAGTCGCTGTTCGCTGCGCATCGAGCGATGAATGATGAAGCCCAGCAAAGCAAAACCAAGCAACATAAAGAGTGCCAACTTGAGTCGCATCATGTAGAGGTCGCCATATACTTCGTCGTCGTAGCACACCACGGCCACCTGCCAGTGAGGCTCACCCTTCATGTTGGCAAAATAGATGTAGGCTCGCTCGCCGGTCTGCTCGCTTTTGAAGGCAATAACTGTCGAACGCCCGCTTCGGCTTGCCTTGCGCACCACCGTGCTGTCGCCAATCAGGCGCACCACCTGCTCAACATCGTGTGCATTGGGGTGATCGGCAGGCGGGCCGGAGATAATCTGCTCCGATTGGGTGAGCAGCAGGTCGAACGACGAAGGATAGGTGTGACGTGCATTGAGCGTGTCGCCAATCTGTTCGAGCATCAGATCAACGCCGCAGATGGCAACAAAGCGCCCCTCGCTATCTGTGAGCGGATAGGAATAGGTGGCCAGCTTGGTTTCGGTTGAATCTGTTTTGTAAATATAGGGATCACTCCACGAAGGTTTCAGTTCGCGTTCCACCAGCTGATAGGCGGGATGCAGCGTGTAGTCGTGCTCTCCACTTGCGCCCAGTTCGGTTACCCGAATCTCCTCCCCTTCACGGTAGGCATACGGTTCGAACAACCTGCCCTTCTGAGGATAGAAATATGGCTTGAAGGAAATGAAGCTGCCCACGGCATGATGAGAATGGGAGATGATACGGGCAGTTGCAGCAAACATCGAATCGGCATGCACTAAGTTCCGGTCGATGTCCCAAAGATGTTCGCGAAGTGTGTATTCCTGGAGATTAAGGATGCCCTTGATGACGATGGCCTTGATGCGTATCTCGTTCTCGGCACGGTAGTCGAGCTGCTCTTCCACCAAACCATGTGCCGTATAGTACTGAACGGCGGAGAAAAGCTCTATCAAAACAGCAGCTGCGATGATGATGAGGACGTTACGGTTCATGGTCTATTTATAAAAGCTCTATGATTCGTGCGCAAAGGTACATCCTTTTTTCGAAAAAACAACATTTTTGCGGCAAAAAACATTATAAAATTATCCTTCAATCGTCAAACAACCGATTGCACAAAAGCTATTTCCTCCATAATTCCTTGCAAACTATTTGAAAATAAGACAAAAATTGCTATCTTTGCCCCAAACAAATAATAGTTAATCAGCAAAATTTGATACACTATGAAAGCTAACCTGATTATTGGAGCATATGCCTTCGCCGCCCTGCTTGCAGCATGCACAGGCAACGAAAAAACCGTCACCGAAGTGGCGGCAAAAGAAATAGCCTCGGGCGAAATATGGCCCGACGATCGCGGCGAACACATCAACGCCCATGGCGGAGGCGTCATGGCCTACGAAGGCACCTATTACTGGTACGGCGAACATAAGGCCGACACCACAAGCTCGGCCTACGTGGGCGTAACCTGCTATTCGTCTCCGAACCTTACCGACTGGAAGTACGAGGGTGTGGCCCTTTCGGTGGTCGATGAACCAGGACACGACATCGAGCGCGGTTGTGTGCTCGAACGTCCAAAGGTAATCTATTGCCCCACAACTAAGAAGTTTGTGATGTGGTTCCATCTGGAATTGAAGGGGCAGGGCTATGCACAGGCACGCTATGGTGTTGCCGTAAGTGACACGCCAACAGGTCCCTTCACCTTCCTGCGTTCGGGACGCGTCAACCCGGGACTCTATCCGCTCGGAATGACCGAAAAGGATGTCGCTGCTGTCGAAGCAATCCCAGCCAAAAGTGTCGAGAAGTGGTGGACCCCGACGTGGTACGATGCCATCGATCGCGGTCTCTTCGTGGTGCGCGACGCCAAGGCGCATAGCGATGGACGTCATGACCTGCCTGCCGGACAGATGGCGCGCGACCAGACCGTCTATGTCGATACCGATGGCCGTGCCTACCACATCTTCGCGAGCGAGGACAATCTGACACTGCATATCGCCGAACTCACCCCCGACTTTACTGCCCACACCGGTCGATACGTTCGTGTAGCCCCGGCCGGACACAACGAGGCCCCAGCCCTCTTCCGTCGCGGAAACACCTATTGGATGATCACGAGTGGATGTACAGGCTGGGCCCCCAACGAGGCACGTATGTTTTCGGCTCCCAGTATCTGGGGTCCATGGACGCAGCATCCCAACCCCTGCCGAGGACCAAAGGCTGAACTCACCTTCTTGGGACAGAGCACCTACATCCTACCCGTAGCAGGCAAGGAGGATGCGTTCATCTTCATGGCCGACATCTGGCGCCCCATGCATCCAAGCGATGCCCGCTACATCTGGCTGCCCATCACATTCGAAAACGACGTGCCCGTAGTCGAATGGAGGGACAGCTGGACGCTCGACTTCTTTGATTAACGAAGACGAATCACCTTTTTGGTGGTCTGGGTTCTCGGAGTAGCCGGAGTTTTCTGAGTGGCTTGTGTTTTCTGAGTGGTCGGAGTTTTCTGATTATTCAGATTACTCCGACTACTCTGAGCACTCCGACTACTTTGAGCACTTTGGGCATTGGCATTAGTAGCCACCTTGACGGCACTATACTGCGTGGCGCCCAGCGACTGGCCATAGGTGGCCGACTGCGGGTCGTTGTCGAGTTGCTCGAGGGTGAGGTTATTGATACCTGCCGAGTTGCTCAGGTTGAGCATCTGCACCTTGTAGATATACTTCTGCTCCCACTTGACCTGCTTGCGGGTCAGACAGTTGTAGAGGAAATTGGCTTCGACCAGCACCTGGCGGAATGACTTGTAATAGACGTAGGTACCCTTTTCGACATAGTTGAGCGAGTCGCTTGCGTAATGCTGCTGGAACTGACCGTTGGTGGTGAAGACTATGGTGTCGTTGACACCCTGTCCGGCTGACACCCAAACGCCTGCCAGAGCAGTGAGGCTGTCGCCGCCACCTGCGAGGCTGTTGAGGCCGTCGAAGATGAGACCTCCGATCAACTGTTGGCGCTGCTCTGCGGTCATCTCGCCGCCAAGCTGGCCAAGTGTTTCACACGACTGGAACGAGGCACTCATCGAGAGCCCGCAAATTGCCACGATGGGCAGAAGAATCTTTTTGGATAACATGGAGATATATCTAATTAACAATTAATAATTAACAATTAACAATTAATAATTAACAATTAACAATTTTCGGGATTTAGCCTAAAAGTACGCCGCAAAAATACCTAATAATTCCGATTTCTCAAAATTTTATCCAAAAAAACACGCCAAAAACCCATCTTTCCTCATTTCAAATGAAGAATTACCCCGATTTTTGTCAAACAATGCGCCTTAAAGCAGGATCACCTGTGCCTGCCAAGGACGAAGACTGAGTTTCCCTTCCGAGACCTGCAGACCCTGGTTGTCGAGATAATTATCGAGCAGGACACAAGGGCTTGCATCCTTAAGCAAAGAGGCATCGACCACAGTCGACAAGGCTGAAAAGTTGATGACCACAAGAATGCGCTTGTCATTGCCCGTACGCAAGTAACTGAAAACAGTAGGATTCTGGGGATCGACAAGGGAATATTCTCCATAGACGAGCGTTGGCTTATAAGCATGTCGAAGAGCACAAGCCTTGCGGAAATATTGCAGCACTGAAAGACTGTCGGCCTCCTCGGCAGCTACATTGACTTGCGGATAATTGGGATTGACCTTGAGCCATGTGGTGGAGCCGGTTGTGAAACCAGCTTGTGGCTCAGAAGACCATTGCATTGGGGTACGTGCATTGTCGCGTCCCTCTCGCTTTTGCTGCTCCAAATATTCAGCAGCGGCAGCGGCGCCCTTTGTACTAAGTATATTGGCATAATAACTGCGGGTGACGATGTCGTTGTAGTCCTCGATATGCTCGAAACGCACATTGTTCATACCTATCTCGTCGCCTCCATAGAAAAAGACCGTACCACGCATGGTCATCAGGAAGGTAATGAGAGCCTGGCTCGAAAGACGGGCAAGCTCTGGCGTTGAGTCATCGCCCCAATAGCTCTGCATGCGGGGCAGATCATGGTTGCCGAGGATGACCGTTGGCCAACCTGCATCGTGCAACAAACTATCCTGGCTGGTGTAGAAAGAGCGAAGCGCCTGCATCTTGACATCGGAAGAGACAAGGGGAGAACCATCGGGCATCTGCTTGGGAACAACATCGTTGGCATTGACATAGAACATATTGAACTCCTTACGACGAGCATCTGTGAAGTCGAGCGTATTGATCCAAGGATTACCCTCACCCACCGTCATGCAGTCATACTTGCCGAACACTTCACGATACATTTCCTGCAGATAGTCGTGGACGTGTGGCCCGTGGCAATAGTAGTCGCCGAAACTCTTATAACGGGTAAAGTCAATCTCGGGAAAGAGCGTGTCCTTCGAGCAATAGGAAGCCACATCGATGCGGTATCCATCGATGCCCTTATCGAGCCAGAAACGCATACCCTTATAAAAATCCTGTCGCATTCGGGGATTCTCCCAGTTCAGGTCGGGCTGCTTGCGGCTGAAATAATGGAGATAATACGCATTGGTCAGCGAATCGTAACGCCAGGCACTGAGGTCGGGATCCATGTCGCTATGGCGATGGGGAGGAATGCCCTTTTCGGCAGGCCACCAGTGATAATAGTCGCGATAGGGATTGTTGCGGCTTTTTCGTGACTCCTGGAACCAAGGATGTTCATCGCTCGAATGATTGACAACCAGGTCGAGGATAAGCCGGATGCCGCGCTGATGCATGCCGGCGAGAAGTTCGTCGAAGTCCTGCAGCGTGCCGAAGTCACTCATGATGGCCGTATAGTCGCTTACGTCGTAACCATTGTCATCGTTGGGTGACGGGAATATCGGATTGAGCCAGACGACATCGATACCGAGGCTTTGGATGTAGTCGAGATGCTGGATGATGCCGCGCAGATCGCCCACACCATCGCCATCGCTGTCGGCATAGCTGCGGGGATAGATCTGATAGACGACAGCCTCCTTCCACCAGCTGTGCTGCAGGCTTGGGTCGTGGTCGGTGGTAGTCTCATTCTGACATGCCGTCAGTGTCAGAAGGGCCGAAAGAAGAAGAGTGGATTGCTTCATTGATGGAATACGTTTTATGGTTTGACAAAATGTGATTCGTTTGACGGTGCAAAGATACATCTTTAAAATATGATAAGTAATAGCCGGGAACAAACAAGGAGCAGGATAGCGAAACGATTAGACTGTGAATGAATGGTTTGACACTATCAACGATTCAGAGAAAGGGAGTAAGCCACAATTGACGGAAAATGGATTTTATTAAACGGAAAGCGGAGAAAAGACTATTTTTGTACGTTTTTACCCACTCCCTAATTTCCAATCTTTTCAGAATACAAACTACTGATTATCAACCATAAGATTTTCCAAATGCACTCCCAAAACACTCCCAGCCCTTGGAAAAGCAGGATTATCGCCCTACCTTTGCAGCGCCATTTCAGAAATAATGGCATCACGCAGGAATCCTTTCCTGAAATTCATACCACGAAGCAAACCCAAATAAATAATAGTATTACAATGAAGCACAGTTTTTCACAGTTCAAGAGATCGCTGCTCTCGCTGGCAGCATTCCTACTCTCTGCAGTGACAGCATTTGCACAGAGCACCGTGACAGGTGTAGTACGTGACGAATTCGGCGACGGCATCATCGGTGCCAACGTCATCGTCAAAGGCACCACCAACGGCGGCACCACCGATCTGGATGGTAACTTCACAATCCAGGATGTCAAGACAAATGATGTCCTTTCGGTTTCCTACATCGGTTACATCACCGAAGAGATTGTCTATACCGGACAAAAAACCATCGACATCACCCTGCGTGAAGACAACCAGGCCCTCGAGGAGGTGATGGTGGTTGGTTATGCCGTAGGTTCGAAGCGCACCATTTCGGGTGCCGTCGATCGCATCAAGAAGGAAGACATGAACCAAGGCGTAGTAAACAGTCCAGCTGATGCCTTGAAGGGCAAGTCAGCCGGTGTAGTCATCGCACAATCGGGCGGCGACCCCATGGGCAACACCAGTATCAACATTCGTGGCACCAGCTCACTTGCGGGCGGTAGCGACCCATTGGTAATCGTCGATGGCGTGTTTGGCGACATGACGATGCTCAATGCCTTGGCTCCAAACGACATCGAGAGCATGACCATCTTGAAGGATGCATCCGAGACTGCACAGTACGGTAGCCGTGGCGCAGCTGGCGTCATCGTTGTGACCACCGTAAAGGGCAAAGCCGGAGTCTCAAGACTCGACTACAACGGACAGTTCGGTATCAACCACGTCTATAAGAACCTCGACCTGATGAGTGCTGACAACTGGCGCAAATAAGCTGCAACCAGCGGTGCAGGATTCACCGACCTGGGAGCCAACACCAACTGGTTTGAGGCCATCGAGAACAGCACCTCCATCACCCAGAACCACAGCCTGGCATGGTCGGCAGGAACCGACGAGCACAACATGCGTGCCTCAATAGGTATGGTGCAGAAGGAAGGTATCATCAAGAACTCCGATATGACCAACTACACTGCCAAGCTCGACGCTCAGCAGTATGCCTTCGACCGCCATCTCAAGCTCGAACTCGGCATCACTGCCTCGGAACGCGACGGCAAGATGATGTACAGTTCGCACGACCTCTTCTACGCAGCAGGCCAGTACAACCCCACCTATCCCACCCAGCGCAATGCGGCAGGAATCTGGGACGAGGATTATGCCGCCTCCGAAATCTTCAATCCTCTCGGACAGCTCAGCGTCGACAACGATTACAACGTGGCTCACGTCAACGTACACGGCAAGGCCACCTGGACCATCGTCAAGGACCTCAACCTGTCAGCCTTCGGCAGCTACACCTACATTGGCATCCAGCACAAGCAGTACGTCCCCAGCGACATCGTGCAGGGCCAGCGCAATGGCAATGGTATGGCATGGATCGGCAACACCACACGCCGCGACATGATGGGCAGCGTTCAATTGAGCTACGCCAAGGAACTTGGCCGTCATCACATCGACGCTCTTGCCCTCGTGGAAGGTCAGAAATATACACGCTTCTACAATTCGACCAAGAGCACAGGCTATGAGACCAACTACTTCGGCTACAACAACCTTGAGGCTGGCTCGACCGTCAGCTACGGCTATGCCACTTCGAACAAGATGGAGAACGTCCTGATGTCGTACATGGCTCGTCTGAACTACATGTTTGCCGACCGTTATATCGCCACCGTAAACTTCCGTACCGACGGTTCTTCGAAACTTGGCGAAGATAACAAGTGGGGCATCTTCCCATCTGCCTCTGTCGCTTGGGTTATCAGCCAGGAGGAATGGATGCGCAATGTACGTTGGATCAACAACATGAAGCTTCGTGCCGGCTATGGCGTCACCGGTAACCAGGATGCCATCGATGCATACACTTCGCTGCAACTTATGAAGCCCAACGGCATCACTCAGGTCAATGGCGTCAACACCACCACCTTCGCCATCACTTCGAATGCCAACCCCGACCTCAAGTGGGAGGTGAAGAAAACGTTCGACGTAGGTCTTGACATGGCAATGTTCAAGAATCGTCTGAACCTCACTCTCGACTACTATCGTTCGACCACCAGCGACATGCTCTATACCTATTCGGTACCCGTTCCTCCATTCACCTACAATACCCTGTTGGCAAATATCGGCGAAATGACCAACAATGGCTTCGAGATTGCCGTCAACGGTGACATCGTCAAGACCAAGGACTGGACCTTCAACGCCGGTTTCAACCTCAGCTTCCAGCAGAACAAGCTGAAGAGCCTGCATGGCACCTATCAGAACCAGGAACTCACCACCGCCGAGCACATCGCCGTGTCGAGTGTCAATGGTCAGGGACAGACACAGGACAACAACGTGGTATATCTGATGGAAGACCAGCCCGTGGGTGTCTTCTACCTCTATCATTGCAACGGCATCACCGACGAGGGCATCTACGACATCGCCGACCTCAATGGCGACGGCACCATCTCGAAGGGCGATGACAGCCCCGACCGCCAGGTATGCGGACAGGCTACTCCTAAGGTCTTCCTCGGCGCAAGTCTTGGTCTGAAGTACAAGAGCTGGGATCTTGCCATGCAGTTCAACGGTGCATTTGGCCACAAGATCTTCAACAACACCAGCCTCACCTACTACAACACTGCCAACTTCCCGACCTACAACGTCTTTGCAGATGCTTTCGAGCAGAACAACGGCAAAGGTATCAAGGACTCACAGATCTCCGACTACTGGCTGGAGAAGGGCGACTACGTGAACCTCGAATACATCAGCCTGGGCTACAACTGGAACAAGGAGCGTCTCAACTGCAAGTACCTTTCGAACGTTCGTCTGGCACTCAGCTGCAACAACGTGATGACCTTCACCGGATACAGCGGCCTCACCCCACTCATCAACTCTACCAGCTTCACCAATGGCTACCTCGGCATGGACGACAAGCAGATCTATCCCCTCAACCGCACCTTCTCCG
This sequence comes from uncultured Bacteroidales bacterium, assembly GCA_902770595.1. Taxonomy (GTDB): domain Bacteria; phylum Bacteroidota; class Bacteroidia; order Bacteroidales; family UBA3663; genus Liminaster. The sequence continues at coordinate 72,266 of CACXTQ010000003.1, read as the reverse complement.
TGTCGCTGGGTGTAACATTCTGATAATTATTTTACGAACATTAGAAAACAAATACTATCATGAAGAAATATATTCTTGGCACAATGATTCTCGGTATGGGTCTGCTGACGAGCTGCTCATTGGACGAAACACCCGCAAGCGCCTTCACCGAAGAGGAAGCCTACCAGAGCTCCACGCTGGTATATGTCAACACCGTGGCCAACATCTATTCGGCCATCGGCAACAAGTTCTACGGCTCGGACGGCAGTTCGGTACATACCCTCCAGGAATTCACGTCCGACGCCACCATGCTTCCCGGACGCCAGGGCGACTGGGTGGACGGCGGCAAGTGGCAGAATCTCTTCCTCCACTTCATCGACCCCACCACCAACCCGCTCAGCGACAACTGGAACAACCTCTATGGCCTCATCGGCCTCTGCAACAATTCGATTGACAAGCTCGAGGAACTGAAGAGCATCAACGAAGCTGCCACTACCTACCAGTACGAGGTACGTGCCGTCCGCGCTCTCTGCTACTACTACCTGATGGACCTTTTCGCACAGGTTCCCGTCGTTACCTCTTCGAAGATGAGCATCAGCGACGTGGCTCAGTCCAATCGCTCGGACGTTTTCAAGTTCGTGGTCAGCGAGCTCAGCGAGTGCATCCCTTATCTGTCGGAGGCACAGAGCCAGAAGACCGGAGAATACTACGGACGCATGACCAAGGCCGTGGCCTACATGGTAATGGCCAAGGTTGCCCTCAATGCTCCTGTCTATACTATCGACAACACTTCAGCCACCAGCTATCAGGCATTTGTCGGCGACGACAAGAGCCGCAAGTCGGTAGCCAGCGAAACTCTTGGTCAGGCTGTCAGCTCACGCGGAAAGAGCATCAGCATCACCCTCGACGGCACCAGCCGTAACGCTTGGGAGACTGTCATCTATTGTGTAGATAAGATTACGGCACAGGGCTATAGCCTGCAAGCCAATGTGACCGAGTGCTTCAGCACCAGCAACCAGTCGTCGGTGGAGAACATCTTCACCCGTCCGAACGACGAGACCACCTACCGCGTAGAGGACTACAACGTGATTCGTTCGCTGCACTACAACCACGCCAGTGCCCTGGGCAAGAGCGCATGGAACGGTGCCTGTGCCACCGTACACGAGATGAACATCTTCGGCTACGGAACTCCCGAGCAGGATCCCCGTCTGAGCCTCTTCTTCTTCACCGGCCAGGACTACGTGGAGCAGACTGGCACCACCGTGGATGATGGTGTGGGCGGCGTGCTCGAATACCTTCCTCTCGAAGCTCAGGTCGATTACCCGAAGGAGGGAGAATGCGATGAAGTCTTCAAGAATGCACATGTCGTAAAGTGCGGTGGTGCACGTCTGAAGAAATACCAGTACGACCTCACCTCCCAGACCTGGAACATCGGTAACCAGGACCTCGTAATCTTCCGTTATGCCGATGCCGTACTGATGAAGGCCGAAGCCGAATACCGCAATGGTACAGGCGATGCCTTGGCTGACCTCAACACCATCCGCGAACGTGTAGGAGCAACTCCTCTCACCACTCTCACTCTCAACGATATCCTCAACGAACGCATGCTTGAACTCTGCTGGGAGGGCGTACGCCGTCAGGATCAGGTACGCTTCTGCACCTTCACCCAACCTACCGAAGACCGTTTCGTAGGTGTCTGGAAGAACGCCGTAGCCAACAACTACGTGGACGATAACCAGGGATACACCAACGTCTATCCTATTCCATCGTCGGTGCTCAGCCTCAATACCAGTTTCAAGCAGAATCCCGGTTATTGATTCCCTTTTGAAGGTTTAGTTTTAAATAATATGTGTGTGTTAATGTGCTGCTTCTGCGAAGAAACAGCACATTTTTTCGTACTTGAGATATTTTTCGGCTTCAATGCTTGCAACATTCATTTTTTCTTTGTAATTTTGCAGCGCATATAACCCTGAAAAAACAATGATTCAACTACGAAAACTAATATCATTGGCTCTTTGCCTGACAGCCAACTTCACATATATGTCCGCGGCCATACCCTCCACCGAAAAACTGTTGCAGCAACTCGATGCCGACGTGGCCAACCGCACAGCGTTTATCCAGAAGCGGGAAAAGGAAATCGACAACCTGAAACTTCTGCTTCCTCGAAGCCCAGTTTCGGCACGTTTCGAGGTCTGCGACAAGATCTGCCAGCGCTATGTGGGATTCAATGCCGACTCGATGCGACATTATGGTGAACTTTGTCTGCAATATGCCCGTGACCCTCAGTTTGGTAGCGCCGAGAAGCTACAGCGTGCCAACATACACCATGCTTTCAGCCTGGCTACCAATGGCCTCTATGAACAGGCTAAGGAATTGTTGGTCCCGATGGAAGGCAATGTCTTCCTTAGCAACCGGCTGGACTACTTCAAGGCAATGACACTACTACTCGTATGGGAGAGTGACTTCTCTACCCTACCCGATGCTTTCGAACATATCAAGCCCCAGCTTATGGCTTGCTCCGATTCAATCATCAGTTACGAGCAGGACCCTCTCTTCCGACTGCATCAACGCGCCATTTTGGCAGGTTTCGACGACCAGGAGAAGGCCAAACAATACGTTCTGCCAGCTCTTGACACCATAAGCCTCGACAATCCCGACCTACGTTTCCTGGCCAACACAGCTGCCACCAGCTACGAAGCACAGCAAAAGGCCGACAGTTCCCTCCACTATTATGCGCTGAGTGCCTTGTCGGATTTGCGTCAAGGAGTGCTCGAACATGCTTCGCTACCCAAACTCGCGCTGCTACTTTTCGCTCGAGGAGACATCGACCGAGCCTACAATTACATGAAATGCAGTGTGGAGGATGCTGAAGCCTGCGGTGCCCGCCTACGCACGGTGCAGATTGCCGAAGATGTCCCCATAATCCTCGACGCCTATCAGGCCAAGGTCAGGGCACAAAACTCACGACTTCGGAATGGACTGATTGCCCTGGCGTTGCTGCTCACCACGGTCACCGTGCTTTTCGGACTTCTCTTCTACACCCATCGTCGACTGCGCAGAGCACGACAGCGTGAACTCGCCTACCACGACGACCTGCGTCGCAGCAAAATGGAGGTCGAACAGGCGCTTCGACAAGTCCGACAAATCAATAGCCAGCTGAAGGAAAGCAACCAGATCAAGGAGACCTATGTCACCCAATACATGAAACAATGTTCGGCTGGCATCGCCAAGATCGAGGCCTATCGTCTCTCGCTGCAGAAAACTGCCCTCTCGAGCAACTATGGCAAGCTGCTCGAAACCATCAAGGACACCCGCGTCATCGACAAGGAGCTGGATGAATTCTATCGCAGTTTCGACGAGACCTTCCTGAGCCTCTTCCCCACGTTCAAGGCCGACTTCAATGCACTACTTCGACCCGAAGAGCAACTGCCCGAGGGAGATGCAGGTCGCCTCAGCACCGAACTGCGAATTTTCGCGCTCATCCGCCTGGGCTTTACCGACAGCGAGGAGATAGCCAATTTCCTACGCTATTCGGTCAAGACCATCTACAACTACCGCACCAAGATGCGCAACAAGGCATTGGGCGACCGCAACCAACTTGAAGACAAGCTGATGAACATCGGCATCATTGGTTCCTGATACCGTTAGTTCACTGTACAAAGCCGCTGCACGTCGTCGTCGAATGTCTCGCGACGGCGTGCTTTGCCTTTCATCACCGAGCGGCAGTTATAGATGGTCTGAGGCGAAAGAAACAGAAGACCAGCAATGTCAGCGGTGTTCTTCACCCCCAGGCGGATCAGGGCAAAGGTACGCAGTTCAGTGGTGAGCGTGCCGGGCGACTTCACCGCAATTTGCCCTTCATCGGAAAGCAGCGCATTGAACTCCTCCACAAAAGTGGGATAAAGGTCCAGAAACGCCTTGTCGAAACGATGCAGGAAGGTTGAGGCATCCTGTTCCGAGATGCGTGTCGAGGAGATAGTATGCAGCAGATCCTGTGCCTGATTGGCCTTGATCTTTCGCTTCACCAAGGTCTGGTACATCCCCAGCTTGTCGATGTATTTGGCACAAAGGTCAATGAAGATCGAGGGCAATCCCTCACGACGTTTGTTGGTGTGGATGAGTTGCTGGTTGAGTTCCTTCAATTGCTGGTTGAGTGCGGCATGCGTCTTGTTGCTGTCGGCCAACTGCTTGTTCATGTTGATCAGTTTCTGATGGCTGCTGGCCAGTTCCCTACGCCTCGACGCCAGCTTACGGTTCTGCTTGTAAATGTAATAGGCCGTGAGGAGCAAAGCCAGCACCAACAAGGAAATGAAAACGACAGAATTACGCAATTTCTGATTCTTGGCTACAATAGTGGCCTGATAGGTGTTCATGATTTGTGGAAGTGTGCGCGAGATTTCGAGGATGCGCAAACGGTTGTTGTAGAACTTGGCATCCTCCATCGACGTATTGATGTAGAGTTCTGCCCGCGTAATCTGTTCTTCGCTCTCATCGAACAGGCAAACGGCCAGATCCTGCAAGGCGAGGTTTTCCATCGTGCAGTTCTTCAGGTCGCACATCGCCGCCTTGATCACATATTCTATATATTTATCCTGTTCTCCAGCCACCCTATAATTGCCCGCCAATGCAAATGAGGCCATTGAGTATGCCCTGGAATGTTGGTCGATGCGCTTCACTGCCTGCTGGTAATGGAAGCGGGCCAGTTTGTCGTCGTGGTCCAGATAGACGTTCTTCTCACCCTGATAGTAATCGTAAAGGGGATTGTCGGTCCCGACATATCCGATAGCCTGGCGCAGGCAACTGTCCGCCTTGGAGCGATAAAGCGGGGCATAGTTGGCATCGTGGCAATAGTCCGACCAATAGGAATAAATGACATTATAGGCTATGAGTTGCTTGAAGCGCAATAGAGAGTCCGTGGGCTGTTCACTGAGTGCATTCAAGCATTCCAATGCTTCGGAATAAAGACCACCAATAGCAAGAATCTCCGAACGATGGATGGTGAAGAGGGTAGTAAAATAACTGTTGCGCTGTTGGAGGGCCATAGCAAGTCCTCGGTCGGCATACAGCATGGCCGAATCGAACTGGAACACATGGTATTCTTCATACAGGTCATCGATGATGGAAAGTGTTCTTTCTCCAATGACACCTTCGTTGAGCTTCCTTTTCAGGGAAGCAATCCGTTCACTCTTGGCTTGTATATACTTCGAGCGCTGTGCAATAGCAGCATCCAGACTATCCATCAGCTGAAGATTGTCAGCTCTCATCGGGAGTGACAGCACGAGAAACAACAATAGAAGAAATGACTTTTGCATAGTAATAGAGTCGATTCAGAGGGTTTCGATGGGGCAAAGATAAAAGGAATCTTTTATATTTCCAACTATTTTTGGAAAAAAATCCTCTTTTTTGCAAAATTGGCAATTTTTACTATGGTATTTTTGCCATTTATAATAAATTATTGATTTACAATCAAATATTTCCACATAATTCTCCCATAGTTTTACTATACCCTTACTAAGGTGTACAACTTATTAATATTTGTCGTTACTTTGCAGCAGAATTTCAAACACAAACCAAATTATAACGAGTAGTATGGAACAAACCAAACAACCTCACAAAATGCGCTTTGTGCTCAGTCTCCTTGCGATTCTGATGCCACTTGGCCTCCTTGCGCAAAATATTAATGTGCATGGTGTAGTAAAGGACCAGACGGGAGAAACCGTCATTGGTGCCACAGTGATCGAAAAGGGAACCAACAACGGAACTGTGACCGACTTTGACGGTAACTTCTCCCTTTCTGTCCCAGCAAATGCAACACTTTCCATTTCATTCATCGGCTTTGCGACCCAAGAAATCCCTGTTGTAGGCAAGACCGACTTCTCAATCGTCCTGCAAGATGACAATCAGATACTCAGCGAAGTTGTGGTCGTGGGTTACGGCACCATGCGCAAGAGCGACCTGACAGGAGCCGTTGGTTCATTAGGCACCAAGGATATGGAGAACACCCCTGTAGCCAACATCGGACAGGCAATCCAAGGCAAGATTGCTGGCCTGCAAGTCATCGATGTCGGCAAGCCTGGTGACAACGTATCGATCAAGATACGTGGCCTTGGCTCTATCAACAACTGCGACCCCCTTGTAGTTATCGATGGTGTGCCCACCGACCTTGGCCTGTCAAGCATCAATATGGCCGACGTGGAGCGCATGGACGTGCTGAAAGATGCTTCGGCTACTGCCATCTATGGTTCACGAGGTGCCAACGGCGTGGTAATGATCACCACCAAGAAGGGTAAGGAAGGCAAGGGCAAACTCTCGCTTTCGGCCAACTATGCCATCCAGAACGCCACCAAGACACCCGAACTGCTCAATGCAAGCCAGTATGCTGCTCTCAGTAACGACATGATGGCAGGTGCAGGGTACGAAATGAATCCCACGTGGTCGAACCCCACAGCATTAGGCAAAGGCACAAACTGGCTTGACGAACTCCTCCGCACAGGATATATGCAAAACTACACCGTCAGCTATTCGGGCGGCAGCGAGAACTCGCACTACTACGTCTCGGCTGGCCTTCTTGACCAAACGGGCATCGTGAAGAGTGTCGAATACCGCCGCTTCACCTTCCAGGCCAACAGCGATGCCAAGGTGCTCGACTGGTTAAAGTTCTCGAACAACATCACTGTCAGCGCCGACCGCAAGAAGCAGGGAGCCTACGACCTGGGCAACACCTACAAGGCCTTGCCTATCTATGACATCAAGGACGAAAGCGGCGAATGGACAGGCCCTGAAGGCAATTCCCTCTGGTACGGCAGCACACGCAACCCCATCGGCCCCACGCAGACCGACCGACAAAAGACCAACGGCTACAATCTCCTGGGCAACCTGACAGCAGAGATTACGCTCACCGGTTGGCTTAAGTTCAAGAGCACCATCGGTGCCGACGCCAAGTTCTGGTTTGCCGACAACTTCACCCCGAAATATGCATGGAAGCCCATTGCCACTGAAGAGAGTTCACGCTACAAGAGCGACAACAAGTCGTTCACCTATCTTTGGGACAACTATTTCCTCTTCGACTATACGTTTGCAAAAAAGCACCACGTAGGCCTCATGGCCGGTACCTCGGCACAATGGAACAAGTTTGACTACCTCAATGCCCAGAAGAACATCTTCGCCTTCGAAAACGTCCATGAGATGGACAACGGACAGGAGATGTATGCCATCGGAGGCAACGAGACCGAATGGGCTCTCTTCTCCTACATGGCACGTGCCACCTACGACTACAACAACCGTTACCTGCTCACCGCTACCCTACGTCGTGACGGTAGCAGCCGCTTCGGACGCAACAACCGCTGGGGCATGTTCCCCTCCGTTTCGGTGGCATGGCGCATCAGCGAGGAGTCATGGTTCAAGAAGACAGATACGCTCAGCGACCTCAAGATCCGTATGGGCTATGGCGTGACCGGTAGCCAGGCCAGCGTAAGCAACTACGGCTACCTTGCCTCCTACAACACCAGCGTCTATCCCTTCGGACATGCCGGCACCGAGCAATCGGCCCTCGTCTCCTCGACCCTTGCCAATCCCAACATCCACTGGGAAGAAGTGGCTCAGGCCAACGTCGGCTTCGATGCCGTGCTCTTCGCTTCACGCGCCAACCTCTCGGTCGATGCCTACGTGAAGAACACCAACGACATGCTCGTCAAGGCCAGCATCCCCATCACCTCGGGCTTCGAAGACACCAGCACCACCTATACCAATGCCGGCAAGGTGCGCAACATGGGCGTCGAAGTAACTCTCCACACCGTCAACCTCAAGGGTGAACTGGGATGGGAAAGCGACTTCTCATATACCTATAATAAAAATAAGATCAAGGACCTCAACAGCGACGTGCCCTACTACATCAACCAGATCAACAATTCCTACGTGACGATGCTGCAGAAGGACTACCCCATCAACGTCTTCTATGGCTATGTGACCGACGGCATCTTCCAGAACTACAGCGAAGTCGAATCGCACGCCATACAGCCGGGCGCCGAACCAGGCGATATCCGCTTCCGTGACCTCAACAACGACGGCGTGATCAACGACGACGACCGCACAGTCATCGGCAACCCCAACCCCACACATCTCTTCTCGATGGGCAACAACCTCAGCTACAAAGGCTTCGAACTCGGAATCTACCTCCAGGGCGTTGCAGGTGGAAAGATATTCAATGCCAATAACATCGACCTCACCGGCATGGCTGCCGCCTACAACCAGACCACTGACGTCCTCGATCGATGGAGGGGCGAAGGGACAAGCACATCGATGCCAAGAGCCGTCTTCGGCGACCCCAACCAGAACAACCGCATCAGCGATCGCTATGTCGAAAATGGTTCCTACCTCCGTCTGAAGACCATCTCGTTGGCCTACAGTTTCCCCAAGAACTGGCTCAAGGTCCTGACCATCGACAGTGCACGCCTCACCCTCTCGTGCGAGAACGTGGCCACCATCACCGGATATTCCGGTTTTGACCCCGAGGTTGGCATCAACGGCATCGACCTCTCCACCTATCCCATCTCACGCACATTCAACATCGGCTTAAACTTCAACTTCTAAAACGACGACAGACATGAAAAAGATATATATGATGGCCTTGGCAGCATTGCTGTTCTCCTCCTGCGGCGAAGACTTCCTCGACAAGGAACCCAAGAATACGGTTGACCCCGAAACCAACGTCACCGACGACGTGGCAGTAGCCCTGGCCAATGCCTGCTACCGCACACTCCAATCGTCCAACATGTACAACCAGCGCATCTGGACTCTTGACATCGTTGCCGGCAACAGCATCGTAGGCGCAGGCGGCGGCACCGACGGACTTGAGACCGTTCAAGCAGCCAACTTCATCACTCAGAGCGACAACGGCATGGCCCTCTACATGTGGCGTTCTCCCTGGGTGGGCATCGGACAATGCAACATACTGATCCATGCCCTCGAAGGACAGGAACTCGAGCCTGGTGGCCTCAAGGAACGCTCGCTGGCCGAAGCCTACTTCCTTCGCGCTCATTACTATTTTGTCCTCGTGCGTCTTTACGGCGGCCTGCCTTTACGTACCGAACCCTACAACCCGGGCGAATCGACCGACATCGCACGCTCATCGATCGAAGAGACCTACGCTCAGATCATTGCCGACTGCCAGCGTGCCATTGATCTGCTGCCCGCCAAGTCGCAGTACAACAGCGACAATGTAGGCCGTGCCAGCCGCGATGCCGCCCTCACCATGATGGCCGACATACTACTCACCCTCGCCCCACAGAACCAGAGTTACTACAGCCAGGTTACCAGCCTCTGCGATCAGGTGACAGCCCTTGGCTACGACCTCAGCCAGTGCGCCTATGAAGATAACTTCGACGCAACCATCAACAATGGTCCTGAAAGCATCTTCGAAGTGCAGTTCTCGGGCAACACCGAATACGACTTCTGGGGCAACAACCCGCAGTCGAGCTGGCTCAGCACCTTCATGGGGCCGCGCAACGCTGACTTCGTGGCAGGCGGCTACGGCTGGAACCAGCCCACGCAGGAGTTCGTGGATCAGTATGAACCTGGCGACCTGCGCAAAGACATGACCATCCTCTACGAAGGCTGTCCCGACTTCGACGGAAAAGCCTACCGCAGCAGCTACAGCAACACAGGCTACAACGTCCGCAAATTCCTCGTCACCAAGTCCATCTCGCCCGAATACAACACCAATCCGCAGAACTTCGTGGTCTATCGCTACGCCGACGTGCTGCTCATGAAGGCCGAAGCCCTCAACGAACAAGGACAGACAGCACAGGCTGCCGACGTACTCAACATCGTGCGCCAGCGTGCCGGTCTTGCCAACGTCGCCAACCTTACACAAGAGGCCATGCGTGAGAAGATCATCCACGAACGTCGCATCGAATTGGCTTTCGAAGGACACCGCTGGTTCGACATGATCCGCGTGCAGGGCGGCGACTATGCCGTCGGTTACCTCCATTCCATCGGCAAGACCCAGGCTACCCGCGAACGTCTGCTTTTCCCAATTCCACAGACCGAAATGGATGCCAACAGCCTGATGACACAGAACCCGGGTTACTAATCTCAAAAACACTCACCACGATGAAAAAGTCTTTCAATCATATCCCAGCAATCATTCTCTGCGGTCTTGCCCTTACCGCATGTACCGACAATGACTATATGGAGCTCGACAAGGGTCACGACACACTGGCCCTCTCGGCCTTCCAATCGGCCGACGTGCTCGACGAAGCTCTCCATGCGAGTGAGGCTATCTCCCTCAGCTGGACCACAGGCACCAACTATGGTACCGGCAACCGTATCTGTTATACCCTCGAGATTGCACCCGCAGGATCGGGCTTTGCCGATGCCTATACGGCCGTCGATCAGCAAACGCAAACCTATTCCTGGTCGGTTAGCCAAGAAAACCTCAACGCCTTGTTGCTCGACAAGTTCGGCGGAGTAGCAGATCAAAGCCAGCAACTCGATGCCCGTGTCACCGCCCACGTAATTGGCCAAAGCGAAGTTCAGACAGCCACGCTCACTTTTGCTGCTACACCCTATGCACCCGTTACCTCCACACTCTACCTTGTGGGTGACGCCACACCCAATGGTTGGGACAACTGGCATGCCACTGAGATGAAACGCATTGACAACGGACAGTTCACCTGGGAAGGTAATCTCCGACCAGGCTCGTTCAAGTTCCTCACCACCCTCGGCGAATGGATTCCTTCGTACAACCGCGACAGCGACGGACGCCTCGTGCTGCGCAACAGTTTCGACGAACCCGACGAGCAGTGGCAAATCACCGAAGAGCATTACTATCAGGTCAATGTCAATCTGCTCACCCGTGAAATGACTTACGTTCAGACCGATGGCGAGGCACCACGCTTCGAAAACCTCTATTTCGTCGGACAGCCCACAGGATGGGGCTTCGTCAAGATGCAGCGCGACCCACTCGACCCATTCCTCTTCCGCTACGGCCGCTTCTTCGAATCGGGCAATGGCGGCGAGTTCAAGTTCGGCACTTCAGAAGGAGCTTGGGAGAACATGCTCAAGGCCACACAAGCCAATGCTCCTTATACAGACACCTCAATGGAGTTTGTTGCAGGTTATGATCCCGATAACAAGTGGTTCCTGCAGGAGAGCGAGACCAACCATGCCTACAAAATCTGCGTCGATATCCGTTCGGACCGCGAGCGAATGATGATGCGCGAATTCTCACCCTACGAGATGATCTATCTGGTGGGCGATGCAGCACCTTGCGGCTGGGATCTCGGCAATGCCACGGCCATGACGGCCACCGAAAGCCCCTACATCTTCACCTGGACAGGTAACCTGAATACAGGCGAACTGAAGTTCTCGTGCGACAAGCAGTCCGACTGGAACGGCGCCTGGCTGATGAACGCTTACGGCAATGGCATAGAACCCACAGGCGACACCGAACAGGCACTCTTCATCAACAAGAGCGACGACTTCCTGAAGGCTCAGTACCTCGACGTGAATATTGGCGACGTTGACAACAAGTGGCGCATCATGTCGGCAGGTACCTACACAATCACCATCAATCAACTCGACGAAACCGTCTCCATCGTGAAACAATAACCCATATTAACTCTCATCACACCATCATAAAATGAAAATGAACCTCTTGTTCCTTGCCTTTGCAGCACCCATGCTGCTATCGTGCAGTTCCGATGATGACGATAACCTCGGCAACGTGCCCACCGACATCATCCAACCTGTGGTCAACACCACCGCACAACTTCAACTCGACATCCGCACCGACCGCGCTCTTTATCAGCCAGGTCAGACCATTCTCTTCACCGCCGAGGGCACTATGCCCTCCGGTGCCAGAGTGCGCTACCGCCAGGGTTGTGACATCGTGGCCGACGAAGCCCTCGGCAACACATCGTGGACATGGACTGCCCCCCAGACTGACTTCACCGGTTATATGGTGGATATTTATGTCACCAATGGCTCCGCAGAGACGATTTATGGCACTACGGGCGTCGATGTTTCGAGCGACTGGGCACGATTCCCGCGTTATGGCTTCGTGGCATCGTTCGATCAGAGCAAGTCACCCGAAGTGATTGCCCGCGAACTTGCCCTGCTCAACCGCTGCCACATCAACGGCATCCAGTTCTACGACTGGCACTACAAGCACCAGTGGCCCCTAGGCGGCACACGAGACGAGTTGATGGAGGCATATACCGACATCGCCAACCGGGAAATCTATACAAGCGTCGTCAAGGAGTACATCGCCCAGCAACACGCCCTCGGCATAAAAGCCATGTTCTACAACCTTTGCTATGGTGCCCTCGACGATGCCGCGCAAGATGGCGTCAATCCGAAGTGGGGCATCTACACCAACACCAACCACAACCAGGACAAGCATTCGCTGCCTTCGGGCTGGAAGGGCGACATCTACCTCATGGATCCCTCCAACAGCGACTGGCAGCAGTATCTGGCCGATCGTAACGACGATGTGTATTCCTGCTTCGACTTCGACGGTTTCCACATCGACCAACTAGGTGACCGCGGCACGGTGTATGATTACTACGGTAGCCAACTCAACCTAGCCAAAGGCATCGGCTCGTTCATTGAAGCCATGAAGGCACGCCATGCCGACAAGCGGCTGGTAATGAATGCCGTCTCGGGTTATGCCGCCGACCAGATCGGCGCAACGGGCAAGACCGACTTCATGTACACCGAGATGTGGGGCGGCGAATCGCAATACAGCGACGTGCGCGAAGTCATCAGCCGCAACACCGCCTATTCGGGCGGCAAGAACTCCATCATTGCTGCCTACATGAACTATGGCAAATCGGGGTCGGCGGGCACATTCAATACACCAGGCATCCTGCTCACCGATGCCGTGATGTTCGCCCTCGGCGGTGCACATCTCGAACTCGGTGACGGCCATATGCTCTGCCACGAATACTTTCCCAACAGTAACCTGCAGATGAGCGATGAACTCAAGTCGGCCATCGTAACCTACTATGACTTCCTTGTCGCCTACGAGAATCTGTTGCGCGACGGAGGCCGCGAGACCATTGCCTCACTCGCTTCAGGCAAAGCCAACGTAGCCCTCACCGCCTGGCCCCCAAAACTCCAGACAGTGACCACCTACGCAAAGAATGTCGACGGAAAGCAGGTGGTCCATCTGCTCAACTTCCTGCAGGCCAACAGCCTCAGTTGGCGTGACGAGCAAGGCAACATGCCCGAACCCCAAACCATCACAGACCTTCCCCTCCGCATCAAGGCTTCGGACGTGAAGCGCCTTTGGGTGGCTTCGCCCGACAATCTCGGTGGTGCGCCTCAACAACTTAACTTCACCCAGGACGGTGGATACATCAATTTCACCCTTCCTTCGTTGAAATATTGGACCATGATTGTGGTCGAATAGCCTTCACTCTCAGCCCGATGCCACCCTTTCGGTGCATATTTTGATAAAAGTGCCCAAAAGATTTGGTGGTGTCGGGATATTTTTCTATCTTTGCCCCGGGCAAAAGTGTATTCCCGCTCCCTATTTGGGCTGCATAGGGCAATACAAACGTCTGGACAACAGGCGTATATGGCTTCCGAACCACTCCCAAACAATTCCTTCGGATGCCAGCGTATCGGAAAAACACCTATCTTTGCAGCGCACTTTTCTAATATTTCACAAAAAATGAAAAAACTTCTCCTCCTCGCCATTATGGCAACCTCACTTGCCCTTGCCACCGAGGCACAAACCATCTACAAGACCCCGCAATACGAGTGGCGGGGCAACCAGTTCACGCAAGGCCGCTTCAAGGCCAAGGCCAACAGTGCTACCGACATCACCAGCAACTACCGCGACGAGTGGACAAGCACGGCGCCCAACTTCATGCCCGACATCGACCCAGGCATCGACCGCGAGCACTGGACCCTGAAGCGCGACATCAGTCACCTGCCCCACTACACGTCTTCGCTCACCATCGACAATGCCCTCTTCAACATGAGCCTCGAGGAGAGCGAACTCGCCATTGAACCCGATTCGACCTATCGCACAGGCGTCTTCTGGGGTGGCGTGTGGACGCGCGACGTGTCCTATTCAATTCTCCATGCCTTGGCCCAACTGAATCCCGAAGTGTGCCGCAAGTCACTCCTTGCCAAGGTCAATGCCAACAACCGCATCATCCAAGACACCGGCACAGGTGGTGCCTGGCCTTGTTCGACCGACCGCACCACGTGGATACTAGCCGCCTGGGAGGTGTATCTGGTGACGGGCGACAAGGAATGGCTCGACCGCATCTTCCCCGTCATTATGGCAACCATCGAAGATGACCGCGTGGTGGCTTACGATCCGCAGACCAAGCTGATGCACGGCGAGACGTCGTGGCTCGATTGGCGCGAGCAGGAATATCCCACCTGGGCACAGCCTGCCGACATCTATCAGAGCGAAGCCATGGGAACCACAGCAGTACACTACCGTTCGCTGCGCATCCTGGCCGAAATCTGCCGCCTCGAAGGACAGCCCGAGTGGGGCCGCAAGTACGATAGTTGGGCCAACGACCTGCGTGAGGGCATGAACCGCAACCTCTGGATGGAGGACCAAGGCCTCTATGCAATCTACCTCTATGGTCGCAACCACCTCGTGCAGCACCCACAGATGGAAATCCTCGGTGAATCGTTTGCCATCCTTTGGGACATCGCCGATTTCGACCGTCAGAAACGCATCAGCCAGAGCATGGTGAGCGAAACCTTCGGCACACCCGACTTCTACCCCAACCTCAAGGACCAATATCCCTACCATAACGACGGCATGTGGCCATTCACGCAGGGTTACTGGATGAAGGCCCAGGCCAAGGCAGGTAACGAAGAAGGCGTGCTCCATGCCATCTCTTCGATCTACCGCCTGGCTGCCATGACGCTCACCAACCTCGAGAACATGGTGATCTACAACGGCAACGAGAAGGGTCTGCCCATCAATTCTCCACGTCAGCTGTGGAGCGTGGCCGCCGACCTTGCCATCGTGCCCAACATCTACTTCGGCGTCAACTACGAGATGGGCGGCATCCGCTTCCGTCCCTTTGTACCCAAGACGCTCAAGGCCGAACGTCATCTTTCGAACTTCAAGTACCGCGATGCCGTGCTCGACATGACCATCACGGGCTTCGGCAACAACCTGAAGTCGTTCAAACTCGACGGCGTGGAAGCCGATCCTTTCTTCCCAGCCAATCTCAAGGGCGCTCATACCATCGAAATGGTACTCGACAACCGTCAACCAGCACCTATGCAGATGGTGATGCGCGAAAATGCCTACCAGCCTCTCACACCCGTAGCAAATATCAGCGGAGAAGTTATCAGTTGGCAGGAAGTGCCCGAAGCCAAGGAGTACATCGTGCTGCGCAATGGCAGCGAGATGACCCGTACCACAGCGCTCAAGGCAGAACTGCCGGGCGATGGCGAATATGCAGTGGTGGCAATTGGAGCCGACGGCTGGCACAGTTATATGAGCGAACCTTTGAACCATTACAGTAAAGCCGCCCTCTACGAAGTGGAGCGTTTTGCCCTGCCTTTCGACCCCAATCGCAAGGCCGTGAAGGAGAGTGTAGGAGCTGGTGGTGGCGTGGCAGGCAAGGCCGAAGCTCGTGCCGAAGTACCTACTCTGAAGGGTGTAGACATCAGCGGAGCACAAGGAAACGTAGCGATGATCACACGCAACGAGAACATCCTCATCACCATTCCCATCGAAGTGGCTGACGACGGCCTTTATGCCATCGATTGGCGATATGCCAATGGCAACGGCCCCATCAACACCGACAACAAGTGCGCCACCCGTGTGCTCCGCGTCGATGGAGAAGCCGCAGGCGTCAGTGTCTTCCCACACCGTGGCACCGACGAATGGAACAACTGGGGTTGGAGCAACGCCTGCACTGTCAACCTCACCCGTGGTCGTCACATCGTGACCCTGCAGTTCTGCGATGCAGTCGAAAACATGAACATCCACGTCAACCAGGCCCTCCTCGACCAGATGAGGGTTACGAGGCTATAACTAAATATAACACTATCCTGTATGAAAACAACAACACTCCCCATGATGGCTATCGCAGAAATCCTGCTGATGGCTTGTACACAAAACAAGGACGGCGGTAACGACACCACCGCAGGTGACCGACCCATGAGTGACAACATCGCCTGGCAAGACCAGCATGTGCGCTTCTCCGTCGTCAGCGATGGCATCATCCGTCTGGAATACGCCCCCGACGGCAAGTTTGTCGATGACCCATCGTTCGTCGCCACCTGCCGCAAATACCCCAAGGTGGAGCCTGTTATCGTTGAGGATGAGCAGCAGGTCAGCATCTCAACCCCTCGGATGAGCCTTAAATATAAGAAAGGTACCGGATCCTTTACCGCTGAAAACCTCAGCATCGAATCGGCTCCTGAACTTTCGACTAAATTCGTCTGGCATCCGGGCGACGTGCAGCAATGCAACTTAGGAGGCACCTATCGCACCCTCGATGGCTACGACGGCGACCGCTACTATTCGTGGCAGCATGACAAGCCAGGACAGGGTCAACCATTGCCCCTCGAGAATGGACTGCTGGCACGTGACGGCTGGACCCTCATCGACGATTCGGAGGGCCTGCTCTTCGATGGCGATGTCAACGACCTCACTTCCCCCGAACTCCCTTGGGTGAAGCAACGCCCAACAGCAGCCAGTGACACGCAAGAGAAAGCCACCGACTGGTACTTCATGGCATATGGTCATGACTATAAGCAGGTACTTGGTGACTTTACGTTGCTGGCTGGACGCATCCCTCTGCCTCCACGTTATAGTTTCGGCTACTGGTGGAGCCGCTATTGGAGTTATTCCGATGGCGAGATGCGACAAGTGGTGAGCGACTTCGAACGCTATGGCATCCCGCTCGACGTGCTCGTGGTCGATATGGACTGGCACTGGACCGAACCAGGTCTCGGTGGATGGACAGGTTACACGTGGAACAACCGCCTTTTCCCCAGCCCCGAGCAGTTCCTCTCTTTCCTCAAGGAGCATAACCTGCAGATCACCCTCAACCTCCATCCTGCCGATGGTGTACCTGCTTACGAGGACAAGTATGCCCAATTGGCCGAATTCCTCGGACGTGATCCCAAGAGCACCGAGACCATCCGTTGGCAAAGTTCCGACAAGCGCTTCGTACGCGGTTGGCTCGACAAGATGCTCCTTCCGCTCCAAAAGCAGGGTGTGGATTTCTGGTGGCTCGACTGGCAACAGAAGTTGCAGGACGATAGCATCCCCCAGCTCAGCAACACGTGGTGGCTCAACTACTGCATCTTCGACAACCAGCTTCGCACGCAGCCCGAACATCGTCCCATGCTCTACCACCGCTGGGGTGGTCTGGGCAACCATCGCTATCAGATAGGCTTCTCGGGCGACACCTATTCCACCTGGGCTTCGCTCGACTACCAGCCCTACTTCAACAGCACCGCTTCGAACGTAGGCTATGGCTATTGGAGCCACGATCTGGGTGGTCATATGTTTGTTCACAACGGCGACGTGCTCGACCGCGAACTCTATGCCCGCTGGATGCAACTCGGCACCTTCCTGCCCGTGATGCGCAGCCACAGCACCAAGAGCGCCAACATGCAGAAGGAGCCCTGGCGACTGGGTCCGGAATATCAGGAAGTAGTTACTGCTGCCATCCTGCAACGCTACGAACTCGCTCCTTACCTCTACACCGCTGCACGCCAAGCCTGGGAAACAGGCGTCTCTATCTGCCGCCCGCTCTATTACGATTATCCTGAGGCCAAAGAGGCTTACGCCAAGGAATTCCGTAACCAGTATATGCTGGGCGACCAGTTGCTCATCGCCCCTATCACAAAGCCTATGGAGCAGGACATCAGCACCCTCATGGTGTGGTTGCCCGAAGGCAGCGATTGGTATGAGGTTGCTACTGGAACTTTGCTCAAAGGCGGTCAGACGGTCGAGCGCCGTTTCCTCATCGACGAATATCCCGTCTATGTCAAGGCAGGATCGATCCTCCCCACTTACGGAAAGGTGAAGAACCTTGCTTGCAATGACGAAAAGGTCATCCTCGCCGTCTATCCCGGTGCTGCCGAAGGCCAGGGCTGCATGTACGAGGATCAGGGCAACGACCGCGACTATGCCACCCAGTTTGCCACGACCTGCTACAAACTCAATACTCAGGAAGCAGATCCCACGACCAAAGTCATCACCATCAGCCCACGCAAGGGCAGTTACGAAGGTATGCCCAAGCAGCGTGAAATGGCCATCAAACTCGTTGGCTCAAACGTTCCTCAACGTGTCACCCTCGATGGTCGTGAGGTGGCCTTCTCCTACGAACCCGCTCAACTTGCCGTCTGCATCGACCTTGGCGAAATCAATCCCGCGGTAGAACATAAGGTCGAAATCACATGTCCTGCCTCCGACCTCCAACTCAACGACGGACTGGTGGCTCAGATGCGACGCATGGCACGAACCATGACACAGATGAAGTTCCGCGATGCCGGCATCAACTATGTCGAAGGCTTGGGCGAAATGGGTTCGCTCAGCGAAGCACTCCGTTACTTCCCCGACGAGGCTACCCAGCGCATCACACAGTTCCAGCAGAACTATCGTCGTCTGCCCGCCCTGCTCGACGCACAACATATGTCGGAGGGCAACAAGCAATGGTTCCTGCAAAGTATTATATATGAATAATATGGAAATTAGCGGGAGTTAGCGGGAGTTAACGGACGTTACCTTGTTCCCGTTCGGTCACGTCCGAGAGAAGCGCCTGGAAGGATTTTGTTCAAGCCGACAACTGTTAATTGTTAATTATTAATTGTTAATTGAACTATCGTCCGTTAACTCCCACGCGAAAGCGTTAACTCCTGTTAACTCCCGTTTACTCCCATTAACTCAAAAAAGATGAAATCCCATAGCCTCCTCCCCCTTCTCCTCCTCTTCGCCACCCTTCCCCTACAGGCAAGCGAAGTCTCTTCGCCCGACGGCTCGATCCGTGTCAACTTCGAGTTGCAGGGTACCGTGCCGACTTATAGTGTCACCTATCAGGGTAAACCGATTATCCTGCCCAGCCGCTTGGGCTATGACCTTGACAGAAAGGCTGACCTGCTCGACGGCTTTACCCTCCTGAACGAAGAACGCTCGACTTTCGACGAGACGTGGACCCCCGTTTGGGGCGAAAACCGCGAAATACGCAACCACTACAACGAACTGTTGGTATGCCTCGCACAAACTGCCGAAGACCGCTACATGAACGTCCGTTTCCGCGTCTATGACGATGGCTTCGGTCTGCGTTACGAGTTTCCCCAGAAAGGCAAGCTCAACTACTTCGTCGTTTCGGAAGAACGCACCGAATTCGCCATGACAGGCGACCACACGGCCTGGTGGATTCCAGGCGACTACGACACGCAGGAATACAATTACACCCGTTCGCGCCTCAGTGAAATCAGTAGGTATCTCCACGATGCCGTCAGTCAAAACCTTTCGCAAACCCTCTTCTCCGAAACGGGCGTCCAGACCTCCTTGCAACTCAAGACCGACGATGGCATCTACATCAACCTCCACGAAGCTGCCTTGGTCAACTACCCCGCCATGCACCTCAACCTCGATCCCGAGCGTCTCGTCTTCACCTCATGGCTCACCCCCGACGCACTTGGCAAGAAGGGATGGTTGCAGACTCCCCTGGTTTCTCCTTGGCGTACCGCCCTCATCACCGACGATGCCCGCAAGGTATTGTCCTCGAACCTTATCCTCAACCTCAACGAGCCTTGCAAGATTGAGGATACCAGCTGGATACATCCGGTGAAGTATGTCGGCGTGTGGTGGGAGATGATTTCGGGCAAAAGCGAATGGGCCTATACCCGCGACTACCCATCGGTGAAACTTGGACTGACCGATTATGCCAAGGCAACACCTTCGGGCAAACATGGCGCCAACAATGCCAACGTACGTCGACACATCGACTTTGCCGCCGACCACGGGTTCGATGCCGTGCTCGTCGAAGGCTGGAACATCGGCTGGGAGGACTGGAGCGGAAACACGAAGGAACAGGTCTTCGACTTCCTTACACCCTATCCCGACTTCGACATCAAGGCGCTCAACGACTATGCGCATAGCCGAGGCGTGAAACTCATCATGCACCACGAGACCTCTTCGTCGGTAATGAACTACGAGAAGTACATGGATCGTGCCTACCAACTCATGCGTGACTATGGATACGATGCCGTGAAAAGCGGATATGTGGGCAATATCATCCCACGTGGCGAACACCATTACAGCCAGATTGAAATCAACCACTACCAGCATGCCATCGAACGTGCTGCCGACTACCACATCATGGTAAATGCCCACGAGGCTGTACGACCCACAGGCCTGTGCCGCACCTGGCCCAACCTGATCGGCAACGAGAGCGCACGCGGCACCGAGTACCAGGCCTTCGGCGGACTTCCGCCCGGACACACCGCTATCATTCCCTTCACGCGTCTGCAAGGTGGTCCCATGGACTACACGCCAGGTATCTTCGAGATGGAATGTGCCAGCGGCAGCCACTGCAATTCGACCATCTGCGGACAACTCGCCCTCTACGTGACGCTTTACAGTCCGCTGCAGATGGCCGCCGACTTCCCCGAGAATTACGAGCGCTTCATGGATGCGTTCCAGTTCATCAAGGATGTTGCCTGCGACTGGGACCAAAGCCTCTACCTCGAAGCCGAGCCAATGGAATACATCGTGGCAGCGCGCAAGGCAAAGGGTTCGGACCAATGGTTCATCGGTGGAGTGACGGGTATGGAACCACATTCTTCGGCCGTGAAACTCGACTTCCTCGACCCGAATCGCAAATACGAAGCCACCATCTACCAGGATGCCAAGGATGCCGACTACCGGACCAATCCACAAGCATACGCCATCACACGAAAGACGGTGAACTGCAAGACCGTGCTGAAACTCAATGCCGTGCCCGGTGGAGGCTTCGCCGTCAGTCTGAAACCTCTTTAAGACTGGAGAAATAGTTTCGTAAAATCATAGCATAACCAATCTTGGCCAAAAATGGTTATACTCTCGCAGAAGAATGACCATTCTTGGCCAAAATTGGTTATGCGACGACAGGAGCAAGCATTATCTCGGCCGTCAGAGTGCTCTATCCTATTGAAGAATGACCAATCTTGGCCAGGAATGGTTATGCGTTGATAGCAGCATGACCAATCTCGGCCAAGATTGGTTATTCTTCGACAAGAGCATACAGATTTAATAGATGAAAACATTATGCTCCGCTCGCAGCATGACCTTTTCTGGCCAAGATTGGTTATTCTCCGATTGGAAAAAGCACTCTGTCGGCCGTCAGAGTGCTTTCGCCGATGACGGCATGACCAATCCTGGCCGAAATTGGTCATTCTTCGATCGAGGCATAACCAATCTTGGCCAAGAAAGGTTATGCCTTCGTAAGATGTTGGTCTTCCTCATTTCAAACGCCCATTTCGCGATAAGATTTGATGAATAACGAAAAGATATCCTGTTTAATTATCCATTTTGTCCAATAAAAACGGATGCAAACTGACAAAAACAGGCGAAAGGATACTTTTCGACTGAAAAAAACATCAAATACTTGCAATTCCTAAAAAAACTCGCTATATTTGCACCACCTTAGGCGACAAAAGACACATATAATAAATAACAAATAAGAATTTACAAATAACAATTTGTGTATTAATATCCATTTTTATCATGAAACAAGTTTTACTTTTTGCGCTTACGCTTACTATGGGCGCAGCAACGGCTGATGCTGGCCAGCAAATCAGTTTCAATCATTCACAGAACCAGAAGCAGGTCATGACCGAGGCCCAACTTCCCGTTCAAGTCAAGAACTTCCTCAAGAGCGAGGCTGGCAAGGGCTTCACCGCTCAGCAGTTCATCGACGCACTCCGCAACCAGGATGCTGCCGTCAAGGCTGTCGCTGCCGACGGATCCGCTCCCACGGAGATCCCATTCGTCAACGAAGGATTCAGCAAGATGACTCTTGGCTCAGAGAATGAACCTGATGCAACTCCTATTGCTGACTTCACCGACCTCACCGAAACTCCAGGTTGGGACGGCTTCCTCTGCTATCAGGCAGGCGGTAACGTCTATACCGGATTTGACACCGAAGGCGAGGATGGACCAGGCTATCTGCTTACTCCAGCCATGGATCTCTCTGATGCCAATTACAGCGGTGCCCACCGTGCCATGTTCCGTGTGCGTGGTGCCAATGCTGCCACAGCCGAACCCAAACTCCAGATTTTCGTACTCGACAATATCGATATGAAGATTCTGTCGGCTGACGCAAAGGACATGAACGGCCAGGAGTGGATTGACCTGACCTGGGACTTCACCCGTGGCTCGGGCAAAGAGAACATCATGGCATTCAGCTGGCAGGGCTACGTGCTCTTCGACTCAGTGAGCATCAGTTACCTCGACTATGGCATCGAGACTCCCACCAACGTCAAGGGTGAACTCGTAGATGGTTCCACCATCAAAGCCTCTTGGGATGCCGTCAGCAATGCCGACCATTATCTCGTCAGCCTCTATCGCCTCCAGGAAGGTTTCGTGGAAGGCTGCACCGAATTGGAGACAAAAGATACACAATATACGTTCGAAAACCTGGCCCTCAACTTCTCGACAGGTGGCTATAAGGTAGTCGTAAGAGCAGCCAACGAGGCAGGTGCCACTTCTCCCGAACGCTATTGCGATGAGATCTTAGCGCCCACCGAGACCACTGCACCTGTCGCACTTGAAGCCACCGACATCACCGCCGATAGTTTCACTGCACATTGGGAGCCTTCGACCTTCGCCGATGGTTACACCGTCGAGGCCATGACCGAAATGGTTGCTGGTGCCGACACCCTTGCAGTCACCCTCTTTGAACAGGACTTCTCCAACATGACATTTGCCGAGGACGGCAGTGGACAGGTCATGATGGACAACTGCAACGCATTCTTCAACCAGAGCGATTGGACTTGTCTCTTTGGTCTCTGCTGGAACCAGGCATTCCTCATCTACAACGCCTTAGCTGCTGCGTATGGTTCGGAATATGCTTCTTACCTCCTGTCGCCCGCTTACGACAACCTGAACCTTGGCGAAAACGGCACAGCCACCATTCGCGTCAGCTTCAAGGGCTATGTTGACCCTGCATCGCTTGACGGCGAGGAAGCCTATCTGATTGTCGGCCTCACCGAGGGCACCAACATCATTGACTTCAAGGCCTTGAATGTCACCACCACAGCACAGGATTATCAGTTGGATATCGCTGGTTTCAAGAATGGCAATAACATCATATTCTATGACTACGACGGAGCATCGGTTGCCCTTGGTAACCTCAAGTTGGAGGCTTTGCTCACCGAAGGACAGTCGGCCAATGTTGTCTATGCGACTGTCGAGGCTGAGGGCCTCAATGCCAACGAAGCCGTTGTGCCGTTCCCATACGATATGGCAACCTATCGCGTAACTGCTCACGTCGCCCTTGATGGTGCAAGCCTCACAGCTACGTCAGAGGAGATTCCTGTGATTCGCGGCATCGACAACCTCGACGGCATTAACGTCCCCGCAGCTCCCGTCCGTCGCTACTTCGACCTTCAGGGCCGTCGCGTCAACGAAGTTCGTGATGGTTTCTTCATCATGCAGGATGCCAATGGCAATACGCAGAAGATGCTAATCAAATAATCTATGATCCGAAGGTTATTACTGACCCTATATCTTGTTCTGGGCTTCGCTTTCATCGAGGCCCAGAACTCTTCGCTTTACCTGAGCTACTGCGACGGCAAACTTGCAGAAGCAGGCGCCAGCCGTCAAGGCGTCGGGGTCACCGTGTCGGCTGCCGTAGGCTTCCCCGCTGACGTCTTGGCACAATATGCCAGAGCCGAACTCACCACGCTCCGCATCGGACTCTGCACGGTCAATGCCGACATGAGTGGCCTGACGGCATGGGTTCGCAGCAGCCTGTCGGGCGAAGTCATTGCCGAAGTCGCCTTGGAGTCCTTCCAATCGGGCTGGAACGAAGTGACACTCCCCGCCCCTATAGCCATCGACGGCACGCAAGACCTTTACCTCGGCTTCAGTTATCAGCAGGCACGTAGTGTCAAGTGCCTGAGTTTTGTCGGTGAGACCAACGCCCAAGGAGCCTGGATCGGACGCAACGGCGAGTGGGAAGATTGGAGCACACGACAACTTGGTTCGCTCAGCATCGAAGGTATCATCGAAGGCGAAGGCCTGCCGCAATACGATCTCAGTGTGCTCGACATGAAGCTGCTGCACGGTGAGATTGTGCGCGACGACAGCCTCCACTTCGAAGCCACAATCAAAAACGTTGCCTCGCAACCAGTCAGCAGTCTGCGCTTAAACTACGACCTTGCCGATGGTTTGCAGACAGGTTCCATCGAGGTGGAACAAACGCTCCAGCCGCGCGAAGAGGCAACCGTCCTCTTCGGCATCCCCACCAAAGGCATTCCCGCTGGCATCAATCATCCCGTCGATGTCTGCCTGTTGTTGCCCGATGGTTCTGACGACGAGGACATGACCGACAACCGCTGTCATTTTGACTACGCCACCTACGAGGCCGGCTCCGACTACGTTCACCGAGCATTGCTCGAAGAGTTCACCACCGAAGTCTGCGTCAATTGTCCTTCGGGTGCCCAGCGCATCGAGGCAGCCCTCGACTATGGTTATCATGACCGCATTATCATGGCTACCCACCATGCCGGTTATCACACCGACTGGCTCACCCTCCCCTCCGACGTGGACTACTGCTGGTTCTACAACGAGGGAGGCTCTACTTCGGCGCCTGCTACGATGCTCGACCGTACATTGACGGGGCTCGACAAGGATTTCTCGCCGATGTTCAACCCACCGCAGTCACAAAAACTCTGTGAACGCTTCGACATTGCACTAGCACGTCCTGCGTTGGTTGATGTCAAGGCTACTTTGAAGTACGACGATGCCCTTCGCCAGGTCAGCATCAACATCGAGGGCGAACGTCTCGATGCCTTCCAACATCAGTGCTCCGAGGCGCGCATCACCGTCTTTGCACTCATCGACAGCATCCAGGCCCATGACCAGACGGGTGCTGGACAAGGTTATTACCACCGTCACGTGACGCGTGACGTCCTCACTGACGTGTGGGGCGACGTAATTGTTTGGGATGGCAATACTTTCTCCACCTCTTACGTTTGGACCATCCCCGAGGAACTACGCGAAGAGAAGATGGAAGTCGTGGCCTTCGTTCATCGATACGATGCCGACGACCCGACCAATTGCTGTGTATTCAACACCACCCGAGCCTTGCTCTCCGACCCATCGACAGAAGGCATCGATATCGTCCGTGCGGACAATGCTTCTACTTCGGCTCCTCTCATCAACCTGATGGGGCAAAAGGTGGACAATGCTTGGCGCGGCTTCGTCATCTCGGGCGGCAGGTTAATCATGCGGTAAGCCACGTCTGTCTCGTCAAACATTGGATGATTAAAAATAAAGTCAGCCCCGACCTCGGAAGAGATTGGGGCTGACTGTTTATGTGATGGGGGACAATTAACGTGTTCACGCCTCTTCGGACGGATCGATAGGCTTGGGTTTAGGCTTCTTCATACGTCCGCTTTTGCGGAGTGCTTCGGCCAATATCCACTGGATCTGCCCGTTGACAGACCTGAACTCATCAGCAGCCCATGCCTCGATGGCATCCATAGTGGCGCCATCGACACGAAGCACGAAACTTTTGGTGGTAGATTCTTTTTTGGCCATGATTAACAATAATGCTTGTTGATGACAAAAACTTACAACAAAGAGGTGTCAATCCTCACTTTCGGGTTCGCCTTTCGCACCTCCATGAGAAAAGCGTCTTGCCTCCGAGGCGAAATGATAACCGTATTTCCATCGCTGAACGTCAGTTCGATACGCTTCAGGGAGCCGGCAGGAGCACTCATAAGTGAGCGAGTCGGGACAACCGATACAAGTTTGGTGAGATCATACACATCGGGTGAAAACGGCGAGAATTTTGATGAAATCATCAAAGACGTGCCATCTATGGTGTACCGGGAGGAGCACAATGCCCATATCGCAAATACAAAGGTGATGCCAATCGATCCATAATAGAGTAAGAGGAAGGGCCATTCGTTATGCCCAAAAAACAGAGGAGCTATGGCGATTAACAAGAACGTAACAACGATGTAGGCGAATAGTCCCACACTAATTCTTGTACTATAAGTTGTCATGCTTTTTTTGGAATTAGTTCAGACCATCAGCCTCTCATCAATCTGCACCTTCGGATTGATCTTGCGCAGCTCGGCGAGGAAATCTTCCTGATAGCGGGGCGAGATGATCACAGCCGTGCCATCGCTGAAGTCCAGACGGATGCGCTTCAACGAACTGGCGGGAGCGCTCAGGATGGATCTGGTGGGGACAACCGACACCAGCTTCGTGAGGTCGTACTTGTCAGTGAAGATGCTGAGCACCGTCACCTTGAGCGTCGTGCCATCAATCGTATATTTGATGGCATAGAGCAGGTAGAACATTGGCACAGCCACAAGACACAACGATATCAGCATTCGCCAGCCGCCCTCTCCTAAGATACCGGGCAGGAAACACACCAGCAGAACCACGATGATGAATACCACCAGTCCTACACTAATTCTTGTTCGATAAGTTTTCATAGTTTCAACTGTCTTTATTTGCAAATTATAATCCGTTAATCCACGTAGCGATGTCACCAAGGACTTCCTCGCTGATTGTTTCCTCGATGCCGGCATATTCTGTGGGCAAACCCGTGGTGCAATGCTGGAAGAGATGATTCAAGCTAGGATATTCCTTCACAAGGGTCTTCTTGTTCTTCGATAATGCCTTCTCGATGCCCTTGAGATTGAGCGACGAAACCACTTGCACGTCCTTATCTCCATTGATGGCGAAGACTGGACAGCGGGTGGCCTGAATGTCAGGGATGGGGTCGTAGTCGAGGAAATAATTGAGCCAAGGGGAATTCAATTGGGCCACCTGGGCTCGATATTGGGCCACATTGACTTGCATAGGCACACCCATGAGTTCGTAAGTGCGGTTTGCCTGTGCTGTCAAAGCAGTATCGCCTTTGGCTCCAACACCAGCCATGCTGATGATGAAATCGACTTTCTGTTTTGCACCAAGTATGAAGGCAACCGAGCCACCTTCGCTATGGCCTAGCACACCGACCTTGCTGAATTGCTTGAGCCCGCGCAGCATTTCGATGCCCGCCAAGACATCGCCGGCAAAGTCCTTCGTGGTAGCGCCCTCCATACTGCCTGTCGATTTACCCACGCCACGATCATCGAAACGTAGGGAGGCAACGCCGTGTCTGGCCAGATAGTCGGCAATGACGAGGAAAGGTTTGTGGTCGAAGACCTCTTCGTCGCGATTCTCTGCGCCACTGCCCGTTACCATAATCAACACAGGGACCTTTTCGCCCTCCTTGTATCCTTCGGGATAGACAAGAGTGCCAGCAAACCAAGCGTTGGCAGCCTCATTCTGGAAGGCTATTTCCTTGGTCTGATAGGGATAAGGCTCTACGGGATGCTGCGGGCGATTGTGCTTCACCTCCCCGGGCTTCATATCGAGGGACAGTTTCATTCCCATTTGAGAGAAGGAGCCTTTCAGCTCGCCTTCGTTCAATTTTCCTGCATACGTCATGCCAATGCTTGGCACTACAATGTTCACCGAGTCAGCCGAGATGAAATTCAGCGTGGCAGGAATTCCTTTGGCACTCTGGTCGGGGCTGTCCATGGTGCACACATCCTTTCCGCTGGCATCCTTATCGAAATGCAACACGATTGTCAACTTCTGAGCACCGAGGTCCAATTGTCCCGTCCATGGTCCCGAGATCTGCTGGCCGAAACTCTGCGTAGCGGCAAGCGCCAACACGCCGAGCATCAATAATCCTTCAAGTCTTTTCATAATCATTCGAATCCTTTTTTGCCCTCTTGTTTACGATAGTAGCCAAGCTTGGCTGCTTATCTTAACGACTGAACCATCTTAGCGCGCAAGCGCCTTAGTGATTCAGCGTACCCGAATTGATGACTGGCTGTGCAGGCTCATCGCCGCAAAGAACCACGAGCAGGTTGCCAACCAAAGCGGCCTTCTTCTCGTCGTCGAGTTCCACGATTTCCTCGTCCGAAAGTTTGTCGAGAGCCATCTTCACCATAGAAACGGCACCTTCTACAATCTTCTCACGCGCAGTGATGATTGCAGCAGCCTGCTGACGACGCAGCATCACGGCAGCAATCTCGGGAGCATAAGCAAGGTAGTTGATGCGAGCCTCAGTCACTTCGAGGCCAGCCATCTCCAGACGTTCGTTGAGTTTGCGGAGCAGTACGTCGTTGACTTCCTCGCTGCCACTGCGCAATGTCACCTCGTGCGAGTCGTCACCGTCGTTGTCGTAGGCATACATGCCTGCCACCTGACGAAGGGCAGAATCGCTCTGCACAGCCACGAAGCGCTCGAACTTGTTCATTCTCAGTCCAGCAGCGCCACCCACAGTATTGGCATTGGCGACATCGGTGTCAATATCGAAGATGGCTTTGTAGGTATCCTTCAGACGCCAAACAACCACCAGTCCGATCATCACGGGGTTACCTGCCTTGTCGTTCACCTTGATTGGATCGGCATTGAAGTTACGTGCGCGCAGCGAAACCTTCTTCACACTCATAAAAGGATTGAGCCAATAGAAACCGGTCTTGCGGAACGTGCCCACATACTTGCCGAAGAAGGTCAACACCTTGGCCTCGTTGGGCTCCTGCATCGAGAAACCGCAGCAACCGATGATGATACATATCAGAAGAAGGACAGCAGGAATCATATACCATCCATTCTCATAGGTGACGGTCAAAACAATGAAATAGAACATGCCAAAGACCATGGCCAACACCAGGAACAGCATAATAAAACCGTTCATCGAACCACCCTTGAATTCATACTCTTTACTTTCCATAATAAATGTTTTTTAGAAGTTTTACCAAGATATATAATGATATTATTTTGATATCACATTGCAAAGAAACAGATTTCCAGTTTTCGCTCCAAATATTTAATCAATTATTTTTTATTTTGGCGTTTTTTTATCATAGATTGATACCCTTAGTTCGCAAAACCCGAATTCTTTTTCGACAAATCCCCGGGATAACACAAGAAAAAGAGCGGTGACAAAACATTCTCGTCACCGCTCTCCTATCATTTACTCGTTTCTTACTCTTCGTCCTCTTCCATATGCTCAAGAGGAGGCGCTTCTTCGGCTGCTTTCTCGAAGGCAGCTTCCGAAGCGGCATCGTGACTGGTCTCAAGGGCCTTTCGGGCCTCTTCGAGCATACTTTCGAAGACATAGATCCTCACGCCGCCAATGGTGTCGGGCCCTTGGAACGACCACATGGCAACATGCTTGTGATCGACAATCATACAGGGGATCCCGGCGCCATCGAGCACGCTCTTGATGACATCCGCTTCGAAAGATGTGCCGCAATTGGTCAATAATACGGTTTCCATAGTTTTAGTTTTTTACATATAAATCGCCGAGTTTCCTTTCTGATCTCCGATGAAATAGGCTCCCTCTGGCGTAAATTTGATGACTGTAACGTCGAATGTAGCTTCGCGCAAGGCATCCTTCAACTTCTGGCTGACGTTGCCGAGATACATATATCCACGTTCGAATGCAAGAATCATTCCCTCGTTGTTGATCTGGGCAAAACGCAGGGTGCCATGCTTCGCACTACCGTCGTTTACCCAGTCCTCCATCCTACTGAACGAAGAACGCACCTGGCCATTGTCATAGACTACAATCCAATCACTATGGTCGTTGAAGGTCACCGACTTGATGGTATGACGGTCGGCAATCAGTTCATAGAGGCAACTTTTGAGCATCGCAGGAATCTTGTGCCAACGCATCAAGCCATCACCATAACTGATGAACCAGCGGCCTTTTTCGCTGAGTTGGATATCGTTGATGTAATAGGCGCTGTCGTTCAGATTGTCGATCTGCTTGGCCAAATTGGTGGGAATGCGGTCGTAAGCGCACTTATTAGTACCGACGAAAGCAATGTCACCACCTTTGTCGGTGATGGCCACATTACGGCAGGTTTCCCACTTGTCGATACAGTTCTTGATATAAAAACGATCGCGCGCATTGCAGAACACGATGCTGGTAAATGCCACAACAAAAAGAAGCAATATACGTTTCATATTTAAATAGGTATTATGTTTCGTCTGCAAATGTGCGCATAAATTACGAAGATTCCAAATTTTTGAACCTAAAAATCGTTATAGGACCCCGATTTTATGTTTTTTTCACCAACATTCGCCTTCTCACCCGCCCTGATTGGCCGCTTCTTCATTCCAGAACTGCGTGATTTCGTCAAGCGTAATGCCCAGCAGACGTGCCTGCCGGAACACCTCGGGCAGACGCTGCTGCATAAACTCGCGCTTGTGCGCCCTCAATATGCGCTGTCGGGCATTGGGACTGACAAAATAGCCGATACCGCGCTTCTGATAGACAATTTCTTCTCGTTGCAGCAGTTCCATGGCCCGCAGGATGGTATTGTAGTTCACCTCGAAGGTCTCGGCCAGATCACGCACGCTCGGGATGCGGTCCTCGCTGTGGTATTTTCCTTCGAGTATCTCTTCGCATATCTGATAGGCTAGTTTGCCGAAAATGGTTTTCTCTTGCGACGATATCATAGGTTCAGGAGTTTGTGGTCGCAGACAGCGCGACGGTTGAAACAATATTGACCCAAGTACCAGCAAGCGACAATACCTGCAAGGAATAGCAGCATCATCCATGGATTTGCAGCAAAGATGCCCCGATCCAAATATACTACATTTGGCATCCACGAAAAGAAGATCAAAAGCACCATAATAAAATTAATGGAAAAAGACAGAAGAAGGTTGTTGATCAACAGTGGGAACAGGACATTGAAGAGTGCGATGAACAGCAGTAGAAGAAGGCCATCGGCAGGTGCCGTGATGACGAAATCGGCAAGACTCTTCACGCTGACGAATGGGGAATAGAGCTGCGCTGGCTGGAAAACGGCAAAGATGGCATTCTGGAGCAGATCGACGCCAATCAAAACGCAATACATCGCCACGTAGTGCAGCCCGATGTAGAGGATCATCGAGACATATTTACGCCGATTGGTCTCGGGCAGCAATGTCAACTCTTTGCGTCGATAGATCAAGAAAAAAGTCTGCATAACCATCAGTGCAATCAGAAAAGGAATATGCACATTCCACAAAGCTCGTTCGTAAAAAGTGGATGAACCATTTTCAAAGATAGCATGGAGTGAGAAGATCGCTATGCGAATCAGCACAAGCAGCAGGACGAAAAGCTTCTGGACCGAACGAATTCCGTTCAGGTAGATACGAAACAGGTTTTTCATAACTCTTTAGGTGTTAACTTCAGCACGACATCAAGTTTCTGGAATTGGCGGTAGCTCAGGCGGATATTGATCACGATTCCAACTGCCAGTGCCACAGCGACGTAGGGAATCCAGTTCCAAAACGTATCCAGATACAATGCACAGAAGGGATAGGCTGCAGCAAGAGCCATTGGAACAAAGGCAACGAACGTGATTTTCTTGAAACGGGCGCTCAGATAATAGCAGTAGGTCAGGATCCACAGGTAGAACCCCACCGTCGGCCACCTGTAATACCATGCCAACAATGGCAACACCCACCCCCTTTCGATGGGCTGTTCGATGGAAAAGAGGGATGCCAGCGGCATGCGCACCCAATAGATAATCAGCGCCGTAGCCAAAACAAAGACTATCGTCTGACAAAGATTGAAGACGATGCGCGAAGCATACTTCTCTTTCATGGAGGCAGGTAGCAGCCAATGCTGCTTATGAAGACTGTAAACGCCGAAGACATTATTCAGACAATGGCTGATCCACATAATCCAAGGAAAGAGGAAAAACCAATTAAGCATTTCCGTGGTGGAGTAATGCGATTCCTGGTCGTTCCAAGTGCCATTAATGAATCCCCAAACGTCGGTTTCGGGATGTTTTCTCCAAGTGATTGCCAGCATAAATGCGGAAAAAACGAGAAAGAAGAGGATTGTCAGGACAAACGAAAGCCGCTCCGTCCTCCAATATAATCTAAACAGGTTTCTCATAATGGCAAGTTATTTGAGTGAGGTAATATATTCGAAGAGCATCTCCAGGTTGACGGGTGTCTCTGGTTCATCGGCCGTTCGACGGGCAATGCACTGGGTGCCATCAATGGTCTTTTCGCTATAAAGCACTTCGCCCTCGGGATTGGTGCCGAAGGTGTACTGTTCGGCAAGCTCCTGCATCGAACTGTCGAGAAGTAACTTCTCTTGTCCAATCAAGGTCACGTGGTCGATGAGCATCTCCACATCGTGAACCTGGTGGGTAGAGATCACCATCAGTCGGTCCTCATTCATGTTGCTCGCTATCACCTTGCGGAACTGACGTTTCGAAGGAATGTCGAGTCCGTTGCTCGGCTCGTCCATCAGCAGCAACTTGGTATTGGTAGCCAGAGCAAAACTCATCAGCACCTTCTTCTTGGTGCCCATCGAGAGCGAACTAAGTTTCAGGTCGCTCTCAAGTTCGAACTCGCGCAGGCAGCTGTCCATAATCTCCTGACTGAAGTTCTTGTAGAACGGCTTGTACATCTTGACATAATCGCGCATCGACATCGAGGGCAACATGAACTCTTCGGGCACGAGGTAAATCTTCTCGAGCATCTGTTTCTTCATCTCGCTCACCACGTCTCCATCGATGGTTATCTCGCCGCTATTGGGCCGCAAAAGGCCGCAAAGCAGGTAGAGCAGGGTTGTCTTGCCGGTTCCGTTCTTGCCCAAAAGGCCATAAACACTGCCCGGCTTCATCTGAAGGTTAAACTGACTAAACACATTCCGTTTTGAGCCACTGTAACCGAAAGTAAGGTTTTGAATATTGATCATCGCTTTGAATATAGATTAAAACAATTATAGTGTCATATTGAGCTATGACACCGCAAAGATATTTGCTCTCCCATAAGACTGCAAGAAAACGGAAGAAAAACTGCAAAAAAATTTTCGAAAAAATTATAATCGATATAAATTGTCATCCATAAATGTCAAAATAGATTTATGGATTCACAACTGGAAATCCTCAGCACCATCAGGAGTTTCTTCCATCTGCAGGAAAGTTTGTAATATAGATTGAGGCAAATAATCAATCGTGCACGATATTTTGTTAAAATCTGTTGAATAATTTATATTGTGCGCGATATTTTGTTAAGAATGATTAAAGATTTGTTTATATCCTTTGCGATATAAAATATTCTTCGTATCTTTGTACCGTCAAAACAAAAGAAATGACAGATAGCATGGGCTTCAAGACCCTTGGCAAGAAGTACGCTGACCACTATTCGGAGGAAATGGGATGGGTTGAGATATTCATGACCCGCATCAACGACCTTGGCGGCGAAGTAAAGATCGAAGACCAGAAGGGTCGCGAACTCGTGAAGGCTTACCTCGCAGACGAAGAGGAGGACCTCTACTGGAGCCAGGAGCAGGTAGAAATGGTAGAGATGATTGGTCGTCAGAACTGGCTCTACAAGCAGCTCTAATTTTCCAACTCAATTAAAGGCTTAGTGACATGGCATACGACCAACTGAAACTCCAAAACCAGCTGTGCTTCCGGCTTTATACGGCGAGCCGTCTCATCACGCAAGCCTATGAGCCCTATTTCAAGCCACTTGGAATCACCTATACGCAGTATCTCGTACTGATGGTACTGTGGGAGGAAGACAAACAGCCTATCAACACCATCGGCCAGAAACTGAAACTCGGCATCAACACCACCTCTCCTCTCATCAAGCGCATGGAGAAACTCGGTCTGGTGTCACGCCAAAGCAGCGAAACCGACAAACGTCAGCAGATTGTCTATCTCACCCAAAAGGGCAAGGACATGAAAAAGAAGGCAGCAGAAATCCCTTCGTGCATGACAAATGACCTCTGCCGTTGCGGAATTGATCCTAAATCAATGGAGACGATGATTCCCATCTTGGACGAATTGCTCAACAAACTGAGTGTGAAGGAGGAAGATTAGGCAGTTTTCCACACATTGATGCCGAATAGGCAAAACAAGAACAAGGAAGGTAAAGGCTTTCGCCTCGTACCTTCCTTGTTGCTTTTGATTCGTTTTCGAAGAACCGACTATTTATGCGTGCTCCTCGTGCTGTTTCTCCATATAGGCATCGATAACGGCTACGGCCACGATATTGACGATGTCGCGCACCGAAGAATCGAGGTCGGTGAAGTGGATAGGCTTGTTCAGACCCATCTGGAGTGGGCCAATCACTTCCGTCTCTGGCGAGAACTGCTTGATGAGTTTGTAAGCTCCGTTGCCTGCACTCAGCGATGTGAAGATCATCGAGTTAACCACCTCTCCCTTCAATGGGCCGAACGGATAACGGTCGTCGCGACGTTCGTGGTCGAGGGCAAGGTCAATGGTCATCTCACCATCAATCTTCAAATCGGGCATTTCCTCATGCAGCTCTGCCACAACCTGGCTCATCATCGTGGCCGAACCACTATCCTCCGAACCGAAGTTAGAATACGAAATCATAGCCATACGTGGTTCCTCGTTGAAGAAACGGATACGCTCGGCCGTAAGACGTGCAATGTCCTTGATGGCCTCCTTGTTGGGCGTCTGGTTCACCAACGTATCGGCAATGTAATAGACACCGCGCTTCGAATTGACAATGTTCATCGTAGCAAAATGTTCGTAGCCTTCGCGGATGCCGATCACCTCCTTGGCTGCAGTGAACAGGTTGCTGTACTTGGTATAAACACCGGTGACCATGGCATCGGCCTCTCCGCTCTTCACCATCTCCATTCCGAAGTAGTTGCGGTCGGACATCTTGTCGAGGGCACGCTCGAAAGTGTAGCCAGCACGGCAGAGTTTCTCACTGAGCAGACGGGCATACTTGGCACGAACGGGATGGGTCGCAGTAGCACGCTGATCGATGATCTCACAACCCGTCAGATCGAGTTCCAATTCCTTGGCACGACTGCGCACCAACTCGGGATTACCGAGCAGGATTGGCGTACAGAGACCCTCGGCCTTGGCGGTGACGGCAGCCTTAAGCATCGTTGGATGATAACCTTCTGCAAAGACCACACGCTGCGGGTGCGAACGAGCGATGTCGTGCAACTGCTGGGTGAGAGTGGTCTCCTGCCCCATACGACGGCGCAACTGACTCTTGTAAGCTTCCCAGTCGGTGATGGGCTTGCGAGCCACACCCGTATCCATTGCAGCCTTGGCCACAGCGGCACTTACCTCGGTGATGAGGCGCGGATCGACTGCCTTTGGGATAAGGTACTTGGGACCGAACTTCAATGTATCACCCTTATAAACACGGTTTACCACCTCGGGCACAGGTTCGTGGGCCAAAGCCACGATGGCGCGTACAGCAGCAATCTTCATCTCCTCGTTGATGGCACGTGCATTCACGTCGAGGGCACCACGGAAGATGTAGGGGAATACAATGACGTTGTTGATCTGGTTCGGATAGTCGCTTCGTCCTGTACACATCAGCACATCGGGGCGTGCCGACATCGCATCTTCGTAAGAGATTTCGGGAGTCGGGTTGGCAAGGGCGAAGACGATGGGCTGATCGGCCATCGAGCGCACCATATCCTGGTTGACAAGGTTGCCTGCCGAAAGGCCGAGGAAGACATCGGCACCCACCATAGCCTCGCGGAGGTTGTGGATGTCACGACGCGAAGTGGCAAACTCCATCTGTGTCGGACTGAGATCAGTACGGTCGTCGGTGAGCACACCATTCTTGTCAATCATAATGATGTTCTCCTTGCGTGCGCCGAGCTGGTGGTACATCTTGATGCAACTCATGGCAGCAGCGCCGGCACCAGATACGACGATGCGCACGTCCTCAATCTTCTTGCCATTGATCTGTAGGGCATTTACGAGACCTGCGCCCGAAATGATGGCAGTGCCATGCTGGTCGTCGTGCATCACGGGGATGTCGCAGTTCTCTTTCAGACGTTTTTCGATATAGAAGCACTCGGGAGCCTTGATGTCCTCGAGGTTGATTCCACCGAACGAGGGAGCAATACGCTCTACGGTCTCACAGAACTTCACAGGGTCGGTCTCATCGACTTCGATGTCGAAGACGTCGATACCGCCATAAATCTTGAAGAGCAGACCCTTACCCTCCATAACGGGTTTTCCTGCCAAGGCACCGATGTTGCCCAGTCCGAGCACAGCCGTGCCATTGGAAATAACGGCTACAAGGTTGCCGCGATCGGTGTAACGGAACGCGTCATTGGGGTTCTTCTGGATTTCGAGACACGGAAAGGCAACGCCAGGTGAATAAGCCAGCGAAAGGTCTGTCTGTGTACGATAAGGCTTGGTTGGTACTACGGCAATTTTACCGGGCCCTCCCGCTTCATGATAGCGGAGGGCATCTTCTTTTGTGATATTGGCCATGGCAAATATAAATTAACTGTTAACAATGAATTATCATCAATTTAAGGATAGTTATTCAATATCAAGTCGACGATTCTTGGGATATTTCACCTGATAGCGGAGGCGAAGTTTGCGCGATTCGCCGGGATTGAGCTCGAGGTTCCAGACAACGATACCGGTCTCCTTGTTGAAGTTGCCATCACTGAGTTCCTCGGTCGTCACGGTGATGTCGGAGTTCTGCGAGACAGGCACCTGGTCATAGACCTTGATGCTGACCTTCTCCGAGCGAGTGTTACGCACGCTGATTTCCCAGTCCTTCTGCTGGGTTTGGTTGCCCGAAAGCACCTTGTGGACACTGTTGTTCTTTATCAACTTTCGCTCGATCTGGATACCATTGTCACGCCCCAAGGAAAGGTGGAGTGTATCGCTCTCGACGGGACTCAGGATGGTCTTTCCCACATAACTGTTGTCGTAAAAGACCATCGCTTCGCCTTCCACCAGGTTGAGTTCTCCCCATCCTGTGGCATCGGCCACAAGAAAGGCATCCTTATCAATCTTGGGCACACCCTTGTATGCGTAGGTGGTGGGCAATTCGTATCGGCCAAGCTGGGCGCTGACGGGCTTGTTGTTCGAAAGGATGGTGAGCGGATGCTTCACCTCGAATTCATAACCGAACTTGGCAGCCGTAGAAGCCACCACCAAGTCATCCTCATCAACCAAAACACGAGCCTTCTGCTGCCTGCTGTCCGAAGCGGCCGAGGTGGGTTCGGCCATCTCGACTGCTGCAGAATTAGACGACTTTCTGCGAAGCCAGCCACCCTTGCTCGAAGTGCCGTAACCCACGACAACCACGTCCTGCAACATTGCTACATCGGGCTTTAGACGGAAGTCCTTGCGGTTACCTGTGACGGTGGCCTGCTGCGACTCGTAGCCGATGTAACTGGCCACGAGGCGACGGTTACCGTTGGGCATCGTGATCGAATAGCGTCCATCAACATCGCTGATCGTACCGATCTGTGAACCGGACACAGAAACCGAGGCTCCTATCAGGGGCGATCCGTCTTCAGCATCATAAATTGTGCCCGACACCTGATTGTTGTCGATGCCAAAGTTGTAGGTAGGTGCGGCCAGTCCGTAGTCAAGCCAATAGGTGCGCAGGTCGGGCGACACGTTCGAGCGGTTGGGGTTTGCTGTCGAGAGTGTAACGTTCACATCCTTCCAATCCTCGCCTGTCTGCTGCATGATGTTCGCCTTGTAGGTGAGCTGAAGTGGCTCATCCACCTTGCTCGAACGCACATCGTAAGTCGGATACCATGAGGCACCGCTGACGTAATACTGCAGGGTGAAGAGTGCACTTGTCTGCACCTTGGCATCGACTTTCACATCGACCACGGTGATGCGCTTCAACTTGATGCCTGCTATCGAATCGGCAATCTCATTGTAGCGAGCCAGATCAGCGTTGGCTTTCTCTTCTTCGGTGTCGAGGGCGATGAGTTTCTTGTTGATGTCCATCATCTCCTCATAGTAGTATTTGTTGAGCAGCTTGATGTCGTTGAGAGAAGTGACAGCGGTACGGCTTCCGATGTTGCAGTTGGCCTCAACCATCTGTAGCTGTGACTTGAGGACGGTGCGCTGAGCCTGCAGTTCGCTCAGGCGGCGAGATGCCACGTCGATATCGCGACTGGCAGCCTTCAACCGTTCGCTAAGCATCGTGCTGTCGGGACGAATGTAACGCTGGCTCACACCAAGTACGGTCACACTGCCCTTGGCCTTCACCTGCAGGCTGTTTCGGTCGAGGTAGGGCGAAAGACCCGTGAACGAAACGGTTTGTTCGCCGGCGTTCAGCGCCACGTTCTTTTCGCGTGTCACCTGAGCTCCATTACTGAAGATGGTCACTCCCTTGAGATTGGTTGGGAGACTGGTTTGCGCCAAGGAGGTCAAAGCCGCAAACAATAAGATGGTCAGAAGTATTAGATGTCTTTTCATAACGTATGTGATTGGCTCAAATACGATGCAAAGATAGAAAGTTTTGGGTTAAGAACAAAATAAAATACCAAAATTTTACTTTCTGGCCACTAAAAAAGTCCCCAAAACCCAATTAAGACTGAGAAAACGCTGTTTGAC
Source organism: uncultured Bacteroidales bacterium (assembly GCA_902770595.1). Classification (GTDB taxonomy): domain Bacteria; phylum Bacteroidota; class Bacteroidia; order Bacteroidales; family UBA3663; genus Liminaster. Next base: position 33,698 of record CACXTQ010000003.1, on the reverse strand, counting down.
ACATCATCTCCTGAAGCAAACCCTTGTGGTGACCACGCATGATGATATGATGATTTCCAATGGGTTTTGTGAGGAAATAGTGCGCTTTCGATGGGTCAGACAGACGAATTATCTGCTGTGTTCGACAAAGGTCGGGCTGTGCTTGGTTCCTGACCAGCTCTCCCTCTTCGATAAAGCAACGTGACAAGTCACCCGACACCTTGAAAATTGTCACAGGACCTTCCTTCATGTATCCACGGATACCCACTCCGATGCCAGATTCGAAGTGGGTGTCGAGTTCGTAATGCTCCACCATATTGAAGGGAATGGTACAGTGTGCAAAAAGGAGTTCTCCCGTTTCGGGGTTGATGCGCGCAGGATTGGCTTGGAATCCGCTCATTCCTGTCAGCACTTGTGCAATCATCATCGAAAGCATAGCGGGCACATCGCCCTCGCAACCGGCTACGATGCCTTCGGAATTAAAACGAGCCAAAGCCATGCATCCCGTATTGCGAACAGCGGTCAGCAGGTCGAAGCAACGCAGCGTAAATCCTTGCAGTTGATGCCTTTCGACAACCGTCTTCAGTGCCAAATATATCTGATGGGCACCAGGCAATGCCTGGCGAATGGCAAGTTCCTTGGGGACATTGGCATCGGGTGTAGATATTTGCATAGAGGAAGCCGAAGTAGGGTCGAGCGGCGTGACGGCTATTGCATCAAGCAATTCCCGCATGGGAATGTCTATCAGTTCAATACCCAGATATTCGCGAACCTTGTCTTTGTCGGCATGACTGGAAATCAACCAATCGGAAGGCTCTCCTACGACACCCAAGCGACATGCACGCAGTTTCCTTCGAGCAGACTCTACCTGAGCAAGCATATTGATTCGACGGGAGATATATCCCGGGTCTCCATGCAGAATCTCTCCCTGCAAATCATTCTGCTGCAAGTAGGAAAGAATCTCCATCGAAGCAGCCAAAGAATTGCTTTTGCCCGATGACAAGAGGTAGAACTTCTCCCCCTTCCCTATTGGAAGCGTGGGGAGAAGACGACGGAAGATGCCCTCGGTACCACCCGTTCGAACAAAGATGAGACTCAACGGATAACTTCCGAAGTCAGCATAATCACTGCCCCGAAAATCGTATTCAATAGAGAGACTTTCGAGAAACTCACGAGTCACAGCACCCACAGCCTGCTCGTCATGGAGTTCGGAGGTGAGGGTATAGATGGCTATACTTTTCATAATCTATTCTATTTTATCGTTCTTTTGTAGTTGAGCGATTTCGGCCTGCTGCTGTTCGTGCGTCTTGGTGACAACGGGACGCGTATAGAAGCGCTTGCGCTGGGCGGGTGTGAGCACCCGCTTTCCCGCCTTGCGCTGCTCAAGGGCTTCCTGCTGACGTTCGAGATAGTTATCTGCCATATAATAGGTTAATTATTTTTTACGACGACGTGGATCTTCTTCACAAGACGCAGACGATACTTGGTGGAAGTTCCCGCACTGGTGATAGAGCCATTGGCAGCGAAGTTGAACGTCTTGGTGCCCTCTTCACAGAGATAACGGGCATTGCTGCTGGATGTATAGACGTGCAGAGTATCGCCCTTTTGTTGTTCAATAAGCAGATTCAATTCGTCGAAGTTGCCGCCATATTGCTTCTTCAAGGCACGTGCCTGCTCCTCGGTGGGAACAGCCCAGTCCTTCATATCGTTTTCGAAATAGGCCTGGACAGAATCCTGCATCTGCGTCTCGTGACCTTCAGCTGCAGGTGCAAAGACGTTCTTCATCTCACGCAGACCAAGCAGAAGAACATCGGCTTCGGTTGAAGTAGCATTATCGACCAAGGCAACAATATGACCATTCCAAACGCTGCTGGGTTCGGGGATGGCTGTAACGTCATTGGTTGGAGTAACGACACCGGCACCGCCGCTACTGCTACCACTTCCGAACTCAAAGTCAAAGGAACGTTCCTCCTGCCATCCTTCGATGGTGATGACACCCGTAATGTAGGGGGCTGTCGATTCGACGTATGTTCCCTTGATGGTATAGGGCACAGCCGCCATCAAAGGCTCACTGAGTTCGTAACTGTAACTGGTCTGTCCTTCTGCATTGGTGAGCGAAAGGGTGAGTGTCGTCGAAGAACCGGCACCGGGGAGGAGATAGACCTGCTCGGAAGTCCAGACGTCACCCGTCTTGGCACACTTCACGTTAGCTGTGCTCGAACCGCTGAATGTGCCCGACATGTCGATGGCCTTATATTGCTGGGAGACACCAACACTGACGGCAGTCACATCCTCGGGCACAGATTCCAGGCTAAGCGAGAGACTTGCCACGCGATAGGTCATAACAACGTTGACCTTGGCCGAAGCACTGGTCAGAAGCACATCAGCACCACCCATCATCAGCGGTGACGAGGCATAACCTGCCGTAGGGATGTTGATGAGCGCCGACTGCTGGTTATAACTCGAGGGTTCGGTGTAGTTGCCTTGTCCGGAAAGAGCCGTGATATGGTAGGCACCTTCGCTGAGTTTGAGGCTGATCTCGTCACTTTCGGAATTGATGGTCTGCTCGCCCTTGAGTGCACCCGACTCGTCGTAGGCCATCACAAGAATAGGATAAGTCACTTCACCCGAAGCGGCACGCGTAGTGACCTTCAGTCGAGTAGTAGCCGCAGATTCGTCGATGGCATCGGCATTATCTTCGGCGGGAGAGAAACAACTGGTCAGCGCAAGGGCCGACAACATAGGGAGAAAGATTCGGAATAGCTGAATTGATTTCATAGGCAAACTTGTGTAAAGTTTTTCAGTTCGATATCAGATTAAATATTTTTATTGCGCAAATATAGGCAGAAAAGGAATAAGTTGTGCAAAAAACACGAAAAAAATGAAGGAAAACCCGAAAAAAGTCTTCCTTCATTCAAATTATGACGCCAATAAAAGCGTTTTTCGAAAAGAATTATCGGTTGAAGAATCCGTTTGAACCTTGTTCCTTGAAGAGTCGAGGCGTAGCGGATGACGCACCCACCGTAACGGGGAGCCAAACCTCCATACCGCCCTTTTGTCCACGATGATCCCAAGCATAATAAGGAATCAAGGTGAGCTTGCCATCGCGAACCACGAGGCGGCCTGCACTGTCGTAACTCAACGTTTGGACATCACTGGTCGAAAGCGTACAGATGGGATAGGTGTTGCCCTGATCGGTCTTCAATTCGGCATTATTGACATTGAACGTAGCCCGAGGATTAAGCAGATAGGTGCGAACGTCAGCCGCATTGTCGGGCCACTCAGCGCAATAGACCAGCGGTCCGCGCTCCACGGCCACCATACCACGGTCGGCCCAGACGTTGTCGTTGGCTGCCACAAGGCGAGGCTCCATGTCGAAATGAAGCGTCACTACATCGCCCTTCTTCCAGGGACGGGCAATGGTGTAGTAGCCATCGGCGGTAATGCGGCCATCGGGATAGAGCGAACGGCCCTTGGCATCGGTGACTGTCACATTGTACTTGGTCTCCTTCCCATCGACGAAACGATAAAGGTCGCTGGGCACCACATCGCCCTTCACCCACCCGGGTACGCGAATCTTGAGCGTAAACAGTCCTGCCGTATTCTTGTTGATGCGGACATTAATCTCGTCGCCGTAGGGATAGGCGGTCTGCTGCTCTAGTTCCACCTTCTTGCCGCCCACCGCGAGCGAAGCGGCATTGTTCATGAAGAGGTTCACATAGACATCACGATCGCGCACGGCATAGACATAGCCGGGCAACGAAGGAATGAAGCGCGAAATGTTGGAAGGACAGCAGGCGCAACCGAACCATGCCTTGCGTGCATAGTTCATGTCGGAAGCCACCGCCAACGGATTGGGATAGAAGAAGCTGTTGCCTTCGAGCGAAACGCCCGAGATGAGTGCATTGTAAAGCGTGCGCTCCACCACGTCGTAATACTTCGACTCGCCATGCAGCAGGAAGAGACGATGGTTGACATAGACGTTGCCGATGGCGGCACAGGTCTCGCAATACGCCTCGGCATTGGGCAGTTCGTAGTTGTCGCCGAACGCCTCGCCGTTGTGACGTGCGCCGATGCCACCGGTGATATAGTACTTCTTTCCGACGATGTTGTCCCAGATCTTGTCGATGGCCTTCAGGTAGGCACTGTCGCCCGTGATGGCTGCCACGTCGGCCATGCCGGCATACATGTAGGTAGCACGCACGGCGTGACCCACTGCCTCGTCCTGCTCGACCACGGGCTTGTGGGCCTGGCTGTAGGCATCCTTGCGCGTAGTCAGGCCACGACGGTCGAGGAAGTACTTGGCCTGGTCGAGATATTTACGGTCACCCGTCACGAGGTAGAGTTTCACGAGTCCCATCTCGGCAATCTGATGTCCGGGCACACGATCCACCTGCCCCTCCCCCAGTCCGATCTCGCGGCAGACACAGTCGGCATAGCGAATGGCGATGTCGAGGAAGTTGCGCTTGCCCGTGGCCTGATAGTGGGCAACGGCACCTTCGAGCATATGGCCAAGGTTGTAGAACTCATGGCTCAGCACCTCGACCTTCTCCCAGCGCTTGGTGCCATGCCACTGGTGCGGGTGCTTGGGGTTCATGGTCCAGGCGGTGTTGAGGTAACCGTCGGGCTCCTGTCCGCCCTTCACGATCTCGAGCACCGAATCGATATAGGCCACAAGACGCTTGTCGGGATAGGTCTGCAACGAATAACTGGCACCTTCGATGGTCTTATAGACATCGGTGTCGTCGAACGAGAAACCTTCCACCTTGACGTCTTCGGTGTTCTCGCCTGCCAACTGACGCGCAGCAATCTCAAAGTTGCGGTAACGGCCCGACTCCTCACACTTCGAAAAAGCCAAGGGGATGGTCACCTCGCGGCTGGCCTTAAGGCGCTGTCCCCAGAAACCGTCACCCACCTTGACCTGGGTAAATGGCACAGGAGAGATGGGGTAACCCGGCACCTGCATCGGTGCCGTCTTCTGAGCCTGCACTGCCGTGGCGGCCAGCAGGGAAACTGCTATCAAAAAGGATTTCATAGATATTTTGTTTTTAGACTATAGTGACTATACTAAATATAGTAACTATAAAGTGATAGACATTGCCTTGCCGTCGTAGTTTATCGTCTTTTGGAACGTGGAGGCCTCCTTGTCGCCGGCTTCCGAGGCAGCGCTCACCACATGGATGCGGAACTGTCGGTTCAGCAGCATGCCGGGATAATTGCCTTCGCGAGCGTCGATGGTTAAAGTGCGCGTCACGTCGTTCCAGTGGAAACGGATCTGTGCAAACTCGCCCTGCTCGTAGCCATAGCCGTCACCAGCATCTTCGTAGAGCACAAAGTTGCCATCGGCACCCGGGTAGATGCGTACCTCCAGGTTGTCCCATACCTTCTCGCCCGAGTACTGCACCTTGGGACCGAAGGGGATGATGCTGCCGGCCTTGACGAAGACGGGCATGATGTCCATAGGTGCAAGGCGCTTGATGGCCTTGCCGCCTTCATACTGCTGGTTGTTCCAGAAGTCCCACCACTGCGTACCTGCCGGCAGATAGACCTCGACTGGAGCCGCCGCCTTCTGCGGTTCGGGATAGATCCAGTGGCTCGAGCGTCGCTCGCCCAGCCACGAATAGAGGGGCTGGGTGATGGGCTTGACGAGCAAAGAGCGGCCGAACATGTATTCGTCGTCGCGGTTGATGGCCACCTTGTCGTCGGCGAAGTCCATCACGAGCGGACGCATCATCAGGTCGCTGCGCTGCACGGTGGCACCCGCCTGGCTATAGATGTAGGGCAACAGGCGGTAACGCAGTTCGATGAAATGCTTCTGCACGTCGTACGCCCAGTCGCCGGGCTCGCCATAGTGCCAGATCTCGCTCACCATGGGCGAAGAGCAGTGGTTGCGCATCAGGGGCATGAACGCACCCCACTGCATCCAGCGCACCATCAGTTCCTGGGCGTAGGGGCTCTTGGGGTCGTTGCCGAAGTCCCAGCCGAAGAAGCCGCCGAGGTCGGTGTTCCACATCGGGATGCCGCAGATCACGTAGTTGAGGCCCGAAGGCACCTGGTTCTGCATGTCGGTCCAATTGCTTACGATGTCGCCGCTCCACGAGAATGTGCCGTAGTGCTGGATGCCGAACGAAGCCGAACGCGTCATCTGCAGCTGTCGCTTGGTGTTGCCCTTCGTGGCACGCTGGTGCTCATAGATGCCGCGGTTGTGGACCAGCGGGAAGGCATTCTTCACGCTGCGCCACGAGCCGTCGTAGGTCATGTAGTCCAGGTCACCCTCCCGCTCGAAGTGGTCGGGTTCGGTCGAATCGGTCCACCACGCATCGAAGCCCATGCGGTAGAGGTTGGTGAGATATTTCCAGTAGATGTCGCGCGCCTTGGGGTTGAACACGTCATAGACGAGCACGCCTCGGTTGCGGGGCCAGGTGTCGAACGGAAGGAGGGCACCCAGCTTGTCGAGTTCCTTGTACTGCCTGGTCCAGGGTCCGAAGTCGGGCCAGAGGGTGATCATCAGGTGGGCATTCTGCCCGTGCACGTAGTCGACCATCTGCTGCGGCGTGGTCAGGCGCGGGGCGCCCTGTGCCTTCGCCTTGGCAATTTCGGCATCGGGATCCTCGTCGTTGGGAAGGTAACGCATCTGCTTCGTGTCGCCAATCTTGTTGAGGTAATGGGGGTTCTCGAACTTCATGGCGTTCCAGTTCGAGTCGCAACCCCAGTACTGCCAGTCCTGCACGATGGCATCGATGGGGATGTCGCGGCGGCGGTATTCGTCGAGCACGCCCGAAAGCTCGTCGGGTGTCTTGTAGCGCTCGCGGCACTGCCAGTAGCCGTACGCCCAGAGCGGGAACATCGTTGCCTGGCCGCTCAGCCGACGGATCTGCTCCACCACGCCGTCCTGCGTGCCGTCCTTGTAGAGGAAGTAGTAGTCGATGCCCTCGCCGACGCTGCTGCGCAGGGTGGTCCCGCTGGCATCGTCGCTCCAGAACGTCTCTCCCGCATTGTCCCAATAGATGCCGTAGCCCTTCTGGCTGGTGAAGTATGGGATGTAGATGTGCGTATTGGTGTTCCAAAGGCGGAACGCCGTGCCCCGCTGGTTGATGGTCTGTCCCTCGCGGCGCTGTCCGAGGCCGAAGATGGCTTCGTCGGGGTCGAGCTGCCAACGTTGGCTCACTTCGTACTTGCCCCGATCGACGCCTTCTGTGATGGGAGAGACTGTGCCCTGCCCCAGTTCGGTGAGAAGCTGCTTGCCCGATGGGTCAAAGAAACTTACCACGCCCTCTGCATCGACTTTCACTGTGAGGCACTCGGTCGTGAGTGTGCCTTCGCCGGTAATTGCCGACGTCGGACTGGCTGGAGTCAATACCACCGAATAGCTCTTTTTCGAAGCCATCGGGTTGGAAGTTGCCGAAGCATCGGTTTTGGTGACACGCACGATGCCGGGAGCATATAGTTCGATGCGAGTGGATTGTGCCGAAACCACATGGCAGGCACAAGCCAAAAGCACGCAGCACAAGGTGGTTCGTCGTTGCTTGCTGTTGTTCATAAAGTGTAAAGGGTTAAAGGATGAATAATGGGTCTTGGGGTTGTTCATGATGCTGCAAAGATAATGATTATTTCGATATTTCGGTAATGTAGCTGGCAAAAAAAGCATGTCGGTGCACGTTTTTGCCCGATTCTGCTGCCGATGGTGCGAAAATGCGTGCCAAAAGGCATCCCGATGCTCGTCGGTTCGCTTCCTCCTGGCACGCCACACACATATTATAATAATAAAAGGAGATTAATATCCTGGATTCTGTTTCAGGTTGCTGTTGGTCAGCATGATCTTGTTCGGTATGGGGTAAAGGTTCTTCGTCGCATCGCTTGCATCGTGCGAAAACCACGATTTGGTGGTGAATACGCCAAAGCGAATCAGGTCCTGACGACGACGGCCCTCTTGGCAGAACTCCCAACCGAGTTCATCGAGCATACGGCCATACTTGATATCTGCGCCTCCCTCATGTGCAGTGGAATAGGTATCGCGGCGACCATAATCGTAGCAACTGCCAGCATTCAAGTCGGCATCGGAAACTACAGCCTTTGCAGGGTTTGCACCAAAGGCACGCTGACGTACTTCAGTCACCAAAGCACCTGCACCAGGTTTGCCTGCACGCATCAAAGCCTCGGCCTTCATCAGCAGGACATCGGCATAGCGGAATTGTGGCCAGTCGTTGCTCAAACGGTTAGTAATGCCGATGGCATATTCGAATTTGCCCCAACGATAGCCCTGATAGGGATACGACTCGTCGATAGAAGGCACTACGTTAGGATAGTCGAGGGGCACACCCGTGGTGCTCTCGAAGAGCGAGTCGCCCGCATAACTGTACTGCTGGCCGGTGATGTACCAGTCGGCAAGGCGCTGGTCGTCGGGATCAAAGGTGTCGATGAACTGGGGAATCGCACAGACACCGCCCCAAGGACGAGCCTTGAGCTGATATGTATCCTGGTTCTCAGGAGCAAGAGTGTACATATGGAAATCGAAAGCATTCCAGTCGGTGACATAAACCTCGTCGAAAGGAAGGCCGAAGATAATCTCCTTGGAGTTTTCGTTCTCGGTGAGGAAGGGCGCATTGATATCGGACTCAAGGCCATATTCGCCCGAGCTCTTAGCGAAGTTGATAACCTGATCGCAAGCTGCTATGCACTCGTTCCATTGGGCGGTGCCTGCATATACTTCGGCATTCAGATACATCTTGGCAAGCAGGGTATAGGCTGCCCACTTGTTAAATCGGCCATAATAGTAGCCACGGGCAGTCTCGCTCAGGTTGCCGATGTTTTCAGTAATCTCACGTACAATAAAGTCATAGACTTCCTTGCGTGTGGATTGCTGTGGCAGGTTGGTATCCTTAAAGTCAGTCACGATAGGTACATTGCCATAAAGGTCGCAAAGGATGTAGTAATAACTGGCGCGAAGCACCTTGAGCTCTGATACGAGTTCGGTCTTGGCATCACCCGTCACTCCAATCACGCCATCCTCAATCTGCGAGAGCAGACGGTTGCAAGTGTTGATGCCTTCGAACGTACGCTCCCAACCCTGTAGCACACCATCGTCTTCGGTTGTCCATACGTGCTGGTGCCAACGCTTATAGATGTAGCCATCGACCCAACCGATACCCAAGCGAGCTGGTATAACATCCTGATCGGCACATAGCTCCTCTGAACGTACAACGCCGTTCCAAAGCAGCATGGTCTGACGCCAGGGTATATAGGCAGCATTGACCAGATAGCTGATGTCAGCATCGTTCGTTGGACTATACTTCTCCGACACCACCTGTGAATAGCTCTCATCGAGCAGTTCGGTACATGCCGTGTTTCCCACCAAGGTCGTAGCTGCCAAAACGCCAAGCGACCAAATCTTTATACTTGTTTTCATTGTTGTGATATCTATTTAGAATTTGACGTTAAGACCTATTGTGAACGAACGCGTGCTGGGGTAGCGGAAGCGGGTGTCGTAACCTGGTGTCAAGCCATCGGTGCTGACTTCGGGATCGATGCCCTTGTAGCCGGTGAAGGTGAATGCGTTGAGGACCGAGCCATAGAGACGAAGGCTCTTGACGTACTTGCCGAGGGCGCCAAAGTTGTAGCCCAATGAAATGTTGTCAATCTTCCAGTAGTCGCCATCTTCAACGTAATAACTGTTGAACTCTGGCTCTACCTCCTTGCTGAGGGTATGCTTGCCGAAGACGAGGTCGCTTACCGAAGTCAGACGGTTCTCGAAACGGCTGTTCTTGGCGTTCTCGTAGTTCATGCGAGCACTGTTGATGAGCTGGAAGTCGAAGGCTCCACGCATGGTGATACCAAGATCCCATCCCTTGTAGGTAAAGGTATTGTTCCAGCCAGCATAGTAGTTGGGCAGACCATTGCCAATCACTTTCTTGTCATCGGCAGCATGGGTGAACTCGGTATAGTTCACGAGGTTGCCATTGCGATCTTCATAAATCCAGCGGCCTTCATCATCGACGTCAACGACCTTGAAGCCCCAGAAGTTGCCGATGCTCTCGCCTACCTGTACACGGTGTGAGTCGGTCACCTGTCCCGAATACTCCACCTGTCCGGTGTTGAAGTAGTCATACTCAGTCTTAAATACCGAACCGTTGAGGCTCACAAGCTCGTTCTTGTTGTAAGAGAATGTGACAGTGGTGTTCCATTCGAACGACTTGGAGTGATAAGCGACGGCATTGATCAGAATCTCGACACCACGGTTACGCATCGTACCGCCATTGGCGATGGTGGTGTTGTAGAGATTTGGTGGCGTAGGTACGGCATACTCATAAATCAGGCCGTCAACGTCGCGGTTGTAGAAGTCGATGGTACCAGAGAGGCGGCTGTCGAGTACGGCCCAGTCGATACCAATGTTGGTCTCCTTCTTCTCCTCCCACTTGAGGTCGGGGTTGGCATTGGAAGCAGGAACGATAGTCTGGATCCACGAGCCATTTGAATAAGCATACGAACCATACTTGAGCATAGCCACACCGAGGAACGAACGACTGGGCTGCGAACCCGTGACGCCATATCCGGCACGAAGTTTGAGGTCATTGAGCCAGGAGATGTTCTTCATGAACTTCTCTTCGGTCAGACGCCAGCCGAGAGAGACAGAAGGGAAGAGACCCCAGGCATTATCGGTGCCCCAAAGCTGGCTGGCACCTTCATAGCGGAGTGCACCCATCAGGAGATAGCGGTTGCGCCAAGCGTAGGTGGCACGTCCAAAGAAACCGATGAGGTTGGTAGTAGCCTTAGACGAACTCATGCCAGCAAGGCCATCCTTCAAGGCCGAACCGATACCGATGTTGTGCCAACCGCCGAAGTAATCGTCCTGGAAACCATAGTTGTTCACATAGACTTCCTCGTAGTCGGTCTCGTTGTAGCTGTAGCCGCCGAGCACAGAGAACTTGTGGCCCTTGATCTCTTTTTCATAACGCGCAGTGAGTTCGAGAAGTTTCTCCATGCTTGTGCTAGCTGTGATGGTAGTCCATCCTGACAAGCCATCGCGCAGGCTCGAGATGTGCTCAAGGGTCTCGCTGTAGCCATTGTTATAGTTCTGGCGCTCGTAGGAACCTACAGCCTGAAGTGTGAGGTCACGAATGGGATTGTAGGTGATGCTACCATTCATGCGAAGTGTGGTACGCTTGCGGTTGCCATCCACTTCGTAGATTTTCGAAACAGGGTTCTCATACTCGAACTTCGATGTATTTTCATACCAGCTGCCATCTTCGTTCTTGACAGGCTCGGTAGGGTTGCGGCGGGTGGCCTGGCTGAAGATATAGCCGTCATAGCCTCCGCTACCAGTATTGTTGGCCTCGGTCTTCTTGCCGAGAATGCCGAACTTGAGCTTCACCTTGTCATCGAAAAGCCGATGGTTGATTTCAGCGCGTCCTTGGAACGAATCGAAATTCGAACGCTTGAGAATACCCTGTCGCTGCGAAATGTTGATGTTGGCAATATAGTTGGTCTTTGTGTTTCCTCCCATGGCCGTGATGTTATGGACATGAGAGACGGGCACTCGGGTAATTTCGTCTTGCCAATCGGTGTCAAAACCCTTGTTCTGATCGGGATAGAGAGCTGCATACTCGCTGGCGTTCAGCATCTCAAGTTTCTTGGCAATGGTCGAAGTGCTGATGTAGCCATTGTACTCCACCGAATTGATGTCAGTACCCTTGGCTGCCTTGGTGGTGATGAGGATTACGCCGTTGGTGCCGCGCGTACCATAGATGGCAGCTGCCGAACCGTCCTTCAACACGTCGATGCTCTCGACATCCTCAGGGGCAACGGTGCTGAAGTTTCCCGGGATGCCATCGATGAGGATGAGCGGGTTGGTGTTGGCACCACCAATGGTATTGGTACCACGCAGGCGCAACTGGGTGCCACCTGAGGGATCACCACTTGGATTGGTGATGGCAAGACCTGCTACCTTGCCTTGGATGAGCTGTCCAACGTCCTTGACCGAACCCTTGACGAAGTTGTCAGCCTTCACGCTGGCCACCGAGCTGGTGACATCGCCCTTACGCTGGGTACCATAACCGATAAGCACCACTTCGTCGAGCAGCTGATTGTCTTCGTGCAGAATGACCTTGACTGTTTTCTTTCCTTCCGTGGCGACCTCTTGTGTGGCATAGCCGATGAAAGAAATGACGAGGACAGGATTGGCCTTTGGAGATTCGAGCACAAACTTGCCATCGAGGTCCGTGATGGTACCGATGGTCGGATTGTCTTTCAGAATGACGGTGGCACCCGGAACGGTTTCACCCATCTGATCCTCTACTTCGCCCGTAATTGTGTGTTGGGCGAATGCCGTAAATGAAACGCTTAGCAACGTAAGCAATGACAATAGATGTTTCATTCTTGTGATTGTGGTAAGTTTAAATTATTATTATATGTGGTTGGGTAGTCTGACGTTCTAGTAATCTGTTTTTCACTGTTTGGTGCGGCAAAGATAGAGGGAATAGCTAACTCGCACGGCCAAAAATGCGCACAAATAGGCATAAAATTGGGGCGAAAACCGTTTTTGTACGATTTTCGCCCCAATTTGAATCATTCTTACCCCCTATTCGCCTTCAATTTTAGTTCCAAGCACTTCCTTCCGATAGTCTGTAGGTGTCATTCCGAACTCTTTCTTAAAGCAGGAAGTGAAATACTTGCGGTCGCTATAGCCCAGCGAAATGGCAATCTCTGTGACGTTGCGATCCTTGTCCTGCAACCACAGCTGAGCTTGGTGCATTTTCTGTATGCGGATGAAATCGAGCGGAGATTTGCCCGACACACTCTTTAACTTTCGACTCAAGGTGGACTTGGAGACATTCACGGCTGCTGCCAGTTCCTCCACACCGAAGTCTGACTCCTCCAAATGCTCCATCACTGCTTGTTTCACTTTGGCAAGAAAGGCCTGGTCGAGTTCCAGAAACTCACTCTCAGGCAACCGTTCGGCAGACGGCGTATCGTCCTTGATATAGTTGCGCATGGCCAGCATCTCGCGACTGTCGCTCCACATCTGCTCGTTCTTCTTCTCGTCGCTGCGATGCACCCACCATATCAATGCCGCCAATGACATCAGAACCAGCAGACAATAGAGGACGTAAGCTGTCGTCGACTCATAGAAGGCTGGCAGACGTTCGATTTCAAGTAGGGAGACAGGCGTGCTCCACAATCCATTGCAGTCGGTGGCTTTCGCTTCAAAGGTGTAGTGTCCCTTTCCCAACTGGTTATAGAAAGCCGAGTTCTCACCACCCACCATGTATTTCCACTCTGTGTCGAACCCATTGAGCCGATACGCATAGCGGACATGAGACACATTGAAATGATCGAGCGAAGAGAGGAAGATCTCAAGGTCTTTGTCATCGGGCTTGAGTGTGATGTGGGTGGTATTCTGACGCTGTACAAGAGTGTCGAAACACAACGAATGTTTCATTACCTGCACATCAGTGACATGGGGAATCACCACGTCGCTCTTGCGGTCGAGACTATTGCTTGGAGTGAAACGCATCACTCCTGGAATGCCTCCGAAATAGATTTGCCCTGCCTTGTCCTTCATGGTCGATGTAGGCAGAAAACGGGTCAGCGGAATACCGATGTCGTTGGTCTTGAAGATACGGCAGGCATCATTGCGTGGATTGTATTCCAAAATCCGCTGGTTGGTTTCCACCCAAAGATGTCCATAGTTGTCGTCCTGTAGCTGGTTCACACGGTCTCCGTTCAGTCCGATCTGTTCGCTAAAGTCCTCGATGATGTGCTGTCGCGGTTCATAGCGGAATACGCGTCCCAACTGGGTACCCATCCACAAATAACCATCGGGCATGATACAGAATGCCGACAGGGGTTGACCTATCTCGTGGCGTACGTATTGCGTGTCGCTACTGAAGTCATAGAGTTGTCCTTCTATGGTGGCGACCCAAATGTGACCATGCTCATCGCTCTTGATAGTCGATGCATAGCCGAAACGTGGGTAACTGGCCAATGGTCGGAGTGTAGTGGCGTCGAACACGTAGAGCCCAAGATTGGTGCCCACCCAAAGACGCTGTGCGGCATCTTCGAGAATTTGAGTCACAAACTCCTCGGAATGTGCTTGTGCCGTAAGATCAAGATCTGCTGCTAGATGCATCGTGGCACCTTGGCGAGTCAGTCGATAAACGTGCATCTTCGTGTCGTGGTTCACCCAAACTCCTTCAGTTGCGGGCGCGATAACACGTCCCTTGTCCAACTCTACTGGAGCTATCTGCGGACAGTCGGTGTAAAGCACCACCCGACCCGTCTCAAGATGTACCAGACACAGACCCGTGCGCTCTTGAAAGACCCACCACCAGCCATCACCGGCATCGGCCATAGCCATCACTGCGGCATTGAACATCACACGGGAGGATAAGGGCTGCAGCGAGATGTAGTCAAAGGTATTGGCCTTGGGACGCAGCATGTAGTTCATGCAGTCGAAAGCCGCCACCATCGTGTAGAGACTATCGCACCATACACTTGCAAGCATATGGAATTTTGGTGTTTCCTCCAACGAACTATATACCATCGTCAGACGTTTTCCTTCCTCCCTCCGATATGCTTTCAGTCCCACCGTATTCAGGATCCAAATGATTCCGTCATAGGGGCTCTGCTTCAACGTATAGGCCCACCATCCTATCGGCGAATCACATGGATAGGAATCAAAGTGGAATTCCTCATCTTTTACTTCTAAATGAATGACGTCACCCGATGCGTCTAAGAGCCATAGTCCATCTTCCTGCTTGTCGGTATCAAGATAAGTAATCCAATCGGACCCAACCGGCAAGTCTATCGGCCGGAGGCTATCGCATGCAAGATCGATGCAGAACAGCGTGCGGTCGTTGAACGAAGCAAAGACTTTCTCCTGATAGACGGCAGAACCAAAGATGCCGATTTCGTTGCCCGCCTGGTCCACGCGATAATATTCCTTGAGTGGAACACCCCGGTTGTCGGTTCGGGTGATGCGGGTTCGACTTTGCACAATAAACCCCTCTTCTGTGGGCAAAAGCTGGTTGATGCGTTCTCCTTCCCAACGTTCGGGAACCAGCGCCCGAATGGTATAGTCGGCCTTGTCGAGCCAATAGAGTCCATTGTCCGAACCCAACCAAAGATGCCCGTCGTGATCTTCGGACATACATCCGATCACCCTGTCCTGTGCCTGAAGAAAACCGGGACGGAATATCTGAAGCTGATATCCGTCATCACGGCACAAACCATTTACCGTGCCATACCATAGATATCCTTCCGAGTCGCGAAAGACAGAATGGATGGCACTGACGGGCAACTGGTTCTGTGTTGCTAGCGTGCGATACTCATACACCGAAGTTACTGCCGTCAGTTCGCGAGGAACTGACAGCAGCAACAACAAGCCAAGGATTGGGAGCAATTGGTTCATGGTGCTAAACGGACGCATAGAAGGGGAGCGAAGAGTAGCGGCAACCGCCTATCGGAGCCTGCAAGGAATGAGGGTGAAAGTGAAGCGGCGGTCGGCATACTTGACGAAGTACTCTTCGCGCGGGAGGGCACCCCAACTGTTGACACAACCCAGACCCATCTGCTTCTGGTCGATGCAGAGGTTGGTAATGGGGCTCGGATCTACATCGGGCGAATGGAGGTTACGCTTCTCGAAGCCCTCGTCGAGGCTTTCGATGGTGTAGTGGAGGGCCGAAGCCGAGAAAGGTTCGTCGGCTACCACCATCAGGCCGCGTCCTGTTGCATCGGTGACGCGCCACCAGCGCAGATCGACGTGATTGCCGTTCTCCTGCGGGCGGATGTAGGGGTAGAACTCCTGAGTAACTGTGCTCTCGTAGATGCCCAGATTCTCGGAGTCCTTGCGATCGCAATAGGTCTCGACGGGACCACGGCCATAGTATCGGATCAGCTCCATCGACTCAGGCATCGGCAACTGCATACCGAAGCGGAAAAGGTCGCTGGCCTCGGTGCTGCGTTCACCCTCGGCGATAGGAGCATCGCGCGGCGAGATGCGCTGGAAACGTACACGATCGACACGCCGCTGCTGGGCAGGATCGACAGTCATCTTCTCATCGACACGCACAGCGCCTTCGCTATCGATGGTATAGGTGAGAGCAAGACGGACGGCAACCGACTCAATCTCAAGCACGGTGCGAACCTCATAACCTTCCTCTGCCTCGTCAAACTCGAACGACACGAGGCGAAGCTCGGGGTTGTTCCAAGCGGCATACTTGCGCTGCAGGTTGGCACCGAAGTCATTGTCGGTGGGTGCACGCCAGAAGTTGGGCTTGAGCTGTGCACCTTCGGCAAGCAGTTTTACACCATTTGCCTCATAGCGGTCGATGAGTCCCGTCTGCTTGTCGAAGCCTACCACGAAATGCTGACCGGAGATGGTGAGCCGGTCGGCGGTCTCGTTGTGGGTCAGAGTTATCGGAGTATTCGGATTGCTCCGATATCTGCAAGCAACTGGTCCGGTGAGGGCAAGTTGCTGATGCGCCATCACACTGCCAGCCTTGAGGAGGGGTTCGCTCCACTTGAGCACATACTTCACATTGAGAAGCCACTCGGCACGGTCATCTACCTCAATGAGCGGAATTGTCACAAGGGCTTTCTGCTGTGGAGCGGCATTGATCTGACCCACCGTACCGGTGCAGACTGCCTCACCATTGCGGAGCAGTTCCCACTCCATACGGTAGTTCGAAAGGTCGCGGAAACGATATTCATTGTAGATCTCGAGAGTAACAGAACCCTTCTTAACCTCCACTACGCTTGTCCAGATGTTCTGATAGTAATAGCCTACCTCATACATATGCGGATTGGGCTTGCGGTCGGGCGAGATGAGACCGTTGTCGCAGAAGTTGCCGTCATGTTGGTCGGTAGCGTTAAAGTCGCCGCCATAGGCCCAGATCTGACGCCCCTTGCTGTTGGTCCAACGCAGGCTCTGATCGACGAAGTCCCAGATGAAGCCACCTTGCAGCTTAGGATATTTGCGGTAGAGGTCCCAATATTCCTTGAATCCGCCCTCAGAGTTACCCATGGCATGAGCATATTCGCACTGGATGAAGGGCTTGATGTTGGCCTCGTTTTGGCCATAGGCTTCGGTCTGACGATAGTCGTCGTACATGGGGCAGAAGATGTCGGTCTTGGCATCCTGCTGGGGTACGACACCATCGCGAATGCCGCGCACAGCACCCTCGTACTGCACGAGGCGAGAAGGATCGTCGGCCTTGATCCAGTCATAGGCATCGGCGAAGTTGGGTCCATAGCCTGCCTCGTTGCCCAGGCTCCAGAAGATGATGGACGGATGGTTGAACTGTGCCTGCACATTGCGCTGGTTTCGTTCGAGGTGTGCCAAGTGGTAACCAGGATGCTTGGCCAAGGTCTTATCTCCATAGCCCATACCGTGGCTCTCAATATTGGCTTCGGCTACCACATAGAGGCCATACTGGTCGCAGAGGTCGTACCAATAGGGATCGTCGGGATAGTGGCAAGTACGCACGGCGTTAAGGTTGAACTGCTTCATGATCTGCACGTCCTGCAGCATACGCTGACGACTGACCACATAGCCTCCATCGGGGTCGAGTTCGTGGCGATCGGCACCTTTAATAAGGATGGATTGACCGTTGATGAGCACTTGTGCGTCCTTGACTTCAATCTTGCGGAAACCTACGCGGACGGGCACCACCTGAAGCACTTTGCCAGAAGCATCGGTGAGGGTTGCACGCAAGGTATAGAGGTTGGGGGTCTCGGCTGTCCACTTGAGCGGATTATCCACAATGAACATTACGGGCTTACCCGTAGCGATGCCATCGACCACCACCTTGCCCAGGCGGTCGAGGAGCTCGAGTTTCACCTTGCCACCCGTGGTCTTTACATCAACGTTGAGGATACCGTTGGTGTAAGTGGCATCGAGGTCGGGCGTGACGCGGATGTCGCTGATGTGCTGACGGGGCTGAGCGAAGAGCCAGCTGTCGCGACAGATGCCTGCATAGCGGAAGAAGTCCTGATCCTCGAGGTAAGTGCCGTCGCACCAGCGGAACATCTGAATGGCGATGAGGGCCTTCTTGCCGGGAACGACATAGCGGGTGACGTCGAACTCGGCAGAGAGTTTCGAATCCTCACTATATCCCACAAAGCGGCCGTTGACCCACAGGTACATGCAGCTCGAAGCCGAGCCGACGTGCAGGATGACCTGCTGACCTTTCCAGTCGGCAGGAATCATGACCTCATGACGATAGTAGCCCACGTGGTTGTTGTCGGTGGGCACAAGCGGCGGGGTATTCTCATGCTGGCGAGCCCAAGCATAGGCAATGTTGGTGTACTGCGGGTCGCCGTAGCCATAGAGTTCCCAGCAGCCGGGCACGGGGATGGTCTTCCAGTCGGCGTCGTCGAATGCGGGCTTGAAGAAGTCGCTCCGGTAATCGACGGCATCGCGCTGCCAGCGGAACTTCCAGTCGCCATTGATGCTCAAGTAACGGGTCGATGCCTCGGGCGCAAGCATCGATGCTTCGACCGACTCGTAGCCAAAGAATGTGGTGTGCATGGGCAGACGATTGACGGCATTGACCTCGGGGTCCTGCCATTCCTTGAAGGTCTGGGCACTGGCAGCGGTGGCCAAAATACCCAAAGCAAATAGCATTAATTGATGTTTCATGATTTATGATTTTTTAGTAAAAATGTC
The DNA here is from genome assembly GCA_902770595.1 of uncultured Bacteroidales bacterium. Lineage (GTDB taxonomy): Bacteria > Bacteroidota > Bacteroidia > Bacteroidales > UBA3663 > Liminaster. Next base: position 15,055 of record CACXTQ010000003.1, on the reverse strand, counting down.
TTTCAATCGCTGCAAATATAATCATTTTTATTCAAACTTTGCATGATGTCGAAAAAAAATAACGATTTTTTGCTTCGTTTTTTGCATTTTTCAACCAAATAGGTTATCTTTGCATCGTTAAACGCATGCACATATACGACCTTGGCGATGAAAAAACATACCCTACATCTTATACTTTTGGCCCTCATCGGGCTCATGATGTCGCTCAGCAGTTGCAAAGGTCCCGTTTCGGAAGAGACGGCCTACGTCTTCACCTCGTTCCGCGAACCCTCCACACGGGGTCTGCAGTACCTTTATAGCCTCGACGGGCTGCATTGGGACACGCTGCCGGGCATCTGGCTTCGGCCGATGGTGGGCAACGACACCACCTACGTCGATGCATGGACGGGGCAGGTGCAGGCACCGAAATATTTTCCCGACGAGCGTGTGATGCGCGACCCCAGCATCGTCCGTGGGCCTGATGGTACTTTCCACCTCGTCTGGACCACGCAGTGGATGGGCAGCCGCGGGTTCGGATATGCCTCATCGCCCGACCTGATCCATTGGTCAGAGCAGCGCGTCATCGACGTGATGGGTGACATCCCGACCAACAACGTCTGGGCTCCCGAACTTTTCTACGATGAGGAGCAGGAACAGTTCCTGATCGTCTGGTCGTCGCAAATCGATCCGCGCACCTACACCGCTGCCGACACACTGGGCACCAACAGCTGCCACCGTATGTGGTACACCACAACGCGCGACTTCGAGACCTTTGCTCCCGCCCAGCGCTATTATGACCCTGGTTTCAACAGCATCGACGGCTATCTGCTGCGGCGCGGACCGAAGGACTACGTCCTCGTCGTCAAGGACAACCGCAAGCCGGGATTCAGCAACCTCTTCTGCGTCTTCAGCGACTCGCCCTACGGCCCATTCCACACCGCCGACAATGCTCCTGCCGGCACCACTCCAACCACGACCTTCGGCCGCACTTATTCCGAAGGACCCTGCGCCCTCCAGTTGGGTGACGAGTGGATCATTTACTTCGACCAATACCATCCGCAGGAATACGGCGCCGTAGCGACCCGCGACTTCCTGACTTTCACCCCCATCCCCGAACGTATCAGCGTGCCCGCCAACCACAAGCATGGTACCATCGTCCAAGTGAGCCGCAAGCAGCTCGATGCGTTGCTGGAGTATGCAAAAAACCGCTGAAAAAAATACCGACCATTTATTTCTAAACAATGTTTGCCCTGAAAACCTCAACATTGACCAAATCTTTTATAGTCACTATTGGATTTGTTGCCTTTCTGCTGAGTTCCTGCACTTCGTCGCGGGAACCACGATACCGCATCGGCGTGTCGCAATGCTCCGAGGGACCTTGGCGCGCGAAACAGAACGCCGAGATGGAACGCGAACTGCTCCTGCACGATGGTATCTCGATGGAACTGATCTGTTGCCACGACAATAGCCAGCAGCAGATTGAGGACATCCATAACTTCATCAAGCAAAAGGTCGATCTTATTATCGTCTCGCCTAACGAACCCGAAGACGTCACTCCCGCCGTGGCCGAAGCATACGATGCCGGAATTCCTATCGTGGTCTTCGACCGCCAGGTCATCGGCGACAAATACACCGCCATAGTGAGTGGTGACAACGAAGGTGCAGGGCGTCTTTTGGCCCGTTATGCAATGAGCCTTTCGCTTCTCCCGGACGCGACTGAAAGGAGCAACCGTTCAAACCCTTCGAACCCCATCCGGAGTTGCAATATCCTTGAACTCACTGGCCTCATGACTACCACGCCTGCCCAAATGCGTCATCGAGGCATAGTCGAGGAACTTAAAGGCTATCCCCAGGCGAAACTGCTGGCCTCGGTCGATGCACATTGGTCGGGCGACGATGCGGCAGCCTTGATGGATTCCCTGCTAACCTGTTATCCCGATGTTGATGTCGTCGTCGCCCATAGCGACTGGATGGCATCGCGGGCAAAGATGAAGGCCAACGAACTGAAACCCGGCAACCACATCCGTTTTGCAGGCATCGATGGCATCGTGGGGCCTGGCGAAGGTATCGAAGCCATCGAACTGGGTCGTCTCGATGCTTCGGCTACCTACCCAACGGGTGGCGACATCATCATGCAGACTGCCATCCGTATCCTCGAAGGCGAACCCTATGAAAAGGAAACTCTGCTCGAAAGCCACCTCGTCTCGTCGGTACAGGAAGCAATGCTCACCAGCAGCATGCAACGTGCCATCGACAAGGAAGCAGAAGACATTCGCGCATTGAGAGGCCGTATGGATTACTATTGGCAACTCCACAGCCTCGAAAAGGCATTGAGCCGCGCGCTGGGAGCCCTCCTGGTACTCGCCCTTGGTTTTATGCTGATGCTCTACCTCTTCTACCGAGTAAGTCGCCGCACCGGCCAAAGCCTCACCCGTCAGCGTGCCACCCTCAAGGAACAGCGCGACCAACTGCTTTCCCTGACCCGCGAACTTGAGGAGGCCAACAATGCCAAGATGAACTTCTTCACCAACGTCAGCCATGACTTCCGCACACCGCTGACGCTCATCTCCGCACCCATCGAGCAACTTTCGAAAGACGAGCGCCTGCAGGATCCCAAGCAAAGGCAACTCCTGCAGCTGGCACAAAGGAACATCGGCTTGCTGCGCCGACTGGTGAACCAGATTCTCGATTTCCGCAAGGCTGAAAGCGGCAAAACTTCGCTCGACCTGCAACCCATCGACCTGAGTTCGCTCCTCTCGGCATGGACCGACTCGTTCCAGGGATTGGCAGCGAAGAAGCAGATACAGCTCACCTATGAAACGCGGGGCAAGGACTTCCAGACCATGGCCGACGAGGCCAAGATGGAACGCATCTTCTACAATATCATGGGCAATGCCTTCAAATTCACTCCCGATGGTGGCAGCATCAGCGTTTCCCTCGCGCATACGGGCGATAAATATATAATGTGTATCGGTGACACGGGTCCGGGCATTCCCACAAGCGACATCCAGAAGATTTTCGATAGCTATTACCAGGTGGGCTCCCGTCGTTTCGAGGGAACAGGCCTCGGCCTGGCGCTCGCCAAGAATTTCGTGGAACTGCACGGTGGCACCATTCGCGCCGAGAATCAGCCGACAGGGACAGGCTCCGTCTTCACCATCACCCTTCCCGCAAGACCTATTGCCGAAGGCCAGCAGACCATTCCCTTCATCCCAAGCGACCTAAGCAACTTGACGAACCTGGATAATCCGGGTTCTCCGAATGCCCTCCCATCAGCCCTCGACCTCGACATGCTCGAAGCACAGGAGGACCTCACCACCAGCGACGACGAGCCCAAGCCCATTGCCCTCATCATCGACGACAATCACGACATCCGTCTCTTCCTGCGCACATTGTTGTCCGACAAGTATCGTGTCCTCAGTGCCCCCAATGGCGAGGAAGGTCTGCGCAAGGCACAAGAGACGGTGCCCGACATCATCATCTGTGACGTCATGATGCCCGTAATGGATGGCCTCGAATGTTGCCGCAGGCTCAAGACCACACCAGCTACGAGCCACATCCCCGTATTGATGCTCACGGCCTGCTCGATGGACGAACAGCGTGTGCGCGGTCTTGAAGAAGGAGCCGATGCCTACATTGCCAAGCCTTTCAGCTCGGCCGTGCTCCTTGCCCAGATGGAGTCACTCATCAGCAACCGGGCAAGGATCAGGGAGTCGGTTGCCCCAATTGCAGGCAGCATATCCGCAAAGCCCGATGCACCTGTCGCTGGCGACAAGCCATCTCCAAAAGTGTCCGACACTGCCGCTCCTTCTCTCGGACGTGACCGAAGGGAGCCTTCCCACGAACGCGACCAAAAAGAACCTTCCCCCAGACGCGACCAAGGGGAACCTGCCCTCAAACGCGACCAAGAGGAGTCTGCTGCAGCCCCCGCTCCCGTCCGCATATCGAAATATGATCAGGAGTTCCTCGAAAAACTGAACCAGCTCATCGAGCGGAACCTCAGCAACGAGAACTACTCCATCGAGCTTCTCGCTTCGGACATCTGCCTGAGCCGCACCCAGCTGTTCCGCAAGTGCAAGGCGCTCACAGGAGTGAGCCCCGTAGAACTGCTGCGCAACACGCGCCTCGATGCGGCACGCCAACTTTTGGCCGAAGGCAAGGGCAGTGTGGCTGAGGTCGCTTCCCTGGTGGGCTTCGCCGATGCTTCGTATTTCACCCGTTGCTACAAGGCATATTTCGGCACAACACCCCATGAGATGAACAAACAAAAGTACTGAAAATGGACGAATGTTGCATCCGAAAGCGGACACATGTTGCAAAAACGGCAATTGAGACATATTTTTTATATGTTGCAACCACTTTTCTATTTTTTATAAAAATATAAGCCTATCTTTGCCCCGCAAACACCACCACAAATTTGAAAACTTCATTCCAAATACACTTTTCATACATCTTTAATATTTAATCACAATGAAGAAATTCAAAGTTCTGATTTCAGGTTTAGTCCTGGCTCTCCTTTGTACCATGAGCACATTGGCACAGGTGCAGGTGAGCGGCACAGTGACAGACAATGTACTGGGCGAACCGATCATCGGTGCCTCAGTAGTTGAAGTAGGTACCACGAATGGTACGATCACCGACCTCGACGGCAACTTCTCGCTGCAAGTCAAGTCAGGTGCACAGCTCCAGTTCAGCTTCGTGGGTTATGTGACACAAGTCCTCGCAGCTGCTCCCAACATGAACGTGGTCCTCTCCGAGGATAACGAGCTGCTCGAAGAAGTTGTGGTCACCGGTTATACCACTCAGCGTAAGGCCGACCTCACCGGTTCGGTTGCTGTTGTGCAGACCAAGGGCCTCAAGACCTCGAGCGACACCGACCCGATGCGCGCCCTCCAAGGTAAGGTTGCCGGTATGACCATCACTTCCAATGGTTCGCCTGCTGCCACCGCTACCGTCCGCATCCGTGGTATTGGTTCGTTCAACTCCAACCAGGATCCTCTCTACGTTATCGATGGTGTGCCCACCACTTCGGCCCTCAACACCCTCAACATGAACGACATCGAGTCGATGCAGGTATTGAAGGACGCCGCTTCGGCCTCTATCTACGGTAGCCGCGCTGCCAATGGTGTCATTATCATCACCACCAAGAGCGGAAAGAAGGACCAGAAGGTAAAGGTTGACTTCTCCGCTTCCGCTCAGGCTTCGTTCTACAACAGCCAGTCGAAGATGAAGCTCAGCAACACTTATCAGTATGCTACCACCATGGCTCAGGCTGCCCTCAACGATGGCCTCGATCCTGTCATCTATGCTCAGAACTACGGTCTGAACCTCAATGCTGCCAATGGCGTGCCCATCACCGCTTACGATCCAGTTACCGGTCAGAATGTCAACTTCACTGTTGGTGGCCTCTACAATGGTTACATCAACACCAACCAGACCATGATCTTCAGCGACACCGACTGGCTCGACGCTATCAGCCGCACCGGCTTCACCCAGAGCTACGACATCTCCATCAGCCACGGTACCGACAAGAGCACCCAGATGTTCAGCGTAGGTTACAAGAAGGCCAACGGTATCCTGAAGTACACCGACTTTGAGAACATCGCTGTCCGCATGAACAGCACCTACAACATCAATAAGGTTGTCAGCGTGGGCGAGAACTTCACCCTTACCTATAGCGACCAGGTGGATTGCCAGCCTCTCGAGAACGCGCTCAAGATGTCTCCTACCGTTCCTGTGTATGAGAAGGACGGTGTGACCTTCGGCGGCCCTGTCGGTGGTATGTCTGACCGTCAGAACCCACTCCGCGAGCTCTACCAGAACCGCGACAACCGTCTCACCATGTGGCGCCTCTTCGGCAACGGCTACATCAACCTCAAGCCCATCAAGGGTCTCGACATCCGTTCGAACTTCGGTCTTGACTACAATGCTTCGTTCATCCACTCGATGACCTACACCTTCGTTTCCGATATCGTTCGCGAAGATACTCCAAAGACTGACGTCGGCCAGACCAACGACCTGAAGTGGAACTGGTCAACCACCGCCAACTATCTCGTACCGCTCCCAGAGGATCATACCCTCACCGTTCTCGGTGGTGTGGAACTCTACAAGCAGCAGGTTATCGACATCAGCGGTAACGCTGAGGAGTTCGCAGTTGAAAACGCCCTCTACATGTGGCCTTCCGCTGCAACAGGCACTCAGAAACTCTATGGTGGCCAGGCCGGCTACACCCTCGTTTCCCTCTTCGGCAAACTTGACTACAACTGGCACGACCTCTTGCTCGCAAGCTTCACTATCCGTCGCGACGGTTCAAGCCGTTTCGGTAAGAACAACCGCTACGGTACCTTCCCCGCCGCTTCTCTCGGTTATCGTCTCTCGAAGCACCTCCATCAGGATTGGCTCGATGACCTCAAGCTCCGTGCTTCATGGGGTCAGACCGGTAACCAGGCCATCGCCAACTCGGCACGCTACACCATCCTCACCGCCGACTACGGCTCGGGTCGCGATGCTTCGACCGCTTACGACCTCAAGGCTGAAGGCTCAGGCACCTATCCCAGCGGCTACCGTGTAACCCAGACCGGTAACGACAACATCAAGTGGGAGACTGCCACTCAGTACAACGTCGGTCTCGACTATGCATTCTTCAGCAACAGCCTCTACGGTACTGTTGATGCCTATATCAAGAAGGTGAAGGATATGCTTATCAATCCTGCTTACCTCGGATCGGTAGGTGAAGGTGGCGCCAGCTGGCAGAACGGTCCTTCTCTCGAGAACAAGGGTATGGAGTTCACCGTTGGCTATCGCAACAAGACTCCATTCGGCATGACCTACAACATCAATGCCAACCTCGACTTCTTCCGCAACAAGGTTACCTATCTCCCCGAAACCACTACCGGTTCTTACGCACACACCGCTTACGAGAACCTCGTAGAAGCCAAGGTTCCTTACGGCTCAATCGTAGGTTATGTAGTTGATGGCCTGTTCCAGTCGCGCGAGGAAGTGCTCGCCAGCGGTCAGGAGAATGCCCGTCTCGGTGGTCTCAAGTATGCCGACCTCGATGGCAACGGCATCATCAACAGCAACGACCAGACTTGGATCTTCAACCCAGTGCCCGACTTCAGCTACGGTCTCAACATTGAGCTTGGATACAAGAGCTTCGACTTCGCCATGTTCTGGCAGGGTGTTCACGGACAGGACGTTTACAACGGACAGAAGTTCCAGACCGACTTCTTCAGCCTCACCGACCCAGGTTCGAACAAGGGTTCGCGTATGATGGATGCCTGGACGCTCGGCAACACCAGCAGCTCTATCCCCGCCCTCACCACTTCGAACGTAGGTGACGAAGGCCGCACCTCCAGCTACTTCGTTGAGAACGGTGGTTACCTCAAGCTCCGTAGCCTCCAGTTCGGCTACAGCCTTTCGGAGAAACTCCTCAAGAAGGCACATATGAGCAACGCTCGCGTATATGTAAGCGGCAACAACCTCCTGACCATCAAGTCAAGCAGCCTCACCTGCTCTGATCCTGAGAACCCAGGTTGGGCTTACCCAATCGCTACCTCTGTCAGCCTCGGCATCCAGCTCGGCTTCTGATATGACTAACATTCAGTTTTCAAAACCTCACTAAAAAAAGATAGTCAAATGAAAAAGATATATATGATTCTTATGGTGGCTGCTAGCCTGCTCACTGCCACCTCATGCGATGATTTCCTCGAGGTGAAGCCGTCGGGTACCGTTGACGAGGAACTTGCATTCTCCGATCCCGAAGGCATGCTCACCGCAGCTTACGCCTCGCTCGGTGCCGACTGGTACAACTACCCCTTCAACCTCTGGCCTTATGGTTCGCTCTCAAGTGATGACGCCATGAAGGGCGGTTCGGGTACTACCGACACCAACTACCACCCCGTCGAGGTTTGGTCCAACCTTACCGCTTCGCAGCCCGACCACATGGACGAACTCTGGTATCGTCTCTATGTATCCGTTTCGCGTGCCAACCGTGCCATCCTCGCTATCCAGGAGTACGGCGAAGAGAAACTCGGTGCCGAAACCGCCAAGGTGCGCATGGGTGAGGCCCGCTTCCTCCGCGCTCACTTCTACTTCAAGCTGATCCAGCTTTGGTATCAAGTGCCCTGGATTGACGAAGTTGTCCTCAAGGAAGCTGCTCAGGAGCAGACCAGAAATGACGAGTTCACCCACGAGCAGCTGATGCAGAAGGTCATCGAGGATTTCGAGGCTGCCTACAACAGCGTACCCGAAACTCCATCCGATAGGGCTCGCGTCAACAAGTATGCAGCTGCTGCCATGCTCGCCAAGTGCTACCTCACCCTCGCTTATGGCGACGGCTACGAGGCCAGCAACGGATACAGCCACATCAACCAGCAGTATATGCAGAAGGTTGTTGAACTGACCGGCTACATCGCCAACAGCGGCAAGTTCGGCTACGAGGCTGACTTCGGCGACCTCTTCATGGAGAACAACGAGGGCAATATCGAAACCATCTTCGCTGTGCAGCACTCCGACTATATCGATGACAACACCAAGTTCGGCCGCAACAACTGGAGCAATATGCTCAACGGCTGCTGGGGTATCTGGTCGAAGGGCTGGGACTTCCACAAGCCCACTCAGAACCTCGTCAATGCCTTCAAGGTTGATGCCAACGGCTTCCCGATGTTCGATACCTACGACAACGAACACAACATCCACCCAGTCAATGGTATTCCTGTTGACCAGAAGTGGGATCCACGTCTCTTCCACACTGTAGGTATGCCAACCTTCCCCTACAAGTACGAGGCCCAGTATACCCTCACCACCGACAACAGCCGTAACCCCGCCAACTATGGCTTCTACACTTCTCTCAAGGAGGTGCCACAGCGCAGCCTTGGCGAGAGCTACACCGAATCGACCTGGCAGGGCTTCGCAATGGACGACTACGTAGTACGCTACACCGAAGTGATGCTCTGGCGTGCCGAGGCTCTCATTGAGACCGGCAACATCGATGGTGCCATCACCATCATCAACCAGATCCGCGCCCGTGCCAACAACTCCGTGAGCAAGTACATCCAGTATGCTGCCAACCAGATCCGCACCCTTGGCTACTATCAGACGGGTGTCAGCAAGGACGAGGCTCGCAAGTATCTGCGCTGGGAGAAGCGTCTCGAAATGGCTATGGAGCCCGAACGCTACTTCGACCTCCGTCGTTGGGGCCTGGCTTCCAGCACGCTCAACGCATTCTTCGCTTCCGAGAAGGAGGGCAACTACGACGGCACTGCTTTCGCCGGTTACTATGGAGATGCCTTCTATACCGCTGGCAAGAACGAGTACTGGCCAATCCCCTACAACCAGCTCTTCTACGTTCCTGGTCTCTACACCCAGAATAAGGGTTACAACTAAGATTCATTGATTATATAGGATTCTAAGGGATTCTAAAGGATCTTAAGGGATTTTAAGGGACATATGTTTCTTGGGTCCCCATTCTCAACAAGGCTAAGGCAATGTCCCTTCATTTCCCTTAATATCCCTAAATATCCCTAAATATCTCAAAAACTTAATAATATGAAACTCAGATATATTTTCGCAACTATCGCTGCTGTCGCAGCACTCAGTGCCTGCAACGCCGATATGGATTACGACATCGTTGCCCCTATTCTCAGCAAACCCGATGCTTCCAGCATCCAAGCCAGCCTGCAGGGTGACAACTACGTCATCTCCTGGCCAGCCGGCAACCAGAACATGCAGGTGACCCGCTATGCCAACGGCACCAAGTCGGGCACAGAGGTTGTCACTGGCGGCACCTATACCCACTATGCTGTCGAGACCAACGTGGCCAACAGCTACGTGCTCAAATATACCGATGGCACCAACTTCTCTGAGGGCGTTGTCCTTAACTACACCCGTCCGGGCGCTGCACGTTTCAGCGGCATCCAGATGAGCCAACTCGAAAAGGTGGGCGGCTATGACGCTTACGTTGAGTGGAATCCGAACCCAACAGCAACCACGACTCACTTCGTAGCCACCAATGGGGCCGACCGCACCATCAACGAGACCCTGATGGCCAACGTGACCAACTATACCATCAAGGACGTCATCCAGGGTGAGACTTGGACCGTTACCCTTACCGCCGAAAACAACGAAGGCCGTTCGCTCCCCGCTACCAGCAGCCTCCGCATCGGCAAGACCGCTATCGGCTATCTCTCGGTATTCGATACTCCTGAAGAGCTCATCGCCAACGGTGACGACGACGATGCTTCGGCTTGGCTCTGGTTCCACGAGACCTATCCAACCGGTACCTTCGTTCCATTCAGCAGCATCACTTCGGCCGACGTACTCGAGCCTTACCGCGTGCTCTGGTGGATGCGCGACCTCGACGATAACAGCTCCGCTTGGGAGATGCCCGAAGTTGTCATGAACGCTACTCCTGGTGTTCGTCAGTGGTATAAGGATGGTGGCAGCCTCCTCCTTTGGGCTCACGCTACTCCTTACATCGGCACCCTCGGCCGCCTCGAAATGGATATGCTCAAGAACAACGACAATGCCATCAACACCGCACCTGGCGGCTACAACCCCGATGTTTGGAAGATGGCCTGCATGCTCAACTGCGGCGGCTTCGTCAAGGACTACTCGACCCATGCCGTATTCCGTGGCCTCGAAGTAGAGGACAATGGTACCACCAAGCTCATCGCCTTCAAGGGCGCTGGTTGGACTGAGGACCACAACTGCCTCTTCTTCAACATCCCATCAGCCCTCACCGGACTGGGCAACCAGGACGAGGCAAGCCTCACCATGCTCAACAACAAGTTCGGCATCTATCCTCTTGGCACTTGGGACAGCCAGATCTGGTGGGTAAGCCAGCTCAACGTCTGGGAGGCTCAGCAGGGCGATACCGATTTCCAGGGCACCGTGATCTGCGTCGGCAATGGTGGTCTCAACTTCTCGATGAAGAACGACGACGGCACTCCTGACATCAGCGCTCATCCACGCAACAACGCTTTCCAGGAGAACATCCTCACCTTCGCCAAGAACGCTCTTGAGTATCTCAAGACCCGCTAATTACACTACCCTATTATATAACTTGAGGGCGGACGCAAGTGCGCCCGCCCTCTTGATTAATTAGGTTTTGATTTTTCAGCTTTTATGACATTATCCCGGTATTCCGTCATTCCGGTATAACACAATACCAAAATTCATCATTATTATGAAATTCCCCATCCTTTCCCTCGCAACAGCATTGCTCATCGCACCCGTTTTCACCTCGTGCGGCTCCGACGAACCATTCGAAGACTCTTTCAAGCCCAACCCCAATAATCCATCGGGCGGAGGCGGCACCGACAATCCTTCGGGCGGTGGTGGCACCGACAACCCATCGGGTGGAGGCGGCACCTCATCATCCAGCTACAACGAGCTCTATCGTCCTCAGATCCACTACACCCCTGCCAAAAACTGGATCAACGACCCCAACGGCATGGTCTATATCGACGGCACCTGGCATCTGTTCTACCAGTACAACCCCTACGGCAATGGTTGGGGCAACATGAGCTGGGGACACGCCACCAGCACCGACCTCGTGCATTGGAGCGAACAGCCCACAGCCCTCGTGCCCGATGCCTTGGGCGACATCTTCTCCGGCTCGGCCGTCTATGATGCCGACAATACCGGCGGCTTCGGAAAAGGAGCCATGGTGGCCTTCTATACCGCAGCAGGACAACATCAGCAGCAGGCTTTGGCCTACAGTACCGATGGCGGCAAGACGTTCACCAAGTACGATGGCAATCCCATCATCGCCAACACCACTCGCGGTGACTTCCGCGACCCCAAGGTGTTCTGGCATGCCGAGACGAAGCGTTGGGTCATGAGCCTGGCTTTGGGTTGGGAGTACGGCATCCAGTTCTGGACCTCCACCGACCTGCGCACTTGGCGCGAAGCCAGCACCTTCACCACCGAAGTAGGCCGCTGCAAGCGTGGCCAGTGGGAGTGCCCCGACCTGCTGCGCATGAACTACAATGGTCAGGAGAAGTGGGTGCTCATCGTCAGCGTCAATCCTGGCGGTCCCGTGATTGGTAGCGGCACCATGTACTTCGTAGGCAACTTCGACGGCGAAAAGTTCACAGCCGATGACCTCAGTTATCCTCTCTGGCTCGACTATGGTCTGGACAACTATGCAGGTGTCACCTGGAGCAACACCCCCGACGGACGCATCATCCTCATCGGATGGATGAACAACTGGTCCTATTCTGGCGACGTGCCTTGTGATCCTTGGCGTTCTGCATTTACCCTGCCTCGCGAGCTCAGCCTCGTCGATTATCAGGGCAAGCCTGTGCTCGCCAGCCGTCCTGTAAAGGAACTCGACAAGCTCGCCAGCGACTGGTCCACCCTCGGTGGAAGCATCAACGCTCCAAGTGCCTATCGTCTGCAACTTACCCTCGACGCCGCCGTTGCCAACACCATCTCCTTGGGCAATAGCAAGAAGGAGGCATACGAAATCACCTATAGCCCATCGGCAGGCAGCATCATCGCTCGTCGCAACAGCAAAACAGGAGCAGCCACGTTCAACGGTAGCTACTCCATCCCTTCGGTTTCCGGTTCGCTTTGCTGCGAGGGTAATGATCTGGTTCTCGACATCTACGTCGATCAGTCCTCTGTCGAAATCTTCACGGGCAATGGCTCGATGGCCATTACCAACCTCGTGTTCCCAACCACCATCTACGACCAGGTTACTCTCAGTCAACCCGCCAAGGAGGTTCGTTATCAGGCGTACACTTCAATGTGGAAGTAAGGTTAAGAGAAGTTAAGAAGGGTTAAGAAAGGTTCGAAAGGCTCGTAATTCGTTATCCATGTATCACGCCACTCCCTCGAAGCCCTCTTAACCCCTCAAACCTCTCTTAACCTCTCGAACCTTTCGAACCCCTCTTAACCTTCCCTCGGTTCCACATGCACAGCGATATGCGTCTCTTCCCCATAATGGCTTCGCAGTAGTTTCTCTACTTGCGAAGCCTTTTCGTGTGCTTCGCGCAGTGGAAGGTCACCATCCACGAGGATATGCAGTTCGATGGCATAATGATTGCCGATGCGTCGGGTGCGCAGTTCATGGGGGTCCGACACGCCAGGCACCGAGGCGGCTAGTCGAAGAATCTCCGTTTCCACCTCGTCGGGCAACGACTGCTCCATCAGGTCGCCAATGCCCACCCAAAGCAGTTCGAGCGACACCTTCACGATGAAGAGACCCACGATGACCGAAGCCACGGGGTCGAGCACCGTCCACCGTTCGCCCAGGAAGATGGCGCCACCGATGCCGATGGCTGTGCCAACCGACGACATCGCATCACTTCGGTGATGCCAGGCATTGGCCTCCACGGCTTGCGAATGGAGCTGATGTGCCTTCACCATCGAATAGCGGAAAGTGGCTTCCTTGAGTACGATCGACAGCAGGGCAGCCCATAGTGCCAGCATCCCTGGAGCTTCCAATTGTGCACCATTTGCCCACGCTACGATTTTCATCACGCCGCTATACAGGATACCTGCAGCCACCACAAGCAGTGACATCGAAACGACCGTTGTCGCCAATGTCTCGAACTTGCCGTGTCCATAGTCGTGCGACTTGTCCTTGGGCTTGCCGCTGATATGCACAAAGATGAGCACGATGACGTCGGTCACGAAGTCGCTCAACGAGTGCACCGCATCGGCCACCATCGCAGCACTGTGTCCCGCGATGCCCGCCACGAACTTGAAGACGAGCAGTACCACGTTCACAGCACCACCCAGCAGCGTCACCTTGTATATTTCCTTGTTTCGCTCCATAGCTTTGATTTTTCTGAGTACTCAGAGTCCGCCGAATACTCTGTGTATTCCGAATAATCAGAATACTCCGATTGTCTTCTCAATCAAACGTCGGATAAGGATTATAGTCGAACTCAACGACCTTGCCCGCCTTCAGCGACTTCTGGACATCGACGAGGCGCTGGTTGCTCGATCCACGGAACAGCAGGTCCAGGCTCTTCTTTGCTTCGATGAAAGGACCATCGACCAGGACTTCAAGATAAGGCAGCATCTTGCTCATCTTCGGGTCGGCCACTACCTGCTCGTAGAGGAAGCCCGTGTAGCACCAGATGCCCTTATGCAGTTCATCGCGTATGCGACGTGCCAGCTCCGTAAACGCCTCGGGCTGATACATGGGATCGCCGCCGCTGAAGGTAATATCACCCTCCGCAAATTTCAGTTCCTCCATGATTTCGTCGATGCTTACACTGTGTCCTGCTGTAAACGACCACGTCTCGGGATTATGGCAGCCCGGACAGGCATGACGACAGCCTGCACAATACACACTCGTGCGCCAACCTGGTCCATCGACCGTCGTGTCGGCCACAATCTTCATCAATTGGATATTAGGTATTTTTTCCATAGTAAATGTATCAGTATTCTTTTTGTGGGCGCAAATATACACAATTTCTCCGACATAACGAAACAATTAAGCAAAAAAAACACCCTGTCGTCCGACAGAGTGTTTTCTTACACACATATTACTAACTTAAACTAACCAATGAATCATTTTTGACACTGCAAAGATAGGGCTGATTTTTTGTTTCCACAAGTTTTTTCTCTTCTTTTTGTTCGGGATATAACGACACAATGCCCAAATGGCGACAATCTTGCCGAGCCCCTTCTTTTTTGTCGCTTCGTGAGTTTCTCCAATCGTAGCAAGCATCCCGACGCGCGGGATAATGCTCTATGACGTGGAATATGGAGGATTTGTGAAGGAGACTGGCTTTCTGAAAACCGGAAAAGCGCGTCTGCGTTCGCGGATGTACAATTTCACGCAGCAAATGGAGCGTCTACGTTCGCAGACGTACTATTTCACGCAGAAAATGGAGCTCCTACGTTCGCAGACGTACTATTTCACGCAGAAAATGGAGTACCTACGTTCGCAGACGTACTATTTCACGCAGAAAATGGAGCACCTACGTTCGCAGACGTGCTATTTCACGCAGAAAATGGAGCGCCTACGTTCGCAGACGTGCTATTTCACGCAGAAAATGGAGCGCCTACGTTCGCAGACGTGCTATTTCACGCAGAAAATGGAGCGCCTACG
>CACXTQ010000002.1:0-90507 GCA_902770595.1 uncultured Bacteroidales bacterium | reverse complement strand
GCATTCTTGCCCTCCATCGAAGCGAACTTCTGCAGACAGTATTCGTAGGTGCGGCCCAGGAGGTCCTTCTCGTCGCCGCTCTCGTGCATCTGGATGTTGGAGAAGAGTTCGACCACTTCGCCCAGACGACGCTTGTCGAGTTCGGGACGTGCGAAGTTCTTGGGCAGGATGCCTTTCAGACGCTGGTTCTCGCGTTCGATGGCAAGCATCGAGTTGTCGATCACCACGCCCACCTCAGGTGTGTGAGCTGCTTCGCTGATGACCTGCCAGCGTGCCTCCTTGGGCACGAAGAACACGTTCTCGGCGGTGTATTCGTCCTTGTCCTCCTCGTCGGCGTATTCGTCGGCCTTGAGCTGTTGGTACATCTCGTCGAACTTGTCGGAGATATATTTCAGGAAGATGAGACCGAGCACCACGCCCTCGTATTCGGCTGCATTCAGGTTGCCACGCAGCACGTCGGCGGCTTTCCAGATCTTGTCTTCGAATCCTATCGATGTCTTGTCTTGTGCTTGTTTCTTTGCCATAAGATAACGGTTTATCGGGTGCAAATATACTCGATTTCTTCGACTTTGCCAAATAATTTTAGGAATTTTAATTCCAAATCCTTAAATAGGCGAAAAATGGGTTTCATCCTAATGAAATCGAAAAAAGCAAGCCGACCTTCACAGGGGGGCTTGCAAACACATACAATTTGCTATTCACTAATTAAGAGAGTGCAAAGATAACCATATTTCCCAACATATCCAAACATTTGATTGAAAAAAAGCACCTTTTCAATTTCTTTTTGGAGATTGAGCAAATAATTGCTATCTTTGCATCTGCATAATGCCCTTTATGGGCAAATTGAATAACATATAAGTAAAAAGCAAACTTAGCAGGCTCATCCGTGAGGACCAGCCTGCTTTTATTGTATCATTGTGGAAGAAAAAAGCAAGCGCGACCTCGACACCATCATCAGCGAAGAGCACCTCAAGCCCTCCGAGACCTACCAATTCATCGACGACAGTTTCGAGCAAGGCGAAATCACCACCACCGGCGTCGGCATCACCCGCATCCTCCCTCCCATGCCCGTCATTGGTGCCAAGGGCAAGCGCGAAGCCAAGAAGCAGACAACCCCTTCCCCACAAATCAAGCCCCCGTCATCCCCTTCAACGGCATCCTCAGGGACGACGACAGCACCAACCTCATGGCTGCTGATGATGGAGGGGAAGCTACAACGTCAGCACCAAATTCTTAGACGAAATTGCCAAATGCTACGGGTGGGAATCCTACCGGAGGATGTTGTGGGGTCCATTTCAATATAAGGGCACACAGATGTACGGATAGACACAGATTTACGCTACGTGTGAGTACGTGTTATTGCTTACGCAAGAATTCATTGAGGAAATCTGATGAGGAAATGAAGCGGGCCCTATCATGACACTTATACCTTTAACGTTAATGACCGTATAATGGACCGTTAATTATTCGTTAATGATTTTTAATAAACTTTTTTTGTAATTTTTTGTTGTGTGCAAAATTAGGACCAAAAAAAATGGATTGTCAAGATGTTTGGGAATATTTTATCACGAATTTTTGGAAAAAGAGTTCATAATATTTGGAGATTTGCAAAATAGATGCTATATTTGCAGCGAATTCTTTTTACTAACTTTGTATAATCTGCCTATGCTGCTTATCGGGTGGGGTTATACTTTAAAAACTAAATACTATGGAAGAGATTAGAGCATTTTATTTGGAGAACAAGGTTCTACCATTTGCTTACTTCGTGATTAAAAGCGAATCGGGCGTTTCTGTCAAAAGTAAACTCCTCAGGATGGGGAAGTCAGAAATGATAGATCTTGACTTAGTCGAGGAGAATTTCAAGGCCGGAGAAACGGTATGGCTGGAATTAATTAGCTTTAATATAGGCCAGAAGCTTCCCAATAAACCTGGAAGAATACCATCTGATAAAACAAAAAGAGTCTCCTCGAAGAAATTCATTTACCGTAATGGTTCTCCTTATAGAGCTAATTATGAAGTTATTAAGAAATATTTCAGAGCGCCAAAAGACCCCAAATTACCATTATTACCAACTGGGCCGACATACTCATTATCCTTCGTCGGACTTGGGGCATTCTTTGATGAACCAGAGGGTGAAGAGCGTCTCGTAGCACAAATCGATGGCATCTATTATATTCTGAGTGTCTGTGACGAGAATGATACTATTGAAAGGCATGCTATGGTAACCGTAAATCCGTCGGATTATAAGGGTGAGATCAATATCCCTGAGTATGTCGAATTCGAAGGCAACAAGTATCTTGTGAATAGTATTTACGCTTCGGCTTTCGACGATAGCAGAGAATTGACCAAGGTGACCATCGCGAAAACAGTGGAGTATATCGGCTTTGCTGCTTTCGCCCACACAGGCTTGACTTCAGTGGAAATTCCGGAAGGCGTGACATGGATCAATGGTTGTCTTTTCGCTGACTGCCTTAATCTGCAGTCGGTTACTATACCGAGCAGCGTGGAAGAAATTTCAGATTTCGCTTTCGATAATTGCACCAGCTTGAGAAAAATTGTTATAAGAAGGACTACTCCTCCGTCTTTGCATGAAGATGCATTCGATGGTGTCGATAAATCGAAGATCACGATCTACATACCTAAGGGCAGCATGAAATACTATAAAAATAGCACGTGGAAAGACTTCAAACTCGTTGAAGAATGAGGTGAAGCGGCAAGAATATATCATAAAAATCTTGGAAAATCCTGAAAAATATTGGCTATCCAGATCTCAATTGTTTTTATTGAGAATTTGAGAATTAAAAGCGTTACGGATTTAGCGGATTTAGCGGATTTGTGAAAATAAATAATTAACGGGCCTGGAGGATTAAATACGATTTAATAGGAAAACGAGGTAATGGGGGATAGTCAGTAATTTTTTGATGGTTTGTAACGAACAGCTGACAATAAGACCCTGTATTATAAATAGTGCGTGCCCTCCAAGAAAACTTGAAGGGCATGCTGAAATATTGGTTTATTTGTTTTCGCGCTGCAAAGATAGGGCATTTATGTGAGGTGTGCAAGAAATATTTCGACTTTTTCGTCTTGATATAGCGACAGAAGGCAAATATCGCGACGAATTCGACGAACCCCTTCCGGATTTGTCGCGTCACATGGCAGAGGGGGCTTACTTCCACTTCTTGATTGTCCAAACCACGACGCCCCAGACTTCGAAGTTGTCGTCTTCATCAATTCTGATGGGCTTGAAGTTGCGATTGGCGGGACGGAGCTCGATGTAGCCCTCGCGGCGGTGGGTGAGGTCGAGGTACTTGATGGTGAACTCGTTGTTGAGGAAGGCGACGATGACGTCACCATCCCTCGGTTGTATGGATCGGTCGATGACGGCGATGTCACCATCGCAGATACTGGCTTCCATCATCGAATCGCCTTCCACGCGCCCGTAGAAGGTGGATTCGGGGTGGGCAATGAGGTCACGATTGAAGTCGAGTGAATCACGCATGTAGTCTTCGGCAGGGGAGGGGAACCCCGCCTTGATGGCTGATGCGTACTGAAGGTCAAGCTGCAGCTTGAATTCGGTGTTGAGGATTTTTATAGAGGACATGGTGGGGTGGTGCTTATTTCTTTGCCATGAGATAATTGATTAGTGGGTGCAAATATAGGTGATTTCTTCGACTTTGCCAAATTAATCCGGTGTTTTTTTCATCCGAATTTTTAAAAGGGGAAAAATGGGCATGGGAGAATGCTTCAAAGATGGTCCGAACATAATTCCTTCCCCTAAGCAGGAGGATTAGAGGGTCTTCTCCTTCGGTTTTTTCATTCTTTTTCAAATTATATTTGGAGATTGAGCAAAAAAACGGTATCTTTGCACACGCAAAACCGCTAATAATTTTAAATAGTTACTTATATGTTTTTGAAAGACGCATTGACATTTAGCGCAGATGGCAAGACACTGGTTAAATGTGACGAGAGTTATGAAGGTAAGGTGGTAGTCCCCAGCAGTATGAGCGAACTCGGACAGAGTTCCGGTGGTGGCTTGTCAAGATTCTTCTCTGCGATCGTCTCCAACAAGGTGACGACCATCGCCGAGGATGCATTCAGGAACTGCAAGAAAATCACCTCCATCGTATTGCCTGAAAGCATCAATCTGATCGAGAAGAATGCCTTTTGGGGCTGCAGTAGCCTTAGCTCAATCAGGATTCCAGATAAGGTACAGAAGATTGATAGCTTTGCCTTCCATAGTTGCCCGAAACTTGAATCAATCGATATCCCTTCGAGTGTAATGGAGATTGGGATGTTTGCTTTCAGCGATTGCCCCGGAATCAGGAGAATTAACGTGGATCGCGACAATAGTAATTATAGAAGCGAAGATGGCGTCCTGTATTCCAAAGACAAGAGTATTCTGTATAAGGTGCCGCCGTGTTTTGAAAGGTTCATCATCCCCAGTTCTGTATCAAGGATTGATTATGATGCTTTCTCTGGTTGTAGCAGGCTTACCACGATAGAGATTCCCGCGAATGTGTTGGACATTGAGTCGGGAAGCGTCTTCTGGGGATACAAAGGCTTCAGGGGATTTGTCGTTGACAGGAGCAATCCGGTCTATTGTGATATTGATGGTGCGTTGTGTTCGAAGGATGGCAAAGACCTTATTCGTGTGCCCGAAGGATTCCCGTCATTCAAGACGCCGGACTGCATCCATACAATCAAGGAGGGCGCCTTCTGGGGATGTGAAAAACTCACGGAGATCGAGATTTCAAAAAATGTGACGAAGATTGAACTTGTTGCTTTTTCCGAAACCTACGGTAACAAGCGCTACGTTGTCGCCGCGGACAATCCATGCTTTAGCGAAAAGAATGGAGCCATCTGCTCGAAGGATGGAAGGGCGCTGCTGCATGTCCCGGTTGGGTTGGAGACGTTCACAGTGCCCGACGGTATCGTCTATATCAATGCCGTATGCAACGACAATGAATCAATCGCTTTCGAAAACAACGATAAGCTCACCTCGTTGACAATCCCGAGTAGCGTCATGCTGATAGGAGAATACACATTCATGGGCTGTAAAAACTTGGTGGAATTGCACATGAAGCACAAGACACCTTTGTCGGCATTTGATGAGAAATCGGACATCGACGTCGCCAAGGTCACCCTCTTTGTGCCACGCGAATCAGAAGGGGCTTATCGTGCACATCCTTTCTATCGCCGGTTTGCCAGGATTGTTGGAGAATAAGATATGAATCAAGCAAAAAAAGACAGCCCGGGATGTGGGGCTGTCTTTTTTTTGCTCGGGGAAAGAGCATCGGGTCTTATAATCCTGCTTCGCTGCGGGTCAGGGTTTGTGGGGTGACTCTCGTTTGAAGGATGGTAAGGCCGGCATTGGGATCCCAAGAGAACTTCACGATACCAACAGTGTTCATCTCTGTTATCTCCTCGTGTAAATCGAAGCGATAGACGGTATCGTCGTAAATGACATCTACCTGATAATCGTTGATGGAATCAGATCTTTCCTTATAGTTCCGAACGAAGACCAAATACTCTCCAGGAAGCATCTTGTCGGTTTTCGGCCAACTGATGTGTTCTTTGGGATGATCGGTAATGACACTTACATTCCGGTCAAAATTGAGATGACCTAGAGTCTCTGCATCGGTCTTTTTCCTGTGATAGATTTCAAAACCGTTAGGCTCCTTGACGTGCAGATCCAAGTCGTCATAATTGTGCCATGTGAGCATTACCTGTACCGGGTGATGGAATACAGCAGGGTCGACGGGTATATCGATTGTGTCGTTAAAATCTTCGGGAGGAGTGACGACGATGCCGTCGCATCGGGAGAGGAGCCATAATATCAGCGGAATGAGCAACAAGAGCAGCAGCCACCACCAATTGTGACGCTTCTTCATCCTGAGATCGTATTCAAGCTGGTCGGGCTTGAACTCTATTTTCTCGTTGTATTTCATATTCGAGATGTTTTAGTCGGTTTCGATGATCAAGTAAGGCATTGTTCCCCAGAATGAGGAGGTATTCAAGACCTTGAGGGTGGAGCTTCCGTCGGCATTGGAGATAATCTGATAGCTGCCATCGGGGTGAGAGGTCAGGACCTTAGGCTTTCGCCCATTGATCTGAAATGTGGTCTGGGTGCGCGTGTCGACGCTCTTCAACAGGTTCTTGTTGATATTGTCCAGCTTCATCTTCGAGCCCTTCAGGATGTTGCGTTTCGAAGCGATTCCCTTGTCGACAAGGTTCTTGTGGGTGTCGATGATATAATATCCCCTGTAGATCATTTTGTCTTTCTCGGCTGTGGCTTCGGATAGTACCAGATTGGCTGACTCCAGATCGGACACGTTCTGATTGAGGTCTTCCACGTTGCGTTGCAGATCGGCAATGTTGCGCCTGTTGCTGGCAATCTCAGCCTTGAGGGAGGTGACTTCGGCTTCCTTCTCCTCCAGCTGCTTATTCAAATAGGCGATCATCTTGGTGAGTTTCACTACCTGGCTCTTTGAGGCATT
Organism: uncultured Bacteroidales bacterium; assembly: GCA_902770595.1. Lineage (GTDB taxonomy): Bacteria > Bacteroidota > Bacteroidia > Bacteroidales > UBA3663 > Liminaster. The sequence goes on along the minus strand of CACXTQ010000002.1, from coordinate 84,010 downwards.
CTCGGAAAGCGAGAGGTTGTGAAGCGAATCCTGCAGGGTGAGGATACGCGCATGCTGACGTTGGAGCATCATCTGGAACTTGGAAAGATTGCTCATTACCTCATGTCGGGTCAGAGCTACGCCGTCGGAGTTGGTGCGGGCAAAGACGAGTTCCATCTCCTGCTGCGAAATGGAGTCGAGGCTTTGGTTGACATCATCGACAAAACTATTGATCTCCATCAGGTCCAACCGCTGGATTTCAGAAAGGCGCTGCAGTGAATCGGCGCGCTCACGCTCTGCTTCATATTCAGACCTGCTGGGTCCGCATGCAGAGATTGATAACAACAGACCGGCGAAAAGGGGTAGGAGGAGGGTGTTTAATTTCATATTTTATGTTTTTTAGAATTATAAGAATCGTTGTTAGAGACGCTTGATACGGTATGTGCAGTTGTGCCCGTTGATATTATTGGTCTTGATGTGCAGATTGGAGGAGCTGGCGTTGAAGATCATTTCGCCGCTCTTCAGCGCACTGGTTTCGCCATGGAAGCCAATGGTCGCAATCACTGTGCCGCCATCGAGCAGGGTGAACAGTGTACACTTTTCGCAAAGATCCCAACTGAACCGGAAACGATAGGGGCCTTTGCCCATATCGTAATCCTGCTCGCTTAGACCTTGATCGGCACTGCTGAATCGATACTCGATGGGCAGGGGTATGTCGCGCTCGGACTGCGAAGCACTCAACAGCTGCTTGACGCTCTGACCGTTGATCTTGCTCTGGTTGACGGCCTGGTTCTTCGATGCCGAGATGAAGAGCTTGTCGTTGGGCAGCACCTGACTGATGGTGAACACACCATTCCCGCTTGACGTCGGGAAGCCACTGCGTGTCCCGCTTTGCGTCCTGACGTTCAGATGACAGTTGGGCAAAAGCTGCTCGGTGCCTTGCAGCAGGGTGCGGAAAGTGAGCGTCTGGAAGTTGGACCTGAGATAGATGGTATCGGGACCCATGAATGGAACAACATGGGAGTGCTTGCGCACATATTCGGGATCGAGGGTTGACAGGATATCGATGGTCTCGCCCTCCATCGCCTTGATGGGGAAGACGCCATTGCGATTGGAGACTTCGGCAGGAATCGTGTCACGGCTTCCGTCCAAGTGCGTGATGGTGATGGCGTTGGTGACGCCAGCGATTGGGCGATGGGTCAAAGAGTCGAGCACAACAAACTCCACGACATAGGGCTCGGGCTCGAGGTAGATGACACGTTGCGAGTCGGGCAGCTGGGTAAAGTGATCGACGTTGTGAGGTTCGCGGTAGGGCGTCCAGTCGAACTGTCCCGGCTTATAATGAGCCTTGCCGGCAAGCAGGTCGAGCGATGACAGGATAGCACCGTTGCCATAGAAGCCGCGGCCAAGGCCATCGACATTGGTCGTAGCACTGCCTGTGTCGGAGTTGCCGCCACGCGACACAAGCTTCACCTCGACGGTGGCTTGAGGGATGGGCTGGTGTGATATAGAATTGAGCACGGTGAAGGCAAAGCTTGCCTTGATGGGGCGCATCCGTACTACCAACGGGGAGGCAGCATCGGCCCATGGACGGACATCGACCTGCTGAACCAACGTGTCGGCATAACCATAGCCTGAACACGTCAGCTGCTGGAGCTGCCCGCAATAGCGCGTCGGGCCTATGACCGCACGGCCCACAGGATCGGTCACCAGGGAATCTTGTGCTTCCTGATGATGGCCATCGACCCAGCGGATGGTGATGCCGGGAATCGGTTCTTCGGTCTCAAGGTCGATGACCTGAACGGGGACCGATACGGTGACGAGCTGAAGCGGGAGGGTGATGTGGCGATGATAGTGGACAAAACACTGATAGGCTTCTTCCAGACCATAACATTCGGGATGGACGTCGATTGTTCCTCGCGACAACCACCCGCAAAGAAGACTGAATACGCTGCCGGGAAGATTGCGGAAGGTAGTGGAGCCGGTGCTGTCGGTGGGCTGGGCCATGAGAATGGAGTCCTTGCCGAAGAACTGACCGCCTTTGTAGATGTAGTAGTCCTGATACGAAAGAATTACGTCGGTTCCGATGATTGGGGTGCTGTTCTCGCTATCGAGGCATGTGACCTCCAGATCGTGCTGAAAACGGATGAGCAACAAGAACGGCAAAAGCAGCAACAGCAGCAGCCACCATGGCTTCCGTCGCTTCATCTGGAAGTCGTACTCCAGCACATCAGGATCGAACGTAGTTTTGTTGCTGTATTTCATATAGATTATTTTTGCTCCGTCTTCTTGGGCTTATCATATTCGAACGACACCTTGAACTTCTTGCCTGGAATGAATTTTGAAGCAGGAATCTGGACGCAACCCGTCTCATCGGTCTTGACCAGAAATTCGATGTCCTTGCTGATGGTGACGCGAACCTGAAGATCAGGTACCAGTGCTCCATCGGGATCGAGAATGCGCAGACGCACCATCTTCTCCGGTTCGGGAACGGCCTCAGTCACGTCGAATTTGTAGATGTCCTGGTCGTCGACGATGTTGAAATCGAACTCCTTGCCGGTCTTGACATCCTTGAGGTGGAACCATGAACCTGGTGCCAAATGGTTGCCCAGCTGGTACAGACCTGTATTGTCGGTGCGGCAGGCAATCTCCTGGCCATCGCGGGTGAGGATGAAGTCGCGATCGGCGACACATCGTCCCTCGGCATAGAATGCCACATAGGAGAATTTGTCGGGTTCGGGATCGGCAGTCACGTCGAACTCGTAAACATCCTTGCCCTCGACGATGTTGAAATCGAACTCCTTGCCGGTCTCGATGTCCTTGAGGTGAAAACCGATGCCTGGTACCAGATGGTTGCCCAATTTGTATATACCTGTATTGTCGGTGCGGCAGGCAATCTCACGACCCTCATAGGTGATGATGAAGTCGCGGTCGGCAACACGTTGTCCTTCGGCCAGCAATGCCACATAGGTGAACTGATCGGGTATGGGGGTGGGGGTCACGTCGAACTCGTAAACCTCGATGCCTTCAAGGATATTGAGACCGAACTCGCGCTCCGTCGTGAGATCCTTGAGGCGGATATAGGTTCCCGAAGGCAGGTGGTCGCCCACCTGGTAGAGGCCCGTGGAATCGGTCTGGCAACTGATGTCCTGGCCTTCGAAGGTGATCGTGAAGCTGCGCCTAGGGGTGCGCTGGCCATTCTCGAGGAAAGCTACAAACGTGGGCTTCGGCAAGGTCACGTCGCACTCGTAGATGTCCTGGTCCTTCTGCACGGTGAGCTCGAACGTCTTGCCGGTGACGGTGTCGATGACCGGGAGCACACTGCCGACGAGTATCTGCTCGCCGACAAGGAACAAGCCGTTGTCGTCGGTAACTCGCTCGATGGTGCGTTTCATCTTTCGAAGCTCAAGCTTGAAAGTGCGGTTGGGGACACGGGTGCCAAAATCGACAAAGCAGATGCTTACCGATTGGAACTTCTCACGAGGATCGTCGACCACAACGCCTTTGGGCTCACGACGGACAGGCTTCTTGAATCCCCATCCTGTCATAAGAACCTCCAGCTGTCCCAGGTCGTCGATACGATAATAGTAATATTCGTTGCCGGGGCTGGAAAGGACATTTTCGATGATCTTGCTCAATTCGGGGTGAGCGGAAACGCTGGCGCGAAGGGCGCTCTTGTGGCGCTCGATCTCGCTCAGCACGAGACCTCGCAAAAGGTCGTCGGCTTCGCTGTAGCCAATCCATCCGCCTTCGGCGTGTTTCCATACAGAACCATCGTAAGACTTCTGATATATGGCTAAAAACGCGCTTTCGGCCGGTGCAATTTTGGACAGCTGGTCATAAACCTGTAGATGATTGGAATTCTTAAGCGTGGAATAAACCTCCTGGGATGTCGCAGTTCTTATGATTTCCATATTACTTCAGTTTTGGTGATGTCGGTTATTCGGTAAAAGGGTTACAAGGTTAGAAGATTGAAAGCGTGGAAATGCCACACTTGTAGAAGAGGTAAAGGCCTGCAGCAAATTGCAAGAGCAGGAACAAGGGATTGCAGATCAGGAAGAGCGTGTGACGGGTCTTGTGCTTGAATAGTAGCATTCCCATTACTCCACCCCATGCGCCGCAAAACAGTGAGAACAGGATCAGCACTGCCTCGGGAACACGCCAACGCTGGTAGACAGCTTGATGCTTGTCCCAACCATAGAGGCCAAAGGTCACAACGTTCATCCAATAAAAGACTACGATGAAATATATCAGTAGGGGATAGTACATACAGATGAAGAATTAGAGGTGATACTATACAAAGAAGAGGATAAACAGGAAAAAGAGGAACACGAGCCCCAGAAGCGCCAGGAAGATCTCGAGCAAGGTCATGGATGATGCCGGTTTGCGGAGCGACAGCAAATATTCCTTTTCGCCTTCGTGAAGCTGGAAGGTGACCTTCGGCAGGGAAGGACTAGAGATGGCGTGAGCAGATGAGAGATCGGCCACGATGTCGGTGTCGAGACGGAAGGAATTGCGGTCGAGCCAGCACTGTCCTTTCTCATCGAGACGCACCAGAAGCGTGGGGGTGTTGGCCTGGTGGAAGGCTATCTGACCGCTGAACGGCTGACCGTTATGATCCTCGGTACGAATCAGGAAGTCGCAGCTGCCCGTGTAGCTCGAGAAAGGAATCCGGAAGACGTATTCGAGCGTATCGGCCTGGAGGAGATAGGAGGAAGTGGTGGCGTGGTCGATGGCTTCGGTCACCTGCATCTGATGCCCGGTCTTCATCTCGGGCAATTGGACGCGACCGTCCTGGTCGGTGACAAATTGCCATGCCTGTCCCTCGTACTGAACCTCAATCGGGAAATCGGGTGCCGATTGTTCGTCGGTGCCAACCACATGGAGGATGGGGAGGATAGGAGACTCGGTTAAGGGTTCAGGGTTCTCTGGTTCGGGGGTTGGCTCGGGTTCCGGCTCAGGCTCGGGTTCCGGTTCGGGGATTAATGGTTCAGGGGTTATGGGTTCGGGCTCGGGCTCGGGTTCCGGTTCAGGGATTAATGGTTCCGGTTCGGGGATTATGGGCTCGGGTTCAGGCTCTTTGACTTCAGGCTGAGGCTCATTGGTCTCGATGGTGACATCGTAGTCATAGCGCTCGCGACCCTCTTCGACTACGAGGTCGAAGACTTGTTCGGTGAGATGATCCTCCAGCTGATACTTGCTGCCTATCTGCGCCTGGTCGGTGAGGACGAAGAGGCCTTCGTCGTCGGTCATTTTGTTTAAAGTGCGTGACAGTGCGGGAATATGCAGCACGAACTCATAGTGAGGAACGGGTTTGCCCTGACTGGAGAAGGAAATCACGACACGTTGCTTCTTCTCGAACGTATTGTGCACCGTGCCATGCCCGATAGACCTTGCCACAGGTCTCCTGAATCCCCAACCGGAGAGCATCAACTGCAATTCACCTGAATCGGAGAGTCGGAAATAGTAGAAGTCGTTACCAGGCGTGGTGAAGATGGTATCCACCAAGACCTGGAGATTGGGTTGTGACGACAGGAGAGCGCGAACACGCTCACGATGCTGTGCCACCGCTTCTTCGATTTGTGCCTGTAGTGACTCATCAGCTTCGGCATAGTTGATCCAACCTCCTTCGGGATGTACCCAAAATAGCTGGTCATAACCTTTCTTGGATTCGGCGAAGATCATCTCTTCGGGAGGCAGGAGTCGTTTGAGTGCAGAGAACAATGCATCGTACGACACCTTGGCTATCTGATAGACGTCGGTAGCTTTGACTTTCTTTAGCGTTTCCATACGCAAGTTATAGGTTTTGAATTTCTATCTGTTCGGCAGGGACAGAGATGGGATTTTCTCTCATGTGCTGCAGGAATCGGGCGAAGTGGTCCTTGAGGGACGGAGTCTGATTGATGATGTCGAACGATTGTTGCATGCCATCTTCCTTCAAATCCTTCTCGATCTGCTCCAGTGCTTTCCTGCTGTTGCCGCTTTCGCGGAATGTGGCAAGGGTAGCGTCGCCGTTGAAGACTTCGATGATTGCCTGGTATTCGTCAATTCCATTCTTGTAAATCGCCAATTGCTTGCGAAGCTCAGCCAATTCGTTGATCTGCTCGGGGGTATCCACGTTCAAGTCGATGCGAGACTTTAGTTCGGTACGAACCTGGTCGATCTTCCCACGGGAAGACAATTCGGTCATGGTTTTGGTTGCCTTGTCGTACACCTCCTTGCCGAGCTGGGCACGGGATAGCATATCGATGGTGCCCTTGAGCTCATCCTTGAAGACCTGGCATTCGGATAGTGCAGTTCGCAAACTTACTGCCGACAGCAGGCTGAAGGGCGACTGGGCCATTATCTGATAAGCTTCCTCCCGCTGCTTGATGATCTCAAGCTTGACGTTGTTCAGGTTCTGGTTTTCGGAAGCCAGCGAATCGAGTTGGGTCTTGAGGTCCTGCAAATTCCCCTCCAACACCTGCACCTTAGCCATGGCCTTGTCGTAGTCGTCCTTGCGAAGGGAGCTTTTCAACTGCTCGTTGTCCTGCCTTGCCTTATCGAGATCATCCTGAGCCTTCTGATGCTCTTTCGCCTTCTTCGTCAAGTCGGCATTGACTCTTTTGAGAGAATCCTGCAGTGCCTTTATCTCGAACTCCCGATCAGCGATCTGCTTCTTGAGCTCGATATTGTCAGCTACAACCTTTTCATAAGCTTCAGCAGAGACATCCTGCGCAAGAATGGGCCTATCCAAGGACAGAAAAAGCAAGCAACTAAAAAGGAATACAATTGTTTGTTTCATCATGTTCGATTAAAAATGTAGCATTACAGGGTATTCTGTTTCATTTTCTCCTCGATCTTTATCAGTTCGTTGCTCATCACGTCGTCGGCCGACTCGTTGTTGCGGCCATATTGGCGGTAGAAGTTCTGATAGTCTTTCTTGATGCTGTTGAATGTGGATTGCGACACTTCGCCGGAAGGAATACCTTCGTAGGCAGCCGCAATGGCCTTGGCCAATGCAGAGCCATAGGATTTCTTCCCTTTGGTAAGTCGCGAATTGACGCTTTCTTCCGAGATGCCATTCTTGAGCACAGTGATATTGTTCAAGAATTGGACATACGTGGAATTCTCACGATAATCGGCGGCTTTCTGACGACGCCCTTTGGCATAGGAATCATAATCGAGCCATTGGTGGGAACCGTCGGCATTTTCCGACAGGTTGTTGCCTGGGATAAACGACGACTTGCCGAAGGTGCTTATTTCGTCGTACAGCTTCTCGATGTCGCGGAGTTGTCGGACACGATCGTCATTGTTGTAGGACGACAGCTTCTGGCAAACTGCATCGATGCCCTTCATATAGCCTTTCACGATGCCGATGTTGCAGTCGCTCTTGTGGTATTCTCCCACTTGAAGACCATGCATGCGATTGATGACAAGGTTACACAACAGGGATGTGAGCTGGTTGGCAGCAGCATGGTCGATATAGTTTGCATGCAGGCATTGCTGGATATGGGAATATTCGGCTTCGAAATGCTTGGCATCCCAATCCTCTGCACGGTTCCAGAAGTCCTCCATTTCGGCACGCTGGTCGGTAACATTGTCGGGCAAGATGATCTTTATATCGTCAGAATCAGCATCGGTAAGTGCCGATTTGATATACAAAGCACCGATGACAATGCCCAGAACGACAATAAAGATTCCTAGTAGTTTAAGTATCTTCATAATTAATCTTCTTTGTCAGAAAGAACTAAATCAGGAATATAGTACAAGTCTTGATATGATTTGCAGTTTCTGGCTGATTCGACCGCTTTATTGCTTTGGCTACGAGAGTATGGTGTTTTTTTATTCGCATCCCTATAATCTCCTGAATAACTTGCACAAATAGCGGCACGAATTTTCTGATCTAAGTTTGTATTAGAAGTAGCAGCATAACTTCCCACAGCTTTTTTTATAGATTCAGCAGTGGAATTTGCAAAAGATATTGCCTTATATACCTTTTCCGCTACATCCACATGATAGGAAAGTCTGTCCTTGACAAGCTTATTTTTTTCAATATTCTTTGCTTCCTGATTGTTCAAGAATTGCTTTATACCAGCTATCTCACTGAATTTAAAATCAAGCGTCTTGATGTGTGCCAACTTCTTATTGTATTCGGCTGCTATGTCGTTCTGATTATCCGCTGTTGCAATGGTATTTGCTTGAGACGATTCAATCGATTGATTCGTGGGATCTGAAGTAGCCGCAGGTTCAGCAGGTGCTGGTTGATTGGGAACCAGTTGAACAGGAGCGGGCTGAGAAGGATTCGACTGAGCAGGAGTCGTTTGAGCCGGTGTCGGTTGTGGAGGTGCTGGTTGAACAGGAGTTTCTTTCGAAGAGTTCAGCCAGTAGGTGATTCCCCAACCTGCAGCACCACCAATCAGCAGCATACCTAGCGCCAGAAGGATGGCATAGAGCAATGGCATGCTTTTCTTGATTCCGCTACCGGGTTTGTCTTCGCCGAGGTCGATGGTGGAGTTCTTTCTTAATTGTACGTTATCTTTAGTGAAGTGAATATTCAAGGATGGGATTGTAGCCCTAACCGAGAAGGAATTTGAACCTAAGCCCACTATGTCCTTAGGTACAGGAACCTCCCCCTTATAGCCACAATAGATATTCTTGTCTTCACGATCTTCGCTAACTTTCGACAATGTAATCTTGCGTGCATACTCCCAACCACCTTCATTTTGTGTCAGGATGATATTGGCAAAGAAGTCTTTATCGACGCCTTGAGGATTGACAATTGTAGCCTCGACAGTATACAGGTCATAGTTGGCATCAGCCAGCTTGGGGTCCTTGACGCCGGGCATATAGGGATCAACAATCTTGGGTGCAATTGGCTTGGGTTTTGTCACGTTGACATTCTGTACCAGCTGCCTTTGGAAATTCAGCTCAGAAGGGGAGAATGTCAGCGACCAATCAGAAGGATACTTGACAGACCACGAGTCGTAGATCTCTCGGCCCTTCAACTGGAAATTGCCTGTAGCTGACACAGTCTTGATGAAGCGACCATTGCTCAGCTCGATTTTCGACATGTCAATATTCTCGCCCGTCACGACAAGACGGCAATCGAACACTTTCTCGGGGAACGACTGCACCTTAATCGCTACGGCTTCCTGTTTCTCATCCAAACTGATTTGGCCCCATTCACAATCCTTGTCGCCAGAGAGCAAGCTCTTTAGCTCATCGATGCTGAATTTTACAGAAACCGGCTGATAAACGCTTTGGTCTTCAGGCAAGACCGTAAAATCCATAATTTTACCGGAATCGCTGATGGGGTCCACGGGTTCAAGCGGTTTGCCGTTGCGCAAAATATGCACATCGTAGATAGGTTGACGTGGGATGGCCAGGCTATTGATGACTCCAGTGGTTGCGGTGCCCTTCTCGGCAATGACGATTTCTCCATAGGGTTGGAACTCCTTGTACTGGTAGTCGTAAAGTAACTCCGTAATGTTCGAAGTAAATACATAGGCAACATCACCTCCTGTAGTCATGGGGCGATGCACGGTGGGAGAGGGGAAGAGTGGATATTTCTGCAGGATGCTACTGAAGATATTCAGGTCGTACTCCGCACGCTTGAACTGCCACTTCAGTCCCTGGGTCATATAGTTGCTTTTGAAAGCCATCTCTAACTCATCAATCAGCACCTTGGGGTTGCTGATACAGAGTCCTGCCGGGATTGAGATGCCTATTCGCAAACGTCCTTCTCGCGTCTGACCGTAGCCGCTTACGTTGTTGATTGTCTTAATAATGACAGTGACATCCGTACGATTCTGCAGCGTATAGTAGCTTTCGTTCATCATTACTGCAGAATAGGTCTTGTCTTCAGGATAAAAAGCTGGCTCAATAGCTACAAGTTGCTGATATCCGGAATTGGAATCTGCATTGCCGCAGATTGATAGTGTTATATTTTTTTCCTTGCTCATTGCTTTAAATAATTGGTTTGTTGAACAATCTTGTCACTTTGGACCATATAGAGTCATGAGCGCTTACTTTTATTGTATAATTGAGAATCGCTTCGATAAGCCGATTGGCGTCGGTATCCTTATAGTCGTAGATGTCACCGATATAGAACTGGCCAAGGCTGAAGGGATACAACTTGGGACTGCCATCGGAACGATTGTTGATACCATTCTCTTTGCACCAGTCCTTTATGTCGGGAATTATGTTGCCATGGCGTTCCATAATTATCTCTTTGGCTCTTGTCTTACGTTCAATGTCATTTCCAAGAAGATCGGCCTTGGTCACGATGAAATGGAAGGAGTCGATGAGTTCGGCAATATCCTTGTTTTCGGGCTGTCGGAATAAATCGAAGAGTTTTTGCAGCATTTGTCTTTGGCTGACGTAAACGACTTCTTCGCCGATTTGAATCTTGTTGCCGTCCTTATCAGTGGTAAATCGAGGACGTTTCACCTTTCGGTTGTCAGCAGTAGGATCAAGGATAACGAAAATAGCCTTGCGATTCTTGTTTTTCAGAATATTGGTAGCTCCAGAACCCATTTGGTCAAAAGATGTTTTGCCATTAGGGTTCTTGACAATCTGGAATGCGAACTCTTCACCCGACATCTCAATGAGGTTCAGGGGATGAGTTTCATTGGCATTGCCTTTTGTGTTGCGTTCCTTAACTTCTGCCTTGATAGCCGTGGTAAAAGTGCCATAAGTGGAAGGAGGTACACGGCCAGCGAGGACGTATTCCACAAGGTCGGCCGCATAGGTGCCGCCCATGGACACGGAGTCGTAAGACAATTGGGCAGCATTGAGCAGTCCCATCAAAATGCAGGTCTTGCCGGTGGAAGGAATTCCGAAAAAGAATACATCGGTTCGATCGGGAGGACAGATATCGATACTTGTAGACTTTTCCATATTAATATCTGGCAATTCCGTAGGATAGCGGTATTTGCTATACGATTCATGCGTAATAAGACCTTCATTTACCAGCGACTGGACGTTGAAGATGCCATTGGAAATCAGCTGATCAAACCTTGCCGTATCATATTGGTTGATTAACTGATGCATCTTGTCGAGTTCGTCCTGTCTTAGTTTCAATAAAAGGGTCTCAGCACTCTGCTTGAATGGACTGCTGGGATAATCGTTGATGTATTGATTGACCACAAAGATGTCACCGGAACTGTTGACTTCATCCCACTTGGCATAGGAGGCGATGATGTCTTGAGCCTCCTTGGCATGACGACTCTGGGGATGGGTAATCCTGAAGGTATCGAGGTCGCCGATACGGGTATGGTCGATGGCGTTCCATGCTGCATCGTCCATGGCATTTTCGGCTTCCTGACGATGGACAGACTGGGGAACATCCTGGATGAATTTGGACAGCGCATTTGCATCGAGGAAATCAACCATTGACCAGAGGATGTCGTCAAGTTCCTGGAAATGGGCACTATGGGGATACTTGGCGAGATAGGATAGGATGGCTTTGTAGTTATTGCGGTCAAGATTCTGCCAATCGGTGATTTCGACGATTGAACTGAGCATGTGACGGGCGTCGTCGATATGACTGTGATAGGGGTTGAGTGGCTCCCAACGGGTCAGATACTCTTTGAGCTTCTGCTCCAACTGAGCTGTTCCCATGGCCTTGCTGTTGGCTTCAATCGCTTTCCATTCCTCCTGTTCCTGAGGATTGGGCTGATGCAGGCGTTCTTCGAGGAAAGTGATTTTTTCGGGTTGAAGTCCACCAGCCTTCATTCTCTCCAAAAGAGCTTCCCTCTGGGCTGGTGTCTCTTCTTTTGAAAGATAAGTCCAAAGTTGGGGAGCCGAAGCTATCTTGCAGCGGGTAACTATCTGCTGTCTTTGTAATTCTGTGAGTGGCATAATTCGAAAATATTGAATAAATGATAATTAGAGACTAATACCTCCGTCGTTGTTCCCGTTCTTGGAGCCACCTCCATAAGAAATCCCGTTAGAGGAGGCAGTTAAATAGGTGAACAGTATCATGAGATGAAGGATTACAAGCACAATGACACCCAATACGGTAACTTTTGGCGACTGCTTCACCATGCTGCCGAATCTTAGCTGGGGCGCTTCCTGGTTGAAGGTTTGGGTGTTTACCTTCAGGGTCGTGACTACCTTGGTGGTGTGTGCGTTGGTTTTCGGGTCCTCAAAGGTTTGTGTCACAGTCTCGAAGACTGGTAATTGGGCTTGAGTAGTATAGAGGTCGATTGTGGCCTTTGCGCCTCGGCAGGCACGATTCAAATCGCCAGGAATCAGAGGCACCTTCAGTACATCCCACGTGCGAATGGCATTCTTGCATGGAGTGATATACTTGGTCTGGACACTGTCTTTGGCGCTGAGGTAAGTGTTGCCCAGAATACGACTCTTTGTAGTCGCCATGAACTGATCGGCTTGCTCCTTATTGGTAACCAACAGAGTGTTGAGCAAATTGTTGACGTTATCGTCACAACCCTCACGGTGAGCCAAGGCATTGTCGAAACTTGTCTGTGTGTTGTTCAGGAATTTCGTTTCAGCAAGTTCATAATATGCAAACAGCGAATCGATCTTTGCAATATCTTCTGAAGCTACGGCTGCCAGCGTCGCCTTGTCGCCCTGGACGTCGAAAAACTTCAATGTGGCTCGTGACGACAAAAAGGCAAAGCCAATGTAGATAATCAAGATCACAATCTGAACAATGATCATGAGTTTGGCATCAATCTTTCTGCCCTTGAGCGCTGCTGCCCCAAAGGATAGTGCTCCCGCAATGATTGCGAATCCTATGGCCCACAAGATGCTGGAGGTGATGTCGCCGTCGTTGAGATAGAGCTGACCTAGATAGGTAACGACGCCGAAAGCGATGAGTCCGATGATAGTGATGATGTTGGCAATGGAGACTCCGCTGGATTCCTTTTGTTGTTTCATATATGAATAATGTTATTGTTGATTAGTTGTGTGATTAATAGGTTTTAACGACCCCGCAAGCACCGCAAGTGACGGTCAATCGGTTGCGGAAAGCCATGTCGCAGTCGAATGTCTTATCGGGATCATTCGGGTCGTTTTCTACATGATGCCCAACGAGCTGCATCCGTCCATTGCTGTCGGCAGTGCCCACAAGAATTAACTTCTTGAATCCACAGGGGTCTTTCGGGCATTGGAGTTCGGTGATAGAGCGGATTTCAACTTTTTGCTCAGCGACATCGACATTCCACGTAACAGGTGCTTCGTGAACAGTGTTATTGGTAAGGATGCTGAATACCGTTCCACGGCCCTGAGGCTCTAGTTTGAGATAAAGCGTGACAGGTTCGTCGGTCGAAGCAACGAGCAAACTACTGCGGCATTCCCACAGACCTACGAGTTGATTGGGGTCGTTCAGGATATCGGCCATCTGCGGATGACGCGTCTTGACACGCTCCAAAGCGTCCTTGATCTGCACCAATGGACCGATGTGCTGTTCCTGCGGCTGTGGTTTGCCGGTCTCGACCAGGATGTTGATGACCTCATCGTTGGTCAGCGTGGAGTCGATGCTCTTCATCAGTGCCACGACGCCAGCTACAAGAGGTGCAGCCATCGAGGTGCCTTCAAGCAGCATATACTTGTTGTTGGGCACGGCGCCGATGATATCTACGCCGGGCATCGAGACGGTGGAATAGTTGACATCCAGCTCGGGAAGAAGACCATAGTTGGTGAAGCCTACGGAGTCGAGATTATGACCGCAGGCAGAAACTCGCAGCGTGGATGAGTTGCGCTTCGAGGGGTCGATGCCTGCTACAGCGCCATCGTTGCCTGCTGCAAATACTATCATGCAGTTGCGACGGTTGGCAACACGGAAGACGTAGTCCCAGACTTTCTCTTCCTCCAGCGCCTCGGTCTGCGCTATGGCTACCTGCACTTCTTCGTCTTGGTCGGCAAACGCAGTCAGAGCTGAGCCCATCGAACAATTGATGACATGTGCACCATGCAGGATGCAGTAGAGGATGCCTTCGGCGATACGAAGCGCAGAGGAGCCGCCCCCTGGAACCGAAGGATCGGCAACGCTGACAGGAATGATAGAGCAGAGAGGTGCAATGCCGCTGAGGCCCTCTTTGTTATTGGCCGTAGCAGCTGCACAACTCAGGACGTGTGTGCCGTGGATAGCCGTTCCCATAGATACACCGTCGGGCGGGAAGAGGTTGGTGGGGTCGGTATTCATGCGATCGATACAGAACGGTGCTATGATGCGCTTGGTCCGGAGTTCGGGATGACGGAGGTCGAAGTAAGAATCGACAACGCCTATCACGATATTCGGATCGCCTACGGTGATGCCCCAAGCCTCATAGAGCTGTACGCCCTGATGCCACCAGTTGCATTCGCTGTTGTATATCGCCGGGTCGTTGGGCTTGAGATTTGCCCCCATGATCTGTTCGTCGAAGACGATGAAGTCGAACTCGGACATCTTGCCGTTGATTTCGGCCTTCACTTGTTCACGCTTGTCGGTAGGTACGGTGATCTGCATGAAGCTTGTCAGCGGGTTGTAATAGCACACCTTGTAACTTGGATCGGGATAGACACGCTTGAACTTTTGAGCCCAGGCGACCATCTCCTCCTCCATGTCCTGCTTCTGCTGCAGAGAAATCAGCACATTCAGCGCATTGCCGTTGACCTCCATGCCCAGACTGTCGCGCACCGGGTTGTCGATAGGTGCTATATGATTGGCCGAGTCGGCCGGCAGCTCCGGAGTAGGTGGTGTGCCACCAGGATGCTCGGGAAGCCAAGAGGTGTCGTCGGATTGGCTGGTATCAGCAGGAAGCGGATCGATCGTAGGATCGAGATGAAATACTGTGTCAGGGCCAACAGGTCGGGTGACTGTAGTGTCGATTCGGAACGGTCGGTCGGGATCATTCGAACTACCGCTGCCATGACAACGGCTCATCAAGAAAAACAAAAGAAACAAGGTGGAGAGAAATACCAGTGTACGCCACAGGCACCCGCCACAGCCCCAAGGCTTCCAGAACGGGGGTCTTCCGTCGCGGGCGCCAGGATGGTTGATGAAGATCTTTTGCATAATATAATAAAATATGTGTATCGATTGATGGAAGGATTATTTATCCGATTTTCTTGATGATTTCGCCCATAAGGTGATTGGCCTGTCGGTCATAATTGTTGAAGGCACCTCCCTTGCCGATGAATGAGATCGTCATATACTCGACCCACTGCCAATAGTTGAGGGCAAAGGATGGAGTCAGCGTACTCTCATTCTCGTTGAAGTCGTCGAACATCTTGGTCAACTCCTCGTCGGTATAGGTCTCCTGACGAGGCACATCGATGTGCTCGAAGCACGAAAGGTTGAATTCCTTTGCAATTTTACGCAGACCATTGATTTCTTCTGCATCACGATAGGAGAAGCCCAGGTCGTTGACGAAATTGTTGATTTCGGTGGCCATCAGATCGGCAACGAGGGTCTCGTTGATTGTGGAGGTGACGAGCACATTGACAAATTCGGCAATCGAAGAGGCGATCTTGTCGCTTAGTTTCATCTGCTCGGCAGTCTCTGCGATGTTCTCGATGAGCTGGCTCATGATGATGCTGTCGAACTCCTCTTCCTCGGTGAGTGCCTCGAGCAACAGTGGCGAGCGCAGCTTGGCAATCCAGGCATCGAATGTCTTGTCGGCGATGATGACTGAGTTCTGGTGCTTCTTCTGGTTGGGAGAGAAGATGCTGGTCGGGTCGATGCCCTTGCGCTGCAGGTACTCTTCGACCTCCTGGCGAGAATCGAGGACAAGTTCCTCCTGGAGCAGTTCCCAGCGCTCCTTGTCGTTCTGGCAGAGGGCCAACTGCTTGCCATAGCGCTTCATGATGATGGAGGTACCGCCGAAGTCGGTGGTCTTCTGATTGAGCTCGGTGCCCTGGATGAGCTTGTGGAGCACGGTGTAGGTGTCGCGCTCGGTAACCTGGAAACGTTCAATCATGTGACCGAAGTAATAGTTGTCATGCTGAATGCAGAAATCCAGTTCGCGTGTCACCTTCTTAGCCTTTCGGATATTCTTGCGAAGCTTCTCGTCGGCATCCTCACTCTCATAATAAGCGCTGAGGATCTCGGACACCTTGTGGCAGGTTTCACGCTGCTTGTCCTGCAGTTGCTCATGACGAGCCACGCTGAGGCGAGGTGCTACCACCATCAGTCGCTCGATAAGATATTGCGCGCCGTCATTGTTCATCGTCGTAGCGACGTCCCAAGCGAGCTCAGGATTGCTGAAGAAGAATTTGGCGTGCTCGTTGCTGATAAAGGTTTCGCGCAGACGGTCCCAGAATTCGGCAGGGTTCAGACGTGTCTGCTCGCTGCTCAGAGGATTTTTGGGATCATATCCGGTATAAAGGTTACCACCAGCCGCTGCAGAAGAATACTTGAAGTCACGAAGCAGATAGCAATTGTCGAAACGTTTGCCTTTGGCAGTGAAGTTCATAAACCAGAGATCTCCACCATTGGAGTTGTCGGGGATATCGGGTTTCAGAGACTCCTTGTAAAGGACCTTCTGGAAGCGATTGTCCCATCGTTGGGTGAGCATCACGGAATCGTTCAGATTTTCGGTGACTTCATGCTTGAGATCCATATTGAACTTCGTACAGATAACGAAGATGGGTGGTACCCCATTCATGCGTGCCACATTGCGAGCACGTTCATCAGGCGTTTTTCCTACAAACTTCTGGACCCAATTAGCTACCAGCTTATACATGTCGGTACATTGCACATTTTCCTGATCATGGCAGAATAGCAACATGTTGATGACATGATTGTCGGAGTATTTGTGGAATAGATAAGCTACTTTGCCACGCTTCACCATGACGTCAATCATCAGCGCATTCACTGGGAAATCCTCGCGAGGACGAGCACCAGGGAAGTCCAACAGGTCGTTGCTATGGAGAATGTCCTTTGAGAATGGCTGACCGGAAATAAATTTGCGCGACTCGGCAGGGATTGTATCCCAGTTATACTTAATGGCACATTCGAGTGCTGAAGCATCAATCTTGAAGACCACCTCGGCAGCAATGGCAGCCAGTTCGCACTTCGGGAAGCGCT
The DNA here is from genome assembly GCA_902770595.1 of uncultured Bacteroidales bacterium. Lineage (GTDB taxonomy): Bacteria > Bacteroidota > Bacteroidia > Bacteroidales > UBA3663 > Liminaster. The sequence goes on along the minus strand of CACXTQ010000002.1, from coordinate 67,014 downwards.
CGATGACATGCTCGGTCTTGTGTTCGTCGATCATATAGACGGTGGTATAGCGCTCCTCGTCGGTCTTCAGCTCGAGCCAATCCTTGTTGTTAAGCCCCTTGAGACAAACCACTGCCATAATGGTATTCTGACGATTGAGCACCGAATCGATGTTGGTATATACTTCAGATGCAAAACCGAGACGTTGGTGTGCCTTCAGCAGACGGTCATAAAGATTGGTAATCTCGGGCGTTGAATGCCACAATATCTTGAGGGCATAAGGCAACTCCTCTAAAGGAATCTGGCGTACAATACGGGCAAGAATGTGGAAATAGTTGCTGGTATAGAAACGGTCGGCCAAGGTTCCGATGTGGTGCTCGGCATATTCGGCAATTTCGTAGATGTCATCCTCGATGATAGGGGTTACTGGCTGCACAGGATAGCTTTCGTACTTTTCTTTCAGAGCCAGGGCGAATGCATTGATTTCATCGATCGTGTTTAGTGGCCGTTGATTGTCAGTGTCGAAACAGTAAGAGTCGAAAAGTATTATAGCCATGTCGGATGGAGACAATAGCTTCAATAATACGGGATGGTCCTTACGATAGCGAGGACTGATCGTTTTGTCGGGCTGTTCGAAAGCCGTGAAACGAGTGACGATGCCGGTAGCCTCATTTCCGATAGTAGGAGGATTGATCTCGTCGAGGAAATCATAGTTTCTCTCATTGCCATTCTTGTCGGCTGCAGTGACATAGAAAGGTTGCCCATCTTTGAGCAGCAGTTCGTTCATGACGTGCGACTTACCCTTTTGACTCTCTCCATAGGCAGCAATTGCGGGGTTCTCACGCTTGGCATTGTCCAGCTTGCGCAAGGCAAGTCTTTCCTTGACCAATTGGGTAAAACGTTGGTCATATTGTTCGGGCTTATGTGCCTTAATCCACTCCAGGGCCTCGCCAATGGCATTAATTTGATCTTGTATCATAATAATAGATTATTGTGATGTCTGCTTGTAATTCTAGTCAACATTATTTCAGTGAAAGTTCAAACTCACCCTTATCGAGCCAGTACTTGCCATCGTCGACCAAGGACTGTGGAACAAGTTCTATCTGCTGACGAGGTATATCGTTGCCTTGATCGTCGGTTACTTCATCCAACATGATGAGTTCACGGTCGTCACGATAGAAACGTGAGATGGTGATTCGGAGTGATGGTGAATTCGAATAATTGTAGATGGCATAGAGCGGACGTGCCTGATAGCCTACCGAGTCGAGTTGACGACAACCGAGGGCAGCAGGGAAGACGTTTAAGTCGAAAGAGGCGCTGGTCTTGTTTGGAGTCAACAGCGTAGGATCAACGCGCTGACGCAACGACTTGTAGATGCCAATGTAGTTGGACGTAGGCTTCATCATCTTGATCATTCGGCTGAAATCGAGAGCCATGCCATTGAAGCCCTGGGTCGATGACAGGAAGCCTACCATCGCACCGACGGCAACTACGGACTTATGGTCGTTGAAATCTCCGTCGGGATCGGCGAACGGATACCATGTGCCGACACGGTACTTGTTGAGACGCACCAGACGTTCGGGAGTGACAGGATAATGCTTGATGAACAACTCTGGCAAAGCTGGCAGAGAAGTGGGGCGGCCCGACAATACGACAATATCACAATGATAGGCCGACAGGACAATTGAGAGCTGCTTCATCAGCGCCTCCATCGTGTGACGCACCTCCTTGTTGATCTGCTCGGGATCGAAGTCCCATATCAGTTCCTCGAACCGATAGCCGAAGTGCTCCTCGAAGAAATCCAACAGGTAGTCGGCTGGCTTGATGTCTTTGAAGAGTTCCTCGAAGGTAAAACGACGAGGAGACTGGCCGGCTGCCACCAGGCCCATAAACTTCTGGGCGATTGGGACACTGACCTGCGTATTGAAATCTACACGGCAACGTCGCTCCCTGGCACTCAGGTAAGAAGCATCCCGGCCAAAGATGCCACGGACGAGGTTGATTGACAGTTCCTTAATGGCTGCTTCGCGCTGGGCAGGGATAATAATGCGAGCAATGGAATCGATCTTGGCACGATAGATCGGCTGATCGGGATCGGTATAGACATTGAGCTGTCGCAACTCGTCGTTTGTCATCTCCTGCAGGCGTGCCAAGGTAACGCTGGCAATACTGCCCTCGGTCTTCGAGCCGCGCATGGGACCATCGAGGATGACGTTCTGGACAATGTTCTTCAGGATGTCGTCGCCTGCCAGATAGAAGGAATCCCAGAACTTAGGCACAGGCACGATCTTGCCCTTGCCCGACTGCTGGTAGGAGCATATCATGAGGTCGGTAGTGCCGGCGCCGATATCCACCGAACCGATGGTCAGCGCTTTCTGGGTGTAGCCCTCCTCTACGAACTCGGGACGCACGTGTCCTTTCGATTCGAAGAATCGTGAAGCTTCGCCGTCGTAGCGTTGTGACAATTCGGCGTAGAGGTAAACCAATTGCGAGCAAGATGCCTCATCGTAGCCCCACTGGCGCATGCCGGGTTCGGCAAAGTCGTCATTGATCTTCAAGGATTCGGGCGAAGGACTGATTGTGACAGGCTTGAGGCTTGGATTGGCGCGCTGTAGCACGTCGAAGGCATCGACAGCAGCCTGACGCAAACGGATCTGCTCGCGACGAGGCATAGCCGTAGGACAGGTGATGACAATGTTGCGCAGGTAGCGGCTGCAATCGACTCGGCCCCATCCATGGAGGGGACTGCGGTAGCTGATTGAGTTGATCTGCATGAAGGCCTGGTTGAAAATCTCCACCATTACAAACGTCATCAAGGAAGAGCGGCTGTAATTGGTCTCCATGCTGTTGAACTCATCGGGCTTGTACGAGCCATCGGAATCAAAGTTTTCAGAAAGACCCTTCAGGAATACGCTCTGGTTGCTGCGGACGTTGTAGGGATCGTCGACGGTTGTCATGTTTTTCCAGACACCATCGAAAGGTTTCTCATCCCACAGATAACGTTTTGGGCTGGAATAATTGGATGTCTCTTCACTCAAGCCCACATCCTCGATTGAGCGATAGATAAGCGAGCGGGCCTCATTGCCCAGACGAACAAGGCTTCGCCATTGGAACATGTCCTCATCGAGGATGATTCCGTTGCCAAAGTCTGCCTGGCGGAAGCAGATGCGCATGTCGAAAGGATCGCGGTAGGTCACCCAGGGACGCGACATGTCGCGAAGTTCCAACATGATGGCCCTGCAGGAATCCCCTTCTTCGAACAATACGCCACAGGTTCGCGAGTTGCCTATGTCGAGCACGAGATCGACAGGGATAGACTTGGCGGGATCGTTGTAAAGCGTTATTTCGGGAGCGAAACCAGAAATGCGTATGTAGTTTACGAGGTAGATGTAATATGCCACGAACTTAAATACCTGAGGTTGGCGGTTCTTAAGCATATTATCGACATCGAGGCCAAGTATCGATGAAATATAGACGGCAAATGGACTGAGTTTGCCATCCTCGGTGAACATGAAGTTGAGGAGCAAATCTGCTCGATTGCAGAGGCAGAACTGCTTCTCGGTCTCGTTCTCATCAAACATCGGGCGTAGATCGGAAAGGAAATCCCCCGTTGTCGTATCGAATGCCCAAACAATGCGAAATGCCTCGGAGTTCTTGTTCACACCCTTGCCGAGTGGAATCAACTTCATTCTTGCCCATCCTGTCGGGTAAGACAGGCAAACATCACCTTGAGGCTTCTCGAAGAAAGGCATAGGGAGCCAATGGTTGACGAGAAGGCTGAATGCTGATACCTGTTGATGGTCGGCTTGTCTGACGCGTAATGCTTCGAGCGAATTGATTGAGATTACTTCGGGTTGTCCCGGCGAATAGGTCGAAAAGAGTTGGATTTCGGCGTCGGGTTTCATTTTGATGCAGCCTGCTTCATCTAATTCATCATTGTTGTCAGGCTTGATTGTCTGCACTTCTGCATCTTTAATCTCTTTGTAGGGGATCAAGGCTCCAGACGAATGTGTACACAACAAGTCGAATACTCTTGTCTCGGTGATTATATCCTCGCTTTCGACAAAAGAGTACTTCAGAGTCTTGCCACTTTTGAGCATACATGGCTCAGAAATGTTCAGTTCCACTTTCTGGGAATAGAATTGCAGTCCTGAATTGGCGATAAGGGTTTCCATGTGGATTTAGTATTACTGTATGTTATTTCATTTTTGAATATACATGTTGTCGTTAATCTAACAATTCGTACATTTCCTTTCGCATATATCCCAGTTGAACCGTGACTATACCGCCACAGTCAATGTGTACATGCTTGTTGTTCTTGATGCGTCGTAATGTTCCGACACAATCTTCCAACGGTCCTTGTAGGATTCGGATTTTGCGACCAATGTGATTGAATGTTTCGCTATAAGGAATAAGCGTGATATTTATCTTGTCATTCGATACCACCTTGATAAATTGCTCCATTTCAGCATCGGGAATGATGATAATCCTATTGGATGCACTTCGCTCCAAGAGCGTCATTCCGTTTCGGATTTCGCTGTAGGGGATATAGGTGATAAATCGGAGATAGCGACACTTGGTATTCTTGTGCTTGAGTTCGGTGAGATGGGATTTGGTGGAATGGACGAAGATGAGATCCTTTTAATTTCGGTTTTTTTACTACTTTTGTGGATTCGCCATTCACCACTACCGCATCATCAGTCGGTAAGAAGTATTCGATCTTCTGCTCATTCAAGGCCAAGCAAATCGTCAGCACGTCTTTATCGTACGCAACACGCATAGGAAACCAATGGACATCGTTGCTTGACGAGCCATAGGAAGGAATGGAATTATGAGTGTGCGTTTGTCGTGGATTTGTAGTCTGGGAAGAGGCGTCAGTCATGGGGTGTCTTTCTGAAAATTATCTATTGAACACAATGGGGAGACACCGTCAGGCTTGTAACCTACGGGGCTGACGTCACCGACTTTTTCGGACAACATCGAATGATGATTATAGATGCACTGAAATCCAGCAACATATTCACTGCTTTACTTCGTGTCCCCTGAAGTCAGGATAACGATGCGAAGCAACGGTGCAAATATAAATATTTTTTTAGAAATGCAAACGTTTTTAGGCAAAAAAAGCAAATTTTGGTTTTATTTTCTTTGTATGTAGTCAAAAATAGGGTAGATGAGTGACAAAACGGACAACGGACGTTTCGGGCTGGTCGACACCTTTCGAGTTTATTATCCTGCTTATGGGGGAGGAATGACGACAAAAAAAGGGGGATTAAGAGTTTTTTGGGGTTAAAATTTGGTGGGTTGAGAAATTTGCGCTATCTTTGCAGCGGAAAATTTGATAGATAGGCCATTGCTATTGCTATGATTCAACGAATTGGACAAATCTTTATATTGATTGCACTCCTGATGATGCTAGTCATCATGGGGAGTAGTCCTGCGTTGATACATTGCAATATGGCTGGGACGTGGAAGCTGAGTGTCTTCAAGATGCTTGATTCGCAACCTGCGATGACTTGCTGCATGCCTGCTACTGTGGAAGAGGAGACGTGCTGTGGAGTTGAACTTGTGGAAGAGAGCTGCTGCATGCCTGAACCTGTGGAGGAGGAGACATGCTGCGAGGCTACTTCTGAAAATGAGATGGAGAGCTGCATGGAGGTGGTGCCGATGACGATGCAGCCGACTATTACTTGTGACGATCATATTGAAATACCTACTCCTGCTGAGATGGTGCCGATGATGGCACTGTTGGGCATTTGTATCGATAACTGGCTGCTGCAGATCGAGCAGCCTCAGAACCGAAACCTTATTGATGACCATCTGATAGTGCCTCCAAGGGAGGTACTATGCCATAACTGTGTCCTTTTGTGTTAAGACGACTTTGCTGAGAGTCGGTTTGCCGTTCCTTGATAGGGATGGCATGTGCTGACGTATACGATTCTAAGGGATTTTAAGGGATTCTAAGGGAATGGAAGGGATTTTAAGGGACGAATGTTTCTTGGGTGCCATTATCTATTGGCGAAGGTGACGTCCCTTTTTACTCCCCTTAACAGCCCTTATGATCATAAATTTAACACATTAATCCATGCTTGATAAAATCATAAATTATTTTCTGCGGAACAGGATCGTCACGCTATTCCTGCTCCTAACTGTCATCCTCGGTGGCATCGTGACTGCTCCATTCAACTGGGACAATGAGCTGGTGCCACGCGATCCGGTGGCTGTGGATGCTATCCCCGATGTGGGCGACAACCAGCAGATCATTGCCACCGAATGGATGGGCCGTTCGCCCAAGGACATACAGGACCAGGTGACCTATCCGCTGACTACCGCACTGCTGGGCATTCCTGGAGTGAGGACCATCCGAAGCACCTCGATGATGGGCATGTCGTTCATCTATATCATCTTCGAGGAGGATGTGGAGTTCTACTGGAGTCGTTCGCGCATCCTTGAGAAACTCAATTCCCTGCCGACGGGACTGCTTCCTGCTGGCGTACAGCCTACTCTTGGACCCGATGCCACTGCACTGGGACAGATCTTCTGGTACACCCTCGAGGGACGTGACCCCGAGACGGGTGAACCTACACCTGGATGGGATCCGCACGAGCTGCGCACCATCCAGGACTTCGACGTGCGCTATCAGCTCAGCGCCGCTGCGGGTGTGAGCGAGGTCGCCAGCGTAGGCGGTTATGTGAAGGAATATCAGGTCGATCTCGACCCCGATGCCCTGCGCAGCTACGGCATCAGCTTAAATCAGGCGATGCTGGCGGTGCTCAATTCGAACATCGACGTGGGCGCGGGCACCATGGAGGTCAACAAGGCCGAATACATCATCCGCGGACTGGGTTATGTGAAGACGCTGAAGGACATCGAGGAGGCTGCTATCACATCGGTGGACGGCGTGCCTGTCCAAGTCAAGGACGTGGCGCACGTGTCGTTTGGACCGGGTGACCGCCGCGGAGGTCTTGACAAGATGGGCCAGGAAGCCGTCGGAGGCGTTGTCGTGGCGCGTTACGGCAGCAATCCGATGGAGGTGATCACCAATGTGAAGAAGCAGATCGACATCCTTTCGGCAGGTTTGCCTGAAAAGAAGCTTGCCGACGGACGCACTTCGAAGGTGACGGTGGTGCCTTTCTACGACCGCACGCAGCTCATCAAGGAGACCATCGGCACCCTTGAGGATGCGTTGCTGCACGAAATCATGATCTGCATCATCGTGGTGCTGATACTCGTCATCAACCTGCGTGCTTCGATCGTCATCAGTGCCATGCTTCCCTTGGCCGTGCTGTCGACATTCATTGTGATGAAACTGGTTGGCATCGAGGCCAATATCGTAGCCTTGTCGGGCATTGCCATCGCCATCGGTGTGATGGTCGATGTGGGAGTGGTCTTCATGGAGAACATCGTCAGACGCATGGAGGAGAAGGCGGGAGGCCGCTACCGCACCATACATCTGCGTGGCAAGGAACTCGAAGACTTGATCAGTGAGTCGGCATCGGAAGTGTCGGGTGCCGTGCTGACCGCCATGGCTACCACCATCGTCAGCTTCCTGCCCATCTTTGCTATGGAGGCGCAGGAAGGAAAGATGTTCCAGCCCCTGGCCTTCACCAAGACCTTTGCCCTGCTGAGCGCCCTTGTGCTGGGCTATGTGGTGCTGCCTACCCTGGCGTATTGGGTGTTCTCGGTACCGAGGCCGCAGCGTTGGGCCAAAAGGATTCTGGGCCGTAAGGACGGAACGGAGAAATACAATGAGAAGAAGTACCACATCGGCAAGCTGAAGTTCACCGCCAATCATCTGCTGATAGGCGTAATCGTACTCCTTGCCACCTATGTGCTCACTTCGCACTGGCTGCCCCTTGGCCCCGACAACGGCATCGTTGCCAACTATCTGCTTGTCGTCTTCATCATCGGAGCCGTGCTGGGTATGTTGTGGGTGTTCCAATATTACTACGAACGGATGCTGCGCTGGGTACTCGTTCATAGGTGGATCTTCATGATGATTCCCACACTGATCATTGCCTTCGGCCTGTGGATCTGGAGCGGACTGGGCAAGGAGTTCATGCCTTCGCTTGACGAGGGTTCGTTCATGCTCATGCCCACCTCGATGCCGCATGCGGGTGTGGAGCAGAACCTCGAATACTGCCGCATCCTGGACCGCAGACTTTCGGCCATCCCCGAAGTGGAGAGTGCCGTGGGCAAATGGGGACGCGTGGAGAGCGCCCTCGACCCTGCACCAATCCAGATGTACGAGACCACGATCAACTACGTACCCGAATACATGCTCGATGCCAACGGACATCGCCAGCGCTTCCGCACCGATGCCTCGGGTGCATTCGTGCTCAAGGACGGCAGTACCTACGACCCCGAAACACAATGGCGCAAGGTGCCGAAGGATAGCCTGATTCCGGATGGTGGCGGACGTTATTTCCGCCAATGGCGTCGCAACATACGTTCGAAGGACGACATCTGGGATGCCATCACGGAGGCTGCAAATCTGCCGGGACTGACGGGTTCGCCCAAGCTCCAGCCCATTGCGACACGCCTCGTCATGCTTTCGACAGGCCTCAAGTCGCCCATGGGCCTCAAGGTCTATGGTCCCGACCTGGAGAGCATCGAGCAGGCAGGTCTGCAGTTTGAGAAGGCACTTCGCGAGATGGACTTCATCAATACGAATTCGGTGTTCTACGATCGTTCGACGGGCGCTCCCTACATCGAGATTGCTCCCGACCGCGAGAAGCTCGGTCGCTACGGCATTTCGATACAATCGGTACAGAACGTGATCGAGACCGCCATCGGAGGTATGGCAGAGGGCAACACCGTGGAAGGACGAGAGCGCTTCAAGATACGTGTGCGCTATGCACGCGAATACCGCAATGATCCCGAGTCGTTGGCCAGCATACTGGTGACGGCTCCCGATGGCACACAGATTCCCTTGGGCCAGGTGGCCGACATCCGATTTACCAAGGGTGCCACGATGATCAACAGCGAGAACACCTACCTGCTGGGCTATGTCACCTTCGACAAGGCGGGCAAAGAGGCAGAGGTCAACGTAGTGGAAAAGGCCGACAAGGCGCTTAAGGAGAAGGTAGCAAGCGGCGAGATCGTTTTGCCCAAGGGCGTCACCTTCCAGTTTACGGGAAGCTACGAGCAGCAGCATCACGCTATGCAACGCCTTAAGGTGGTGATTCCTATGGCCCTGCTCCTGATTCTGCTGATACTCTACTTCCAGTTCGGCACCATCTCTGCCTCGCTGATTCACTTCTCGGGTGTCTTCATGGCGTTTGCAGGTGGCTTCATCATGCTGTGGCTCTATGGGCAGGACTGGTTCCTCGACATCACGATAGCGGGTGTCAACATGCGTGACCTGTTCGGGATGCATCAGATCAATCTGAGCGTGGCCGTCTGGGTGGGCTTCATCGCCCTCTTTGGCGTTGCCACCGACGACGGCGTGCTGATGGGTACCTATATCCATCACACCTTCCTGCATCGCCAACCCAAGTCGAAGGAGGAAATCATCGAAGCGGTGGTCGAAGCAGGGCGCAAACGCGTGCGTCCGGCCTGTATGACCACTGCCACCACCCTCATTGCGTTGCTGCCTGTGCTTTCGTCGACGGGCAAGGGTGCCGACATCATGATCCCGATGTCGATACCGACCTTCGGTGGCATGATAATCCAGGAGATGACGATGTTCATGGTGCCGGTGCTGCAATGCTGGTGGAGGGAAGGTGCGCTGAGAAAGTAGTTTTTGTCACGAATTTGCGAATTTGATAAGAAAAAAAAGCTTTATGAAAGGTGTTGGTGCAGAGCACCAGGAGCTGATGAGCGCTACATCCATCTGCGAATGCAAGCATTCTCATCTGTATGTATCACTTATCAGCGCACGGCAAGGCCGTGCTACACCTTTCAAAAAGAGAAAAAGACTCCAAATCTTTGGAGTAGAAAAAAGGCTACGCCAGAAAAAGTAATCCGGGTCCTGTTTTTTTATCACGAATTTGCGAATTTAAGAATTTTTTTAAAGAACACGAATCACACGAATCACACGAATCTACAAAACTAAAAGATATATTTGCGTTAATTCGCGATAATTCATGTTTAAAATAAAAATATGAAACGATATACATTATTAATTGTTATAATTGCGGCAGTGCAATGCAGGGTTGTGGCGGCAGAGCAGGCGGATAGTCTGTATGCGTACATGATGACGGCCGTAGAGAACAGTCCGAGGACCAAAGCGGCATTGCAGAGCTACAAGGCTGCGCTCGAAGCCGTCTGCCCAGCCAGCACCATCGGTGATCCGGAACTGTCGGTCAACTGGTATCCCAGCCCCATGGAACTGGTCAACAGCCGACAGGTGGCCACCTTCGGACTGATGCAGATGTTCCCCTGGCCCGGTTCGATGAAGGCTGCTCGCCGAGAGAAGGAGTGGCAGGTGGAAAAGGCGTACGAGATGTACCGCATGGAAGGCATCGACCTTGCCTATCAGGTGGAGGAAAAATGGTATCAGATACTTGCGACACAGGAAAAGATAACCGCCCTCGGGCAGAATATCGCGTTCCTAAAGCAAATCCAGGAGACCGCGCTCTATCAATACAAGTCGCCTTCGAACGGCAGGATGAAGGCCAACATGAGCGACCAGCTGCGTCTACAGACCGAGGAACTGAGCCTCGAGGAGCAACTTGAGACGGCTCAGACCGAACTCGCACTCCAGAAACAGCAACTCAACCTGCTGATGCATCGTGAGGCAGGCAGTGACATCGTCACGCCTGACAGCATCGTGCTGCGTGAGATGCCCATCGTCTCGATGGACGACATCGAGAACGCAAGTCCGGAACTGGCGGCCATCCGCAACGAGCAGAATGCCCTCGAGCAGACCGAAAGGAAGATGCGCAACATGGGGCGCCCTATGCTGGGCGTTGGGGCACAATATATGCTCAACGAGGAGACCAAGATGCCACGGATGGCCGACATGAACGGCAAGGACATGTGGATGGCGATGTTCAAGGTCAGCCTGCCCATCTATCGTCGTAAGACCAATGCCTCGATACGGGAGGCCCAACTGATGCAAAATGCAGCCGCCGAAAAGTATGCTAGCCAGCGGGATGCCCTCGAAAGCCAATGGCTCGGCATCGTGCAGAGAGCCGAAGAGAGCAAACGCAAGATCAGACTGCTCGGCCAGCAACTCGACCTCGTGGACCGTACCCTCGAACTGATGCGCGCCGAATATGTGGCTGAAACAACCCTCCTCTCGGACCTGCTCGAAACCGATCGCCAACGCGTCGCCCTTGCCCTGAAACTTGCAGAAGCCAAGGCCAGGTTCAACACGACAGTGGCCCAGATGGAAAAGATAGCTGCCCTCAATGGCAGCAGCCTACAGACACAGGAGGAGTGTAGAAACAAATAAAATGGAAACCAAACAAGAACAAATATGAAAAGGAATATTCTGAAATATACAGGCGTCCTGTTGGCAGGCATCCTGCTCGGCTGGCTCATCTTCGGAAACAACAGCGCCAAGCAAAACGGGAACGAAGGCGAGGAGGGAGGAACCGTCTATGTCTGTTCGATGCACCCCAACATCAAGTCCACCGACCCGAAGGCGACCTGTCCGCTCTGCGGCATGGACCTCACGCCGATGGGGGATACCGGAGGCAGTGCCATCGACGAAAATGCCGTGATGTTCAGCCAGGAAGCAGCTGCCCTTGCCGGCATCGAGACCATGGAGGTCAGCAGCGGAATGGCCAACAGCGAGATACGCATCTTCGGCAAGGTGCAGCCCAGCACACGCATGCAGCAGACGCAGAGCGCCTACGTGGCAGGACGCATCGAGCAACTGATGGTTGCCGCTGTAGGCGACAAGGTGCGGAAGGGACAGACGCTTGCCACCATCTATTCGCCCGAGCTCTATGCCATCTCGCAGGAACTCTGTGCAGCCCTCTCGTACGAAGGCGCACAACGCAAGGTGCTGGTGACAGCAGCCGAAGAGAAACTTCGTCTGCTCAATGTCACCGAAGAGCAGATTCGCGAAATCGAGGAGAGCGGCAAACCTTCGCCTTACGTCCAGTTGAAGGCCAACACTTCGGGCACCGTCACGAGCCTCAATGTGGCTCCGGGTGCCTATGTCAACCAGGGACAACCGATGCTGGTCATCTCGGACCTCAGCAAGGTGTGGGGCGTGTTCGAAGCCTATGAGCGCGACCTCCCCTTCATTCGTGTAGGGCAGGAGATACAGTTCAAGGCCGATGCGATGCCCGGAGAAATCTTCAAGGCCCGCATCAGCTATATCGACCCGCTGCTCGACGGCAGAAGCCGTACGGCCGACGTACGCATTGACCTGGCCAACGGAAACGGTCGGTTCAAGCCCGAAATGCTCCTCACGGGCATCATCGAAGCCAACCTCCAGCAGTACAATGACGAGGTCATCATCCCTAAGAGCGCGGTGATGTGGACGGGTCCAAGGAGCGTGGTCTATGTGCTCGACGAGACCGAGGAACTGCCCACGTTCGTGATCCGTCAGGTGACGCTCGGCCCAGCGATAGGCGACAGCTACGTCATCACCGACGGCCTGGCTGAGGGCGAAATCATCGCGGTCAATGGCACATTCGTCATCGACAGTGCTGCACAGCTGCAGGGACGCAAGTCGATGATGACGCAGGATTGATTGTTTTTTAACACGAATTATCACGAATTAATCACGAATTATTCATAAACAAATATTATTAACCAATTAATTTAAAAAACAGTATGAAAAAAGTTATTTTTACCGCCCTGCTCGCAGTGGCAATGTTCAGCGTAGAGGCCAAGACCCAGAAGGTGACCATCGATGTCAATGGCAAGTGTGAAATGTGCAAGACACGCATCGAGAAGACTGCCAGCGCCGTGCCTGGTGTCACCTCGGCCAAGTGGAACCTGAAGACCAAGAAGCTCATCCTCATCTACGACGATGCGAAGACCAACGTCAAGAAGGTGGAGGAGGCCCTCGCTGCCGTGGGACACGACACACAGGACGTCAAGGCCAGTGACGAGGCTTACAACAAGCTGCACGCCTGCTGCAAGTATCGTGATGGCAAGTAACCAAAGTAGCAAGGTAATAAAACAAATCATCCGCAATGTCACTTTCGATATTGCGGATGATTTGTCTTTGGAGTATTTGGTCGGGAGAAAAAGCTTGTCAGGGCTCAATCCTTACCGTTGTACTTGTCGCGGATACGCGTGATGAGGAGCAGGAGGTTGTCGAAATGCAGGGCATTGAAGCTGCCGTCGGTCAGGGCGGCACGCTGCTCACGGCAGTACTGCTCGATGAAGTCGAGGTGCTGGAGGGCATAGATGCGCACGTCGGTATGCGAGGCATTGAGGGCCATCGCATCCTTGGTGGCGCCATCCACGTTGAGCAGACGGCCTAAGAAATCGATGTACGTGTTCTCAGACTCACGTGTGTAGGCGTTCTGACGCTCATCGTCGGTGAAGGGCTGCCAGACGGCACGGAAGACATCGCCGAGATACTCGTCGATGGGATAGGGTTCGGGGTTCTGGAGATTGTTGCGCTGCTGATTGAGGAGCATACCCCCTGAGAGCAGGAAGGAGATCATCGTGTTGCGACGATTGGCCATCTCGTCTTCGGCATTGACGCCAAGCTTTTCGATGATGCTCGTTGGGTACATCCACGTGTTGGCCTGGAAGACATGGCGCCCCATCCAGTCGATGGCCTCCTTCTGCTTGAGACGCGGCACGGGCTGGTAACGCGGAGCGTCGGGTACATTGTTGGTGTAGCGTCCGCCAATGATGCGCTGCACGTGGTTGACGTAGAGCTGGAACTGCGCACGACAGCGGCGATGGAAGGCATCGAGTTCGTCGTACTGTCCATCGGGTTGGGCGGTCCACTCCTCGAGGTGGCTCACCACACGCTTGAGGTTGAGGATGGCATAGTCGGTGGCCTTGACACCATCGTCGCCGAGGTCCTCGACCTGAGAACGCGGGTCGCTGCCCTTGCCCTCGTCACTGCAATAACGCAGACGGATGTTGCCGCGCAGCTTCTTGGTGACTTCGGCACGCAGTACCTTGCTTTCGGCGATGGGGTCATCGAATTCGGGACGGTACTGGTAGCCCCACTTGACGGCCCAGATGTCGTAGTCGTTGATGCGAGGGAAGAGACCCTTTGGACCGACATTGTCTTCGGGCTGGGCCACATAGTTGAAGCGTGCATAGTCCATAATGCTGGCCGTATGACCATGCTTCTCGACCCACGCCTTGTCGCGCAGTTTCTCGACAGGTGTAGCTGATGAGGCTATCATATTGTGGCGCAGGCCCAGTGAATGACCTACCTCGTGACTGCTGACGAAGCGTATGAGCTGGCCCATCAGTTCGTCATCGAGGTCGGCACGCTGCGCCCGCTTGTCGAGGGGACCGCACTGGGTGACATACCATTTGCGCACCAGGTTGAGCACGTTGTGGTACCAGCAGATATGGCTCTCGAGAATCTCACCGCTGCGTGGATCGACGATGCGCGGACCGTAGGCATTCTCGGTCGAGGAGGGCAGGTAGCGTATCATCGAGAAGCGTGCATCGTCGACACTCATCGTCGAGTCGTTGGGCCACTCACGCGCCTGGATGGCATTGCGGAAGCCTGCTGCCTCGAAGGCGACGTTCCAGTCCTCGACACCCTGCTTGAGGTACTTGACCCACTTGCGGGGCGTAGCGGGGTCGATGTAGTAGATGATGGGTTTGACAGGCTCGGAAAGGCGTCCTGCAGCATAGGCCTTCTTGTCGCGAGGCACGAGACGATAGCGCGAGATGTAGCCGAAGTCCTTCGACACCTCGTCGTCGACGAAACGCGTCACACGGTTCTGGAAGTATCCCACACGCTCGTCGTTGATGCGGGGCTGCATAGGCGTCTCGGGCAGGAGCACGATACTGGTGTGGAGCGAGAGGGTAACATAGCCACTGCGTGCTGCGGGCACACTGGCATCCTTGCTCTCATAAGTGCGCAAAGTGGTTATCTCGGCATTGATGGGATAGGTGCGGATGGTGTCGACAAAGGTCAGATCGGCCACTGGCGACCCCAGATTGACCTGCGTACGGTCGGTCTGGATCAGTCCGCCGAGCTTGGTGTCCTTGGCAAAGAGTGGGGTCACCTTGACGAGTATGTCGTGGGTCTTGGGATTGCGTCCCACTACGTCGAGCCGGCTCACGATGGGATCGACTGAGGCCTTGTCGAGCAGCGAGGTGATGTCGGCGTCCTTGTCGAGCAGGAACTCCTGATGATAGGCACGCAGGAAGAGCACCTTGTCGGTGTACTTTTCGAAATAGATGACGTTGCGCTGCACCTCTTCGCCCGTCTGCATCTTGAAGCCCTTGGGGACGGCATCGAAACGCGTCACCGAGAGGAGCAGTCGCCCAAGGAGCGACTCAGGTACCTCGAAGTACCAGTCCTTTTCGATGTGACGCACGGTGAAGAGACCCTCGTGGCTTGAGACCTGCTTCTTGAGAAGCTTGGCATAATCCTTTTCTTTGGGATTGACTTGGGTGGTGTCGGCCTTCACGGAGTCGGTCGATAGGGTATCGGTGGCCAGCTTCAGGCTGTCGGCAAAATGGTAATCGGTTGAGGTGAACGATAAATGGGATGCGATGGCACCGAACTGGATTGCCATCGCTCCCAAAATAGATAGAATGAAGTTTCTAGGATTCATTACGTGTATTGAGAATTATAAAGATCAGATTGGTCAGCGGGCCCACTTCTTTCGACCATTGATGATGAAGAGACCCTTCTGAGGTGCCGCATCGGCGGGCATAAGCTTGCCGTCGATAGAGTAGAGGCGTTCCTCACGGTTGCCGTCGCTCTGGATAGTCGTGATGGCGGCTTCGGCGGTGGGAAGGAGCCAGAAGTCGATGTAGCGCAGACGTGTAGAACCCGTGCAGACAGGCAGACTCCACTCGATGGAGTCGCCGCTCCAGGCATCATATTGATAGGTCTGACCCATATATTCCTGTGTCACCACTTTGGCGCTATCGGGGCCCCAGGTGTGACAGTTAGTGACGGGATTCATCGAGAGGCTACCACTGGCCCAGGTGCGATAGACCTCGAAGGATGCACGCGTCATCGAGTAGCCTTCGGGAGCGGTGAAGGTCATCCTGGAACCGGTGTAGGTGAAGAGATAGTTCTCCACCACGCTTCCATTCATATCGATGTCATAGTTGGGGCCATTGACATATACATTCTCATAATCAGTCTCGTCGAGGTCGCTGGGGGTTAGGGTCATCTTGAGGAAGCTTTCGCCAACTGCAATGGGGAACTCGGTGGTCTTGCTGAAGATGGAACCTGCGGGGGCATTGTCCCAATCGACGGTGCTCCAGCCCTTGATGATGCTGGCAGTGGGATGGTTCCAGGGATTGGCATTGAAGTCCATGCGCACATAGACGGTGTCCTTTTGTGCGAAGGCGCTGGCACAGAGCATTGCACCCAAGGCCAGCAATGAAAGACGGATTTTCATATAGTTATTACTTTAAATGTGATGTCGTGAGAATCATTTCTCGTCGGTATTGAGCGTCAGGTTGGGGTTCCTGTCACGGGCCGAATGCGGGAAGGGAATGATATAGAGACGCGAATCGGGACGCAGCGTATAGGTTTGCTGGGGCACCGAAGTGTTGACAATGGGGAAGACGCGGATGATGGTCTTGGCGTATTCGGCCTCGGTGTTGAAGCGCTTCAGGTCGAAGAAGCGATGGAAGCCGAAGAGCAGCTCCTTGCGACGTTCGAGGATAATCTGCTGCATCATCTCGACCTGGGTGGAAGGCTGCGCTATCGAGTAGGTTCCGGAGAGGCGATGCTGGCGCAGGGCGTTGACGTACTCGGTAGCCTTGGCATTGTCACCCAGACGGGCGTAAGCCTCGGCAAGGGTCAGATAGACCTCGGCAGTGCGCATACCGACAGCCATGTAGGTGAAGCGTGCCGTGGTGGTGGCAGGCGTCCAGATGGCTGCCCCCGATCCCATGTCGTAATAGAGGCTGATGGTGGTTCCGCTCTGTCGGAAGAAGAGGCTGTAGCGCAGGTCGTTCGGTTCGAAGAGGTTGACGAGCTCGGGACTGATGACACCATAATTATAATAGGTGGCAGCTTCGGCCGTCCATCCGCTGGCGAGCCACATGTAGCTCAGGACCTCGGGATTGTTGTCGTCGGCATAGACACGATAGCGAGCAATGCCACCGTTGTCGTTGATCTCGTTGTAGTCGATGAGCGAGTTGTTGAGTTCGAGCGACTTGAGCGCCGCGTCGCGTGCCTTCTCCCAATCGCGATGGAAGAGATAGACCTGGGCAAGCAGGCCATATCCGTAGGCTCGGTTGGGATGATAGATATTGAGCGGGGTCTCCTGAAGCAGCGGTACGGATGCCTCGAGTTCGCTAATCACGAAGTCATAGACCTCGGCCACCGTGCTCTTGACAGGAGTGAGTTCGAGACCATAGTGGTCCATGATGCACACGCCGCCATCGGAAGCTGCCGTGGCAGGGGTATAGGCCTTGGCAAAGGTGTTGACAGCGATGAAGTGGTTCCATGCGCGATAGGTGCGGGCCTCGGCCTTCGCCAAGGTGCGAATGTCGTCGGTGCCTGGAGCAGCGTCGATGTTGTCGATGACGAGGTTGCAGCGCAGGATGTCGCTGTACATATTCTCGTAGAGATTGTTGTCGGCGATGAGGCTACGCTCCGCATTCTCGTTGGCGGTGAAGAGTATGGCATCGATGGTGGTGGACTCGAAGCCGATGATCTTCGACTCCTTGGGCCAGAGGTCATCGCTCAGATAGGCGAACGACGAGGGATAATAGCAGCGCTGGGGATTGGCGATGAGCTCGTAATAGGTATTTGCGTCATCGACGGTCAGCGAGCCCAATGGTGTAATGTCAACGTAGCTGTCGCAGGAAGAAGCCAACCACGCAGAACCGAGCGCCAGCAGAGCCGGCAGTATGGATAGTTTACGTTTCATGATGGGTGCGAACTAAAAGCTAGTTGATATTGAGAACGAATAGGTGCGGGGCTGCTGCAGCGTACGTGTACCCGAATTGAGACTGTAAGCCTCGGGGTCGATGTCGCGTCCTGCGGCACTCCAGTAGAACAGGTTGTTGACCTGGAAGGTGAAACGCGTGGCCCCGATGGAGAGGCGCTTGCACAGCTTGTCGGGCAGGTTGTAGGCCAGGTTGACACTGCGCAGCTTGATGTAGTCGGCACGGCGCACCTGCTCGTCGCTGTAGCTCCACCACTGCGAGAATGTCGAAGCATACTCCTGGGTGGAAGTGGGGATGTCGGTGTAGAGACGCACCTTGCGGGCATCAGCAGCATCGGACGGGGTCCAGCGGTCGAGGATATGCGTGGTGTTGATGCTGTAGGAATCCATCGGAGTGGCATCGAGACGCAGCTTGTTGCCGCCCGAGAAGATGAAGAGCGCATTGGCTTCGATGCCTTTCCACTTGAGGTTGAGCGAGAGCGAACCGTTGTAAACGGGCGTCAGTGTACCCATGTTGACCAGGGCGTCGGTCTCGCGCAGGGTGTAGCTGTTGGTCACCGAGGTGACATTGCCGTCGGCATCGACCACAGCCATCTCGTTGCCTTCTGCATCGAGGATGATGGGGTAGCCATGCGACACGCGGCTCAGGCGATAGGCCCAGAGGGTGTTGTAGCTTGTGCCCTGGATGAAGTAGTTCATCGGTGCGGTGATGAAGTTTGAGGCTGCGTCGGACGACTTGTGCTCGACATGGAGCATCGTGTTGCGGTTGTAGGCTGCATTGATCGAGGCCGAGAAGGTCCAGTCGCTGGTGCGGATGATCTGTGCAGTGAGCGAGAGCTCGAGGCCACGGTTGCGCATGCGGCCATTGTTGATGACACGTGAGGTGGCACCGAGGGTCGAATCGAGGTACTTGGTGACCAGCAGGTCTTCGCCCACACGGTTGTAGAACTCCAGGCTACCGCTCAGGTGACTGTGGAACACACGGAAGTCCACGCCAAGATTGGTGGTCGTGGTGCGCTCCCAACGCAGTTCGGGATTGGGCAGGTCGTCGTCGGAGAAAGAGAGGTAGGAGGTGCCGGTAGGGTCCTGGTTGAGGGTGCGGTAACGGGCCACGAAGTAAGTGCTCGAACTCTGGTCCACGTTGCCGTTGATGCCGTAGGTGGCACGCAGCTTGAGGTAGTCGAGCCAGGTGAGGTCACGGAGCCAAGCCTCTTCGGTCATGTTCCAGCCTGCACCCACCGACCAGAGAGGATGGTGCTGCTCCTTGGCATCGAGGCCGAAGAGGTCAGCCTCGTCCCAACGGATGCTGCCGGTGACGTTGTAGCGGTTCTTGAGATTATATCCGGCATTGGCGTAGAGAGAGGCGTAGCGATGGTGCGTCTCGGTCTGACTGGTGGCAAGGCCCGCCATGCGTAAGGTCTGGTCGTAGATGGCACTTTCCCATCCGTCGCTGTAGAGGCTGTTCCAGTCCATTCGTACAGAACTCAGGGCTGTGGCATTGTAACCGTACATCAGCTGCTGGATGAGACGTGGAGTGCGCACATCGCGCAACTCGAAACCGACGATGGCATCGACGAGATGTTCCCTCTCGACTCCAAAGCCATGGTCGAAGTTGAGCTGGTTGCGCAAGGTCTGATGATAGGCGTTGTTGGTCTGCTGGAACCATCGTCCTCCGTTGGGGAGGAGGCAGTCGCCATCGGTGCGGATCATCGCGTTGTGGGTGAGACGCATCAGGTAGGTGTCGGCCTCGTCGTAGAGCTCGCTGCGGCTTTGTGACCATTCGTACTGGTACATGACCTGATAGCGGAACATCTTAAGGAACGTGGCCTCAAGGCTGGCAAAGGGACGCAGACTGGTGCGTCGCGACCTGGTGAGGCTCTCATCGAGGGACTGCAGCACATTGAAGCCCATGCTCTTGGCGCCTTCAACCTCGGAGGCACGGTGCACGACGTCGCCATTGGGTGCACTGCCGGCATAGCCTCCCACATTGGCATAAGGTGTGAGGACCCAATTGCCCTGATCATCTACGATCCGGGCATAGCGTTCCTGCAAGGCATAGTTGGTATAGCTGCTGTTGGGCGAGGTGCCGCGGTTGAGACGCGCCTCAATGCCTACCCTTGCGCTGAGCCAGGGACCTACCTTGTAGTTGCTCTTGGCGTAAAGGTTGAAGCTGTTGCTGGCATCATTGAGGCTGCGGCCCCGGCTTTTCTGGTAGGTGAAGGTGGCGAAGTGGTTGTTCTCGCCCGACTTCTGTGCGAGGCTCAGGGTGTAGCGCTGGTTGATGGTGCTCTGCCAGGCATATTTGCGATACTGCTCATAATAGTCGTTGCCGCGCCATTGCGCAAGGGTAGCATCGACTTCGCCCTGCGAGATACGGCCTTCGGCCTGGTCGCGATAGAGCTGGTAGAGCGGGCTGTAGTAGTTGTTGCCCAACGAGCTGAAGAGCGAGGCATAACCGCCGCTGGTGGCCACGCGATTGTTGTAGACCTCGGTCTCGTAGTCGATGATGTCGCTCGTCGAGGCATAATGCATGGCATCGAAGGTCGGCTTGGTGGAGATGTAGAGGTCGGCGCTCAGCGAGATCTTCACCTTGTCGCTCTTGGCCTGCTTGGTGGTGATGACGATGACGCCATTGGCAGCCAGGGCGCCATAGATCGACGAAGCAGCGGCATCCTTGAGCACGGTGATCGACTCGACGTTGTTGGGATTGATGTCGGACAGCGACATCGAGGTCACCATATCGTCGATGACAATAAGGGGCTCGGTGCCGATGCTGCTCGCAAAGGTGCCCACACCACGCAGGATGGGCGAACCATCGCCGGTGTTGGGATTGACGTTGATGCGCAGACCAGCCACCTGGCCCTCGAGCGAGGAGGTGAGGTCCTGGTGCATCATCGTGGTGAGCTTGGCCGAATCGACCATGGCATACGAAGCCGTGGAGCGCTCCTTGCTGATGCGCTGGTAACCGGTCGAGACGACGACGGCCTCGTCGAGCTCGGTGATCTGGCTACGCAGCATGACGTTGATGACATTACCGACGCTGGCCGAAACCTTGTAGGGCTCCATGCCAACCATCGAGAAGTTGAGTGTACTGGCATTATCACCGACGCGAATGGCGTACTTGCCATTTTGATCGGTGATAACTCCATTGTTGGTGCCCGAAACAACGACCGTCACGCCTGCCAGGGGTTCCTTATGGATGTCGGTGACAGTGCCGTAGACGAGTCGTTGCTGGGCCTGTACAGCTGAGATCGTCAGCATGAAGCCGACAACCAGTTGTAAGGTTTTTGACATTGTTTAATGATTTTACTTAAGCAGCATCTTACGGCCGCCTTCGATTACGAAGCCCTTCTCTCCCTTGCCTGCAGCTGCGCCCATCAGGTTGTAGCGGCGAGAGGAGGTGGCAGCATTGCCTAGAGTCTCGATGCCGACAGGGGTAACGACGCTGAAAGGTGTGGTCTTGAAGACAACGTCGCCGGTGAAGAGCGGGAATGCCTCGTTGGTCATGGCCACATAGACCTGACCCTCCTGGGCCTGTGTGAAGGTGATCTTGCCCTCGTCGATGGTGTAAGCCTCGGCAGCAATGGTGTCGCCGGCAACACCAATCAGGGTGTAAACGGTGGTGGCAGGCTCCTCGAGGATGCCGGTAGCGGTGAGCTGTTCGCTGAGGTCGAGCACGCCGCCCACATTGTATTCAGCCTCGACAGCGAGGTCGGCCTGAGGAGCATAGGTGAACTTCTTGATCTTGCTTGCGGTATTGAGACCAGCAGGCTTGGTAGGCAGGGTGGCGATGGTCATGCAGTTGTTGGCCAGCTTGCACGACTTGGTGGCATCCAAAACGCTGAACTCAGCAATCTGGTTGTTCTCTGACTCGAAGGTGCCTACTTCGACAGGGATGATCAGCGAGGTGAGCTTGTTGTCGTTGAAGTAGCAGAGCGCAAGCTTCTTGGTGAGCTTGCTGAGGTCGATAGCGGAGAGCTCGTTCTGCTGCAGGTTGATGTTGCCGAGGTTCTCGGGGTTTTCGGGCAGGGTAACGGAGGTGAGCTTGTTGCCATAGGCATAGATACCCTCCAGTGCATTGCAGGCACTGAAGTCGAGGGTCTCGAGCTCGTTGGTATAGGCAGTGAAGCTCGTCAGGTTGGCATTCTTGCTGATGTTGACGCTCTTGAGCTTGTTCTGGGCAACAGAGACGGTCTTCAGTTCGGGATTGTTGCTGAAGTCGAGGGTCTCGAGCTGACCATTGAACGAGGTGAAGCCCTGCAGGCTTTCAAGGGCCGAGAGGTCAAGGGTAGCAGCATTGACGTTGCCCACGCTGAGGGTATTGACCTTGGTGAGCTTGCTGAAGTCAGCACCGAGGACAGGCGAATCGGTCGAAGCGCCGGTACTTGTGGTCACGTAATAGACGGTCGAAGGATCCTCGGCATAAACGGTGATCACGCCATCGCCGGTAGCGACGCCCGTCACAGCGGTCTTGGTAACAGTCGAGGTGGTGTAGCCGATGGTGTCGGTGAGCACGAGGTTGCCATCGCCGAAGTCCACGGCATAGAAGTCGAACTCGTTGTAGGTGCCGAAACTGAAGGTGCGCTCTACGGACTCACCGACCTGAACGGTAAGGGTGAAAGCTGGCTTGACAGTGTGGGTTGATGCATCAGGCCATGTTACAGTCTTTTCTTGTGCACTGGCATAAGAAAGAAAAGCAGCTCCTGAAAGGAGGAGTAAAAATCTTTTCATACGGTTTTATAATAAGATTAAATAATGGGGTTAGCAAATAAATGATTAATAAACAAGTAATGAGTTATGCAAATTAATATCCAAAACCCATAAGGCATGCAAATAAAGTAAAAAATCTCCGAATATTCAAATT
This sequence comes from uncultured Bacteroidales bacterium, assembly GCA_902770595.1. GTDB lineage: Bacteria > Bacteroidota > Bacteroidia > Bacteroidales > UBA3663 > Liminaster. The sequence goes on along the minus strand of CACXTQ010000002.1, from coordinate 44,190 downwards.
TTAAGGCCTTTTTTCCCCCTCAGTGCAAACCTATTCACGTTTTATGGATGTTTTGCTCAATAGACATGCTGATTTGAATGCAAAATTCTCAAATCCGATAATTCGTGATAATGAAAAAAAACTCATGGATATGAATGGGCAAAGAAAACCCCAGGTTCCGGGAGGGACCTGGGGTCGCTTATGGGATTCGTGCTCGGAAGGAGCGGGGAATCGGGGATTATTTGATCATCACCTTCTGACCATTGATGATGTTCAGACCCTTGGCGGGAGCGACGATGCGCTGGCCGGAGATGTTGTAGATGGCCTTGCTGGTGGTCTGACCAGTGGTGATTTTGTCAATGCCGGTGTAGAATGGAGTCTCAATCCAGCTGATGGCCGACTTACGAACCTCGTCGCCACCGTAGTAGATGCTCTGAACACCAACCTTTGCCCAACCTTCGAAGACGGCAGCGTCGTCGTAGAAGTAGATGCTGTGGGCGTTGTCCCAAGTGCTGTAGTACTGGCTCCATGGCAGTTCGGTGGTATCACCGTCGAAGCCCCAATACATGTCGGGTGAGAAGACGTAAGGATTAACACCGTCGACACCCTGGATCCAGATGGTGTAGAAGAGTTTCTGTGGATTGAGTGTCTCGCCTTCGGTGCCTGCCTGTGGGATGTAAAAGGTGATGTAGTGCGACCATTCGTCGAAGGTGAGCGAGTTCATCGTCGGGTCGGCAGGAGTTGCGGCAACCTCATTGAACTTGGTGATGGTCACACCGGTGAAGGTCTGCTGAGGATTGAGTTCGGTGAGCGAAGTATTGATGACGAGAGGTTGGTCGGTGGTGAACTGGCACTTCTCGGCATCGTAGTCGAGCACGGCATCAACCATGTTGCCCTGGGCATCGACAGCAGTGAAGTAGCAATCAATGGTGGACATCCAGAAGGCAACGGAGCCCATGAACTGGTTGGCGGGGATGACATACTGTCCAGCCTCGTTCTTGGTGGCCTTTACCCACAGTTCGGCAGTGCTGGAGTTGTAGTCAGCGGCCAGACCCTGGATATATACATCGTCGCCATCGAAGCCTGCCTTTACCCAAAGTGTGAGGTCGGCGGGATCGTAATAAGGCTTCTCGGAGCGGGCCTGGAAGATGTAGGTGTCGGTGACAAGACCCTCAGGAGCCTCGACAGCTGTGGGTACGAAGTCGGTTGGGTAAACCTCGATGCTGTTGATTTGGGTGTTGCCGGCGATGGTGACAACCACTGTCTTGGCCTCACCTGTCCAAACCTCACCTTCGAAGGTGCCGGAATCGGCGCTGTTGCCAGCATTCCACTTGCCGTTGTTGAACACAATCTTCTTGATGACCTTGCCTACAGGAGCTTCGAAGGTGAGCGTTCCGCTATAGACGCGCAGCTGCGGGCCGTTCTTTGTGCTCCAGAAGCGGTTGGGCGTAGTGGCCTCCTCGTCCTTTGGCGAAATGGTGAGGGTGATGCCGTTTTCGGTAATTACACGGTCCTCGTTGATGTCGCCCGAGTTGTCGTCGTTCGAAGAGCAAGGCTCGTCGGTCATGGCGTTGAAGTCAAAGGTGGCCTTCTCATAGGGCTTGATGGTGAACCAGAAGATTTCGGACTTGTTCTCCTCGCCGCCACCATTGTAGATGGTCTGGATACCTATCTTGTTCCAGGAGTTGTAGTCGGCCTGCTTGAGGTACATGTGGTTGTAGGTGATTTCTTCGCCGACAGTGAAGCCGTAAGGGAAGATCGTCATTGCTTCGGTGAGGCCGGAGTAGTCAGCTGGGTCGAAGGTGACATCGGAGATTTCCTGCTCGACGTCCTTGAAGAACTGGAAGAAGAGCTTGGACGAAGACACTGCGTTGCCCTCGGTATCGACGGTGGGCACGGTGAACATGACCACGGGACCGGTGGTGGCGTCATAGATCTGGCTGATGTTGGGCGTAGCGGGTGTAGCAGCCTTTTCGATGACCTTGGTGATGACAGGGTCGTTATATACATCACCCTTGTAGTTGCGGATCGCTTCACGAACGTAGATTTCGCCCTCGGCAGTCATCTTGCCAGCTTCGGCATCGTAGGTGAAGACCACATCCTCGGGACGGAGGTAGAACTCGTAGTGGGTATAGGCATCGGCGTCATAGGGGCCGAAGTACTGGTCGCCTGGGAAGGTGATCTTGTCGCCTTCGAGCGTACCCTTGAGCCAGGTCTCAGGCAGGTAGTGGCAGAAGCCCTGCATGTAACAGTCGTTGCCGTCGAAGCCGATGTTGACGTAGCCCGAAACAGGTTCGCCGAAGTTGTTCATGGCGCTGATGGCCCATTCGTCGGTCTCGAGGTCTTCGGGAGCAACCACAGGTTGTGGGCCGGAGGATCCTTCTTTGCCGAATACTGGCAGTACCCAGTAGCAATAGGGAGAGATTTCGTTTTCCTTACTGTTCTCGAGGATGAATTGGGTGACAGCCTTCAGGACACCTTCGGTGGCGTTGTAGTCAAAGACGATGTCGGCAAATGTCTCAGTGTCATTGGTGCCACAAATCCATTCGGGGCCGTACTCGTCCTCTCCCACGAATTGTCCGCTGGCAAAGGTGGCGGTTGTTTCGCTGATGGTACCCTTCACCCAACCTTCGGGGAACCAATAGGCCAGGCCCTGCAGGTAGATGTCGGAGCCGTCGATGGCCACCTTGATGTCGGGCCTGAATTCCACAGGACCGGAAGCGGTGTTGACATAGAGGACACCATCGGTTGTGTGCCAGGTCTCTACGGTGGCAGAGGCTGGTGGTGTCACCAGCACGTTTTCAGCCACGGCCTTGGGAGCCTTGCGGATGGCAGTCTGAGCCGTGCGGTCGATGCACTTGAATGCGGTAGTCTGCTGTGCAAATGCGGTTCCACTGAACAGTGCAAACAGCATGGTAAGTAAGGTAATTTTTTTCATACGCATTTTTAGTTAAAGTTACGATATTAATAAAAATATGTTTATAGTTGCGGCAAAGGTATATTATTTTGACGAAAACACCAAAAAAAACGCAGAAAAATTATTTTTGAGATTATAATAAATGTGTATTTGTAACAAAAATGGCTGGAAAATTGTGGAAATGGTATAATCAGAGAATTTTTCCGAAGAATCGGTTTCCATTTTAAGAAAAAGTCCTTATCTTTGCACAAGAATTTTCATCCATTACCCATTAATCAATCCAATTATGAAAAAGTTGTTTTTATTATTCGCTATGACGGCACTGATGCTGTCGGGTTGCAAACCAGAAAAAGTGATCATCGACCTGCCGAGGACCGAGGCTTCGCCTGAGATTGTGGCGGCTGTCGATTCGTTTGTCAATGCTACGGTGACACGCCCCGTTCGTCCCGATTCGATCACGTTGCACAGCATCATGATCTTGAAACATGGTGAGGTTGTGCTGGAGAAATGGTTCAACGGACAGACCGCCGAGATGCCTCACGCCATGCATTCGGTGAGCAAGACGTTCACGGCTACGGCAGTAGGACTTGCCATCGACGAAGGGAAACTGAAGCTCAACGACCCTGTGATCAAGTTCTTCCCCGACAAACTGCCTGCCGAGCCCAGCGACAACCTGAAGGCCATGACCGTGCGCGACCTGCTTACGATGACTTGTGGACATGATGAGGAACCCAAGGAATTGCGTAAGGATTCCCTTGACTGGGTGACGGCCTTCCTGGCATGGCCCGTAGTGCACAAGCCTGGCGAATATTATCTGTATAACTCGGTCGGCACGTATATGCTTTCGGCCATAGTGCAGCAGGTGACCGGCGAGAAGGTGCTCGACTACCTCGACACACGCCTGTTCCAGCCTTTGCACATCGAGCGTCCGCAATGGGACGAGTCGCCCCAGGGTATCAGTTGCGGCGGTTGGGGATTGTATCTGAAGACCGAGGATATGGCCAAGATGGGACAGTTGTTCCTGCAGAAGGGCAAATGGAACGGCAAGCAGATTGTTCCGGCAAAGTGGCTGAAGGAGATGTCGAGTTACCAGGTGCCTTCGGCTCCTTCGGGAACACGTTTCGAGGACCTGGAGAAGGAGGGCCTGAACAAGGATAACAACGAATGGGTGCAGGGCTACGGCTATCAGATGTGGATCTGCCGACACAACGCCTATCGTGCCGATGGTTTCGCCGGACAGTATATCATGGTGTTCCCCGATCGTGATGCCGTGCTGGTGCTCACCACCTCCTCGTCGCTCTATCAGCCTTATATCGACATCATCTGGGAGTATCTGCTGCCGATACTCTAATCAATTAACAATTAATAATTAACAATTAACAATTGTCGGCTTGATCATAATATCAGTTTTCGCATAGAAAGAATGCGAAAACTGATTTTTTATTTCTCTAGATAGCTGGAATGAATATCGCTGAACAGGGTGGCAGAGGCACCGAGGGAGCCGGTGTGCTGGATGTAGATGCCACCGAAGGGATTGGGATGCGTGATGGGTGCGGTGAGTGTCATAGGCTGCGCCAGGGCGGGGTCGTCGGGCTGATACAGGTTGTTGGAGATGAGGGCGGTCAATGTGTCTTCCGAGGCGGTGAGCGTGAGTTTGCAGCCACGACGGAAGAGGTAGCAGGTCTGCGATTCGGTGATGGCTGTTATCTGTCCGTCCTGGTATTCGACGAGCCACACTTCGACGGCATTGTGGTGGTTGGGCGTGCGGATGAAGCGCAGACCGTAGCCGGTGAGCGTTCGGGTATCGAACTTGATGCAGATGTCGAGATACTGGCCCGTAGCGCTACCGAAGCCCTGTCCCATCTCCTTGCAGGGGTCGAGGCTGAGGCTGAGGGTTTGTCCCTGATATGCTTCGCCATCGCGACCTGTGTACATCATACGAGCTCCGCGCACCATCGGTACGAGGCCGAAGCAGCCGTCGGCACCATCTTCGCCTTCACCGAAAGCCCAGATGGGGATGTCGCTACGCACGGCCCAGTTGTACTGGCTGATGTCGTCGGGCTTGTAGGCATCGAGGGTCCATGCACCTGGGATGATTTGGGGCTGGTTGGCGATAGGAAGGTTGACGGGAGCCATCGGCATGGGCACGTCGGGTGTGGTGGGCACATTGTAGGGACGACCGTTGAGTGTGCAGCCCGTCATCACGCAGACGTGCTTCGGATTGGGCTTGGGTGTCCATGCAAGTTGGAGGTCGGGATCATCGCTGGTCCAGCGGCAGTCGCGCATCGTGACGGGCGAAGAAGCCTTGGTGAGGTACTGCGTGCCGCGTACCTTCGAATGGATGTCACAGTCGATGAACGTAGCACCTTCGCGCGAAGTGGCATAGAAGGGCTTGCTGCCGTAGAAGGTGAAGCCGCACTGGCGGTAGGTGCCGGTGCCGCAAAGTGCATCATCAGTACATTCGAAGTAGCAGTGATCGAAATCCACATGGTCGGCACCAACGAAGGGACAGAGGTTGAGACGCGAGATGAAGCGGCAGTTGCGGATGGTGAAGCGATCACCACGACAGATGACGAGCTGCGCCTGCACGATGGCAGGGTTGCGCTTCGGGCGGTTGAGACGTGGATTGCGCGGATAGACGAGATCGACGTTGCAGTAGTTGCCGAAAGTGATGTTTTCGGCATGGATGTCACTGCCCGTGAAGTGGAGCATGGTGAAGTTGCCATCGGAACCCTGTGTCTGACCACGGTTGCAGGCGATGACGACATCCTCGGGATTGTCGCTCAGGCCGATGAGACGCAGGCGGTCCACCTTGACCTTGAGGCCGAAAGGCGATTCGCGCGGCACGTCGGACACTCGGATGGCAGGGTCGTCGGGATCGTCGATCCAATAGACCGATGGCTCGATGCAGATGTCGGTCCACAGGGTGTCCTTGTCATTATTGGCTTGCGCAAAGAGAAGTGCCTCGTTGACCGTTCGGAAGGTGTAGCGCGAGGGGCGCGTCTTCATCTGGTCGTTGACGTAGAGACGATGAGCCGACGAGGTGACCTGCTGGCCACCCATTTGAAAACGTGTCTGTGCCTCACAGGTGAAAATCACGAGTGAGAGGGTCAGGAAGGTGAGGAAGGGTTTCATGGGGTACAAGAATGGACCCCCTCGGATTAGAGGGGGTCTGGTTATTTATTGATGAAAAGATAATAAAATCCGTTGCCGAAGCCGAAGAGGGCGATGCCGAACATGATGAGTGCAATGCCGTGGTTGATGTTGCGGAGCGTGCGTACACCGAAGTTGTTGCGCACCTTGTTGACAACCCAGGTGATGAGGAACCACCAACCCACAGCTCCCGAGATGAGGCTGACGAAGCCGACGATATAGAGCCACCAGTTCTTGGCAGAAGCGGCAAAGAGGAAGTTGGTGCGTGCGAAAAGCGCGATGAAGAAAAAGATGATGAACGGATTGCTCACCGTGATGCCGAAGCCTGAAAGGAAGTTCTTCAGGATACCAGAAGTCTTTAGGCGGGGCGACAAGCTATCGGCCGAAGTGTCCTTGTTCTGCAGCGACGAGGCGGGATTGGATTTCCAAAGATAGACGGCATAGGCAGCGATGGCCAGAGAGCCCACAAACTGGAGGGTCGATTCATACTGGTCGAGCCAATCGACCACCAGGCCCAGGAAGAAGACGGTGACGACAGCGTAGAAGAAGTCGGAAAGCGAGGCGCCCAGTCCGGTGAGGAGTCCGGGCAGTCGGCCCTTGTTGAGCGTACGCTGGATGACGAGAATACCTGTCGGGCCCATAGGGGCCGACACCAGGACACCAATCACGGCGCCCCACACGATGGTGAATATGGTTATCTCGAACATCAAAAAAGGGGTGTTTAGGCGTATTTTTGTGCAAAGATAGAGACTTTTTTTGAATCTTCCGCATTTATATCAATTTTTTTTTGTATTTTTGCACCGCAAAAGGCGTTTTTAACCTTTTTTGCCCCATTTTTTAGGGATATTTGTCATTCGCGTTTTGCCAATATTAATAGTTGATTGTTATTTGTAATTGATAATTGTTAATTGATAATTGTTAATTGTTATTTGATATTTGATATATGGTTTTCTTTTTCAAGCAACCCTCGGCCACTATCCTGGCTGTCGATGTCGATCATCAGTTGAGTGCTGATGAATCGCAGCGTTTGTGCTGGCTTTTCAGCGATGCCGTCCTGCTCCCCGAGCAGCAACTTGCAGGTTGGTTCAATGGTCCACGTCGTGAAATGATCACTCCGTGGAGTACCAATGCCGTAGAGATTACACAGAACATGGGCCTCAAGGGCATTGCCCGTATTGAGGAGTATTTTCCGGTGAAAGGTCCCGATTCGGAATACGATCCGATGCTTCGTCGCCTTTATGACGGCCTCGACCAGAACATTTTCACCATCAACAAGCAACCCGATCCCATTGTATATATCGAGAACCTCGAGGAATACAACAAACAGGAGGGTCTGGCGCTGAGCGCTGAGGAGATAGCGTATCTCAACGATGTAGCCAAGCGCGTGGGCCGTCCGCTGACCGACTCGGAGGTGTTCGGCTTCAGCCAGGTCAATTCGGAGCACTGCCGTCATAAGATTTTCGGTGGTACGTTCATCATCGATGGCGAGGAGAAGGAGTCCAGCCTCTTCAACCTTATCAAGAAGACGTCGAAGGCACAGCCAGGCAAACTGGTCAGCGCCTACAAGGACAATGTCGCCTTCAACAAGGGACCCGTCATCGAGCAGTTTGCTCCCGCCGATCCTACCACGGCTTCGGAGTATGAGGTGAAGGAATTCGAAAGCGTCATCTCGCTGAAGGCCGAGACCCACAACTTCCCGACCACCGTGGAGCCTTTCAATGGCGCAGCCACAGGCACAGGCGGTGAGATCCGCGACCGTATGGGTGGTGGCAAGGCTTCGATGCCTATTGCCGGCACGGCAGTCTATATCACTTCCTATCCCCGCAACGACGAGAAGAAGACGTGGGAGAACGGTCTCGAGGCACGTCCCTGGCTCTATCAGACACCTGAGCAGGTGCTCATCAAGGCTTCGAACGGTGCTTCGGACTTCGGTAACAAGTTCGGACAGCCGCTCATCTGCGGTTCACTCCTCACTTTCGAGCACCAGGATGTTAATCCGGGCGAGCAGCAGGAATATGGCTACGACAAGGTCATCATGCTGGCCGGTGGCGTAGGCTATGGCAAGATGCGCGACGCGCTGAAGGGCACTCCTGAGGCTGGCGAGAAGGTCATCCTCATCGGTGGCGACAACTACCGCATCGGTATGGGCGGTGGCGCCGTTTCGTCGGTCAATACGGGCAAGTATGCTTCGGGCATCGAGCTCAACGCCGTGCAGCGTGCCAACCCCGAGATGCAGAAACGTGCCTACAACGTGGTGCGTGCCTTGGGCGAAAGCGACTACAACCCTATCGTTTCGATCCACGACCATGGCGCAGGTGGACACATCAACTGCCTGTCGGAACTCATTGACACCACGGGTGGCGTGATCTGGATGGATAAGCTGCCTGTGGGTGACCCCACCTTGAGCGCCAAGGAGATTGCCGGCAACGAGTCGCAGGAACGTATGGGCTTCCTTGTGAAAAGCGAGTCCATCGACTTCTGCCGTAAGATTGCCGAGCGCGAGCGTTCGCCGTTCTACGTCATCGGTGAGGCTACCAACGACATGCGCTTCACCTTCGTGCAGGCCGATGGCGTGAAGCCCATCGACCTGGCTTTGGCCGACATGTTCGGACATGCCCCGAAGACCATCATGCGCGATACGACCGTCGAGCATCACTATGCTCCCGTCGAGACTGAGGTTGCGAATATCCAGAAGTATATCAATGACGTGCTTCGCCTCGAGTCGGTAGCCTGCAAGGACTGGTTGACCAACAAGGTGGACCGTTCGGTGACTGGCAAGGTGGCTCGCCAGCAGTGCCAGGGTGTGCTGCAATTGCCGCTTTCCGACTGTGGCGTCGTAGCCCTCGACTATCGTGGCAAGGCAGGCATCGCCACCTCCATCGGCCATGCTCCTGCAGTAGCCCTCGTCGATGCTCCTGCGGGCTCGGTGATGGCAGTTGCCGAAGCACTCACCAACATCGTGTTTGCGCCTATCGAGGGTGGTATCTCGGGCGTTTCGCTTTCGGCCAACTGGATGTGGCCCTGCCGCAATGCAGGCGAGGATGCACGTCTCTACGCTGCCGTACAGGCATGTTCCGACTTCGCCATCGAACTGGGTGTGAACATCCCGACGGGCAAGGACTCGTTGTCGATGACGCAGCAGTACAACAAGCCCGATGGCACCAGCGAGAAGGTCATCAGCCCCGGCTGTGTGATCATCAGTGGTGGCGGTGAGGTGACCGACGTGCGCAAGGTGGTGAGCCCTGTGGTGCAGCTCGATCGTTCGACCTCGCTCTATTACGTCGATTTCTCGTTCTGCGAGCATCGTCTCGGTGGTTCGGCTCTGGCACAGATGCTCAATCGTGTGGGCGACAGCGTACCTACCGTCGAGAACTCTGAATATTTCGCCGATGCTTTCGATGCCGTACAGAAGGCCATCAACGAGGGTCTCATCCTCGCAGGTCACGACATCAGCGCAGGTGGCTTGATTACTACCCTGCTCGAAATGACGTTCGCCAACACCGAAGGCGGTCTCCGCATCAACCTCACGGGTCTGGCCGAGGAGGATTTGGTGAAGATTCTCTTTGCCGAGAATCCCGGCGTAGTGCTGCAGGTGAAGGACGGCAAGTCGTTCGAGAAACTGATGGAGAAGGCAGGTGTGGCAGTTGCAAAGATCGGTTATCCTTGTGACGAGCGCACAGTGAGCGTGCGCAAGGGTGAGTTTGTCGAGACCTTCGACATCGACGCACTGCGTGACGTCTGGTACGAGTCGTCGCACCTCCTCGACCGCAAGCAGAGCGGCACACAGAAGGCCGACGAGCGTTTTGCCAACTACAAGCACCAGCCGCTCTATTACCTTTGGCCCAAGGGATTCACAGGACGTCTGGCACAATATAACATCAGCGCCGACCGTCGTCAGAAGACGGGCGTCAAGGCTGCCATCCTGCGTGAGAAGGGTGTCAACTCGGAGCGCGAGATGGCCTACTCGATGTACCTTGCCGGCTTCGACGTGAAGGATGTTCACCTCACCGACCTCATCACCGGTCGCGAGGACCTCAGCGATGTGAACCTCATCGTCTTCTGCGGAGGCTTCTCCAACAGCGACGTACTGGGTTCGGCCAAGGGCTGGGCTGCAGGCTTCCTCTACAACGAGAAGGCACGCAAGGCGCTTCAGGACTTCTATGCACGTCCCGACACGTTGAGCCTCGGCATCTGCAATGGTTGCCAGCTGATGATCGAACTGGGTCTCGTAGGCTCGAACCTCGATGCCAAGAACCCCGACCTCGTGGCTGCTGCACAGAACCCCAACCGCGTGCATATGCTGCATAACGACAGTCATAAGTTCGAGTCGAACTTCATCAACGTGCGTATCCCAAGGAACAACAGCGTGATGATGGGTTCGCTGAGCGGTGCACGCATCGGTATCTGGACAGCCCACGGCGAAGGCAAGTTCGGTCTGCCCGAAGGCAAGACAGTCGATGACTACAACGTAGTAGCCAAGTTCGGTTATAATGCATATCCCGCCAACCCGAACGGTTCACCCGAAGGCCTTGCCGGCATCTGTTCGGCCGATGGTCGTCATCTGGCCATGATGCCGCATCCCGAGCGTGCCATGTTCCCCTGGCAGTGCGGTTACTATCCACAGGACCACAAGCAGGATGAGGTAACTCCCTGGATTGAGATCTTCGTCAATGCCCGCAAGTGGGTGGAGGAGAAGACTCGGAAAGGTTAAGAAGGGTTCGAAAGGTTCTGAAAGGTTCGAATGGTTCTGAAAGGTTCGAATGGTTCTGAAAGGTAAAATAGCAATCATTGTGGCAGGTATCGCGTTGATGCCTGCCGCGATGAGTTTTGCCGAAGTGCAGACCGACGTGAGTGGGAAGCATTACCGCCTGGATGAACAACGTCAGACTGCCGAACTGACCTACCTGTCGTACGACTCGTTGAACGTCGATGCCTATCACGGTGTGCTCGAAGTGCCTGCCGAAGTGCAGGTCGATGGAGCGCAGTATCGGGTGACGGGTGTCACTCCGTTTGCGTGCGTCTATTGCGAAGGCCTCACATCGGTGACCTTGCCCGAAGGGATGACGCGCATAGGCTTTGGTGCATTCTCTGATTGCCCGAACCTGGCTGCGGTCAGTCTGCCCACATCGTTGACCACCTTGGGCGACTGGGCATTCTATCGCGATGGAGCCTTGCAGCAGGCTACAGTGCCCGAAGCCGTAAGGCGTGTGGGTGCTGCGACGTTCGCCTTCTGCACAAGTCTTGCCAAGGTCGAGATCCCGCGTGGAATGAAGAGCATTGCCCAGCACGCCTTCTACTATTGCACGGCTTTGAATGAGGTGCTGATTCCCGGCTCGGTCGATCAGATAGGCGAATACACCTTTGCCTATTGCACGGGTCTGACCAAGATTCAGATGGAAGGAGTCCCGATTGCCATCACCGAGGATGTCTTCGAAGGCGTCGATATGTCGGCTTGTACGCTTGTCGTTCCCACCGACCAGGTGGAGGCTTACAAGGAAGCCGAAGTCTGGAGGAACTTCAACATTGTGGATGGTGGCTATGAAGATCTGCACGAGGTATTCGACGACGAGAAGCTGCCATCGTTCGAGATGAAGGTCGTGGGCACGACGCTCTATCTCAACGTCATCGGCGACGCTCCAGTCCTGGTTTATAACCTTCAGGGCCAGCGCATCGCCGTCGCAGCCTCGCACAGTGGTGAGCACCGCATCCCGCTGTCACACGGGCAATATATTATAAAATGTGGAAGAGAGTCACGAAAGATTTCTTTGTGAAGGGATATTAAGGGATATTTAGGGACATTAAGGGATATTTAGGGACAATACCATTGCTTTAAGAGAATGGGACCTAAAAAACAATCGTCCTTGAAAATCCCTTGGAATCCCTTAAAATCCCTTAGAATCCCTAACCTTATGGTAATGCGCACACTTTGGGCACACCCCGTGAATGATATATTGGATAGACTCCACTTGGAATCCCTCAGGTACGTGTACCTCGGGGATTCTTTCGTTTTTGAGGCAATAGGTCTTGCCGCAGACCGAGCAGGTGAGGTGGACGTGCTGGCAAAGTTCGTGATGATGATGCGGACATGAACCATCGGGACAGAAGTGGTGACACTCTGTAGCGTGGCCCTCATCGTCGCAATGTTCGTGTTCAAGGCAGATGCAGTATTTCTTTTCGCCCGAACCATCGTCGAGGGTATGCAGCAGGTCGTGATCGACGAAAAGGGTAAGGGCACGGAAGATCGTGCTCCTATCGACGGTAGGCAGTAGTCCTTCGAGGTCAGCCATGGGGAAGGCGTAGTCGAAGTCTTTGAGCGTCTTCCAGATCATGATGCGCACGGCAGTGGGACGCACGTCGTGGTTCTGCAGGTGTTGGGCAATTTCGTCGTTCATATACATTATTTTTATATATTCAAGTTTCGCAAATGCGAAAGCTGATGATTCTAAGGGATTCTAAGGGATTTTAAAGGATAATAAGGGACGATTGTTTCCTGGGTCCCGTTTTCTACTGGCGCTTCTCTCGGACGTGACCGAACGGGAACAAGGTAATGTCCCCAAATATCCCTTAATATCCCCAAATATCCCTTAGAATCCCTAAAATCGGCCACGTTTCTTCAGCATGTTGATGACAATCCAGGGGGCGTGATGCCAAGTTCGGTCTAGTTCGGTGGTGAGAAGGAAGCGGCGCATCGCGTCGAGATCCTCTGGCTGGTTAGAGAGGTCGATGATGATGGTGTCTTCGTAGGTTTGTTGGCGCGTAAGCACGGGCCGCTGACCTTTGCGGGTCAGCAGCATGATGTTGGTTTTGTAGCGTCCCTTGTTGATTCCCGTAGCATTGACGTCATGCACTTGCATCTCGTCGAAATGCTCGAGGCGCGCAGCGATGTTGTTTTGATGATGGGGCAGCATCAACTGATGGCTCTCGGCAAGTACTTGGTGTGCCAGGTCGAGGAGTGTCTGTTCGTGGGAGGAGAGGGGAGTCATGACTGATTTACGATTCGTGAGATTGTTCGGCGAAGTCGGTGGGCTTGATGCCGAACTGCTTCTGGAAGCATTTCGAGAAGTAGGAAGGGCTGTTGAAGCCGACCATGTAGCAGACTTCGCTGACACGATATTGTCCTTGTTTGAGCAGACGAGCCGCATGCTTCAGGCGAATCATCTGTATCATCTCGTTGGGTGAGGCGTTAGCCAAAGTCTTTATTTTGGCAAAGAATCCCGAACGACTGATGCCGAGTTGCTGCGCCAGGAAATCCACATTCAGTTCGCTGTTTGAGAAGTTGTCTTCGATGAGTTTCTCGAGTCGGCTCAAGAAGTCGCTGTCGAGCGGGGTGCTGGCTATCTCGGTGATGGGGGTGAGCGGTTGCTGGCTGAACTTCTGGATGAGCATGGAGCGCAAGGAGAGGAGGTTGTCGATGCAGGCCTGCAGGTAATCGAGGGAGAAGGGCTTCTCGATGTAGGCATCGGCACCGCAGTTCATGCCCTTGACCTTCGAGGCATCGTCGGTCTTGGCGGTAAGCATGATGAAGGGGATGTGGCTTGTGAGTTGATTGGCACGCACGGAGCGGCAGAGTTGTTCGCCGTCCATCACGGGCATCATCCAGTCGCTGACGATGAGGCTAACAGGATTGTGTTCCAGTATTTTCAAAGCCTGCTTTCCGTCGGTGGCTGTAAGCAGTTTGTATTGGCTCTTGAGACTTTCGCTCAAAAAGTTCAGCATCTCTTCGTTGTCATCGACGAGGAGCATGGAGAGAGGCTGGGAGGTCACGAGAGGGTTAAGAGGGGATTGCGATGGCAATGCAACAGATGGAACGGGGTCAATTGGGGGTGAGAGGGGAGAAGTCGTGGTCTCTGATGCAGTCAGATCACTGGGCAAGGTGACGAGGAAGGTGGTGCCTTCACCAACCTTCGATTGAACTTCCACACGTCCTTGGTGAGCCTCTACGACACGCTTGACGATGGTGAGGCCGATGCCTGTGCCTGGTTTGTTCTCGTTGGCCTGGTAGAAGGGACGGAAAATCTTTTTCTGGTCTTCTTCCGAAATGCCAGGACCATTGTCGCTGACAGCAATGATCCAGATTGCATCGTCGGGCTGCACAGTGCAGGACAGTCGGACATAATCCTTGGTGTATTTGAGCGCATTGCTCAGCAGATTGCTGACGAGCTTGGTGATGGCTTCGCTGTTGAGACAGGGCGCAAAGTCGTTGTCGGGCAATTGGGCCTCCAGGTGGATGCCTCGTTCCTCCATGCTGGTGCGGAAACGTTCGACGATGGTTTGCAGGAGAGGTGTGACGCGACAAGGCTGCATGGTATAGTCGGTGGTTCGGCTCTCCATCTTTCGGAAGTCGAGCAGTTGGTTGACAAGTTCGAGCAGACGTTTGCTGTTGCGGTCGATGACCGACAGGTCGCTACGTAGGTTGCTGGGCAGTGCAGCCGACTGTTTGCGTATCTTTTCGAGCGGAGCGATGATGAGCGACACGGGAGTGCGAATCTCGTGTGCAATGGTGGTGAAGAACTGAATGCGTGCTTCGTTGATCTTCTGCGCGTTCTGGTGACGCAGTTGCTGGATTTCCTGCAGGTGTTGCCAATTGTTGCGGCGCAGGGTTAACCAAATGCCTAGGGCGATAAGAGAGAAGAATAGCAACACATAGAGGGTACGTGACCAATGGTTCCAATAGAAAGGAGGATGAACGACGAAAGCGAGGCGTGCTTCGTCGGTGCTCCACACGTTGTCGTTGTTCGAAGCCTTGACATGGAGCGTATATTTGCCCGCAGGAAGGTTGGTATAGGTGACGCGGTGTTGATTGCCAAGGTTCACCCATTGCTCTTTGCGGTCAAAGCCTTCAAGCCATATCGCGAATTGGTTTTTCTCGGGCATGGCATAACTGAGGGCAGCAAAACTGATGCCGATGATGTTGTTGCGATAGGAAAGGTCGAGCTGCGGGATGGTATTGAGGTTCTGGGGCAAAAGTTTCGAACCCACGGCAACCTTGGTTTGCGGACCAAGGTCGAGACCTGTGAAGATGACTTTCGGGGCGATGCTGTTGTGCTTGACCTGCGAAGGATAGAACGCCTGCATACCTTGCGTCGTGCCCAGATAGATGCGTCCGTCGGAGGCGCGAAGAATGGCGTCAGGTAGGTAGGACGTGGTGCTCAATCCATCGCCGCGCGAGAACGTCTGAATCCTGCCATCCTGCCCTGGCTGGTAGAGCGACAGGCCGCCCGAAGAGGCAATCCAAAGCGTAGGTCCATCGGCCACAATGGACTGAATGTCCTCGAAGCCTTCCGGTAGTTTCATTTGTTCAAAAACCTCACGTTTGCGGTCGAAAGCGAGCAAACCGTTAAGAGAACCTGCCCACAGGTTACCCTCGTTGTCGATGCAGATTGAATGGGCGATGTCCTTGACGTTGTTGCCCGTAGTGTCGCGATACTGCTTCCATTCATTGTCATTGCCTGCCTTCATTCTCCAGATTCCGTTGCCTTCGGTGCAAATCCAGAGGTTGCCGTCGAGGTCCTGGCAGATGCCGATGGGTGTGCTGCCAAAGTCCTTGACACTGACGAATCGGTCGGTCTTGGGGTTATATCGGCAGAGCCCCGTAAACGTGCCTGCCCAAAGGGTGCCTTGTCGATCGACGAAAAGCAGATAACTGCTCGTGCCGAGTGAATTGTCGTAGATGTCGAGCAGTTCGCGATAATGACGCACAGCTCCCGTACGTAGGTTCATCACGTCGATGCCCTGGGTGTAGGTGCCAATCCAGAGTTCGTCGCCGAGTGTGCAGAGCGCATGGACGTTGCGCGGCGAAGTGCCCTCCTTCTCGAAATGGGTGAAGGGCTGGTCGCGCCTAGGGTCAAGGCAGGAAAGCCCACCGTCGTCACTGCCTATCCAGATGCGTCCCTCACGATCTTCGCAGAAACGGCTGATGACCTGGCCGCGCAAGGAGTTGCGGTAGGCCGAAGGAAGATAGGAAGCGAAGACACCTGAACGGGGGCTTGCGTAGTTGATGCCCCCATAATAGGTGCCTACCCATAAGCCGCCTTCATTGTCGCGCAGGATGGGATAGACGAACTGGTTGTTGATCGAACGGTCGTCGAGTTCGACGGGCAGGAAGTGCTGTGTGCGACCCGTAGCCATCTCGTAGCGCGTCATACCGTCGTCCGAGCCGATGTAGAGGATGCCTGGGGCATATTCCATCAGGGAATGGATGTGGCTGAGGGAGACCTCCTCAATCCTCCGCACCACTCGAAAAGTATGCGGGTCGAAAGCGATGAGACCATTATCCCAGGTGCCGATCCAGATTAGTCCGCCCGAATCCTGCATCATCGATAGTCCGCGCGTATCGACCGGTGCATCGGCCTGCAGGTGAATGTGTTCGAAACTGCCAGTGTTCTGATTGAAGCGCACCAGGCCACCTTCCTTCAGGTATTTGCTGACGGCCCAGATGCCGCCATCGGTATCGACGATCAGGTCGCCTGCCATTTGTTCTCCCTCGGGAAGGGCGAACCGCGCAAGCTGACCGCTGTCGGGATTATAGCGGAAGATGCCCTGCCCCATGGTCGAAATCCAAAGATCGGCATGGTTGTCGCTCGCTATGCTGACCACCTGCGATGTGATGCTTCGTCCATCTGCCTCCCTCGTCGGGGCAGGCATCAGGCTGTCAGTGCGGCTGTCGTAGCGATAAAGACCATTGTCCATACCCACCCAAATCGTGCTTTCGGCCTCGTGGAGGGCATGGACGCTGGAGGTGGGGAGTGAGCCCGCAGGACGTGTGAACTCAAAACCATCGTAGCGGCAGAGCCCTCGGTCGGTGCCAATCCATATCATGCCTTGCCGGTCCTGCAGCAGTGCTCCCACCCAGTTGGAGGGGAGGCCTTCGCTCGCTGTCAGATGACGGAAGTTCAACGTCACCTCGGCTGCATGCATCGTGGAGGCGAGGCATGCAGCTGTCAGGAACAGCAGAACAAACGAAAACGGCAGAAACTTGTTTTTCATAATAGGATAACATCGAAACCGATGGTGCAAATATAGGGAATAATTGCGGGATGAACAAGAAAAACGGACAGTTTTCGCAGTTCGAGGCAGATTTTGGGCTGCTATATTGCGAAGGCTGACCGTTTTTGGATAAAAAACGAAAGAAAAGGCTAACGCAGCTTGAAGCGATAGGGCCACACCGTGGGGGATGTGAGGAGGTTCGAGGGATTTGAGAGGTTTGAAGGGTCTGATGGGTTGAGAGGTGTGTGGACAGAGGGTGCACCCATCACAACCACCCATGCGCGACTTGTGCCCGCTGGAAGTGTGTAGCGGAGTGTCCCGACCTTATCGTAGCCCATCGTGCTATAGTCGTAATGACCATCGGCCTTTTCAGCTACTATGCCGTAGCGCCAGCCGGCTCGGTCGGCAAGTCCCTCGAAGATGAGGGTGAGCGTGCTACGATGGTTATCGAGGCTGATGGGGAAGACGTTGAAGCCATAGTCTTCGGGCGTAAATTCCTGTTTGGGGCGTGTCCAACCCTGTGGGTCGATGTCAGTGGGAGTGTCGATCTGTCCGGCATATTGGCGCGTCTCATTCCACGCATGGCGGTAGTCAAGGCCTACGATGTGTCGACAAGCTTCGAACATCTCGTCGCACATTTGCAGTTGGTTGAGGCCAAAGAGACGCTTGTAGGTCATCAATGCATCCTCGCCGTTGCGGCCTTCGCGGAAGAGTTCGCCGATGATGTCGCGACCGCGTATGTCACTCCAATATTGCAGCACGTAAGGCGAATGATAGATGTTGTCGAGATGCAGGAACGCGCGATGGGTAAGTTTCTTGAATGCCTCGTAGTGATAGTTCTCGTCGGTGAGCCAGTCGGGATTGACCTGCCAAAGCATCCATTGCGAAGCCATCTCGTAGAAACCGTAGGCCTGCCATTCCCCCTCGGGGCGGTCGGCACCGATCTGACATTGGAACGAGTGCCCCAGTTCGTGGGCGATGCAGTTGAGTTTTTCGTCCTGCACGCGGTTGGGAGCGATCCAAAGGGCTCCGATTGAGTCATCGTAAGTGCCACCGTAGGCAGTGCCTTCGAGCGAATAGTTGAGCATCACCATCATACGCGTCCGTTCGGCTGCAGAGTTGGGAAGGACGAAGTGAAGCGTGTCGCGGAAGAAAACGTAGAACGACTCGAGTTTCTGCGCCAGATTGTCAAGATCCACCTTCATGCTGTTTCCTTCGAGGTCGGGAGCTGTAGCAAGCGACGGGCCAAAGCCTTTCTGCCAGAAGATGGCCATGTTGTCGGTGCAGTGCATGCGGTGGAAACTCCATTCCGAATCGGGGTCCTGCAGGTCCATACCTTTCAGGTCCTCAGGGATATAGATGGCCTTTCCTTCGGGCATCGGCACATCAGCGGTACGCGAGCAGGCACAAAGGAGAAGAAGGAGGGTAAGAAGGGTTAAGAGAGGTTTCAAGGGTTTGAGGGGTTAAGAGGGGTTCGAAGGGTTCGTGGGGTTAAGAGGGGTTCGAAAGGTTCGAGGGGTTAAGAGAGGTTTCAAGAGGTTAAGAGGACGAACAACCTTTGTTAACCATTCGAACTATTCTTAACCCTTCTTAACCTATTTTACCACGACTTGAGCAGGTCGCTGTATCGTTCGGTGCGGAGGTTGAGCCAGGAGGAGAGACGAGAGCATTCGGTGTTGCAGCGCACCGACATAGGCCAATGTCCCTCGTCGCGGGCGATGGCGTCGCTGAGGCTGTCAAGACGGAGTGTCATTTCCTGGAGGGCGTATGCCACCATAGGTTTGCCTACTTCGCGGAAGCGTGCCTTATAATCACTGAGAAAAGGCTCACAGTCGAACATCCGGTCGAAGAAGTCGGGGATATCGTAGGCACCTCGCGGCCCCATCAGCCACGACTGGGAGCCGAAGTAACCATGGTGTTCGCCCCAATCGTAGGCAAAGCCACCATCGAAGTCCCAAACGGGTCCGAAGGTCCAGAGTCCATCAGCATCGCGATATAGGTACATCGAGCGGGGAGTGACCAGTTCGACGTTGCGTGTCAGTTCTTGGATGATCAGGAAGTCCATCATTGAACGTACGTCGCAGATTTGCTTGAGACGCTCATAGTCCTTGTCCTTGATGACCTGTTCGAGTTGAGCAAACTCATCACGGATGGCTGCAAGTTGTTCGGGCGATGGGTTCTTGGGGTACTTCACGCAGACGGGTAGTCCACCAGGCGAATAACTGGAATGGAAAATCTTGGAAAGGAAGTTGTCGGTGGCTTCAGGTGCTTCGGTCGGTCCGTCGTCGAAGTCCAGCGAGAGGAGCAAGCCACGCTCCTTGTCGATTTCGACGCGTCCTTTGCCACGCTCTATCTGTTCGGTCAACTGATAGAGGCCGATGTACTTGTCGTTGAGATAGACTTCGACAAAACGATTGGTGTTCGTAAACGGTAGTCCTGCGTAGCGTGCCATGTCGAAGGCAACCGCATTCATCTGTCGCGTTGGGTCGCGATAGTTGGCCAACAGCACGTACTTCTCGCCCTTCGGTATGCCCAGCAGACTGGCATTCTTGCCCAACTTGATCTTATAGGGCTTCTTTTCGTACCAAAGCCAGGTGGAATTGCCTCGCCCTCGGATGGAGTCGGTCTTCACCTTGCCCGACTCATTGGCCGTAGGCTCGGGAGTCGCATAATCCTCGTAGATGCCTTGTCCCTCAATCTTGATCTGGCAGGGAATGTAATAGTCGCGACTGTCGATGGGCGCACCATCCTGTGTCGTGATGTGCATTACTGCGCAGAGCGCACCTGTGGGAGTGGAGGGATCGGAGGGTTCTGAAGGGTTCGAAGGATCAGAAGGGTTCGAGGGGTTCGAAGGTTCTGTGGGAGTCGGAGGTGTTGGCTCAATGATGGGATCTTCGCCCTCACTACAGGCCGCGAGGGCCAGTAGTGAGACGAAGAGCCATATCAGATGATAGCGTTTAAGCATTTTGCCAAACAACAGAGATTACTCGAAAACAAAAGTGATTTCGATGGCAGCCTTGTACTGCACGCCGTCGCGGGTGTAGATCAGTGTAGGAGTGAGTTTGAAACTGTCGCCTGCATTGTTCTTGCCCGGGTACTGGCCGTAGGAGATTGTAAGGGCTGCGAACTCGACGTAGCCATAGCCGGCATTCCAGCCCGCGTTGTCACCTTGGGTATTGCACCAGAAGCCATTGTTGGCAGTGCTGTTATAACTATAGGAGCCATCGCTCTGCAAGCAAGCCCAGACGATGTTGCCCTCAGCAGGCTGTGCGCCTACTGCTTGAATCTTGCCGACGATGTCGGAAGGTTTGAGCACAAAGGCCTGTGCGAGATCCCTGTTTGCACTCAGATCAAGGGTGCCTTGCAGATATTCGGGCGAATTGGCAGCGCAGTTGACGGTGAACTGCAGGGTGATGTCCTTTGGATCGGCAGTCGGGTCAATGTCGAAGTTGCCCTTAAGGTCGGTGCCCGAGAACTTCACCTTGTAGGGATACTGAGCGTCGGTGAGTTCGTTCTCATCCCAAGCCGACTGTACATACTCCTTCGGTGCGCCCATTACAATCATATAGAGTTGCTCAGTGCCAGCAGGAACAGTCCAGGTGGCAGTACCATTGGCGTCGCTGAACATCTCGGAATACTTGCGTGTGCCATCGTTGAGATAAGCAGCGAAACCGTAGCGCCAACCCTCGTTGCCGGCCTTGTCAGCCTTGTTGTAGGTGGTCACGGTGCCATCGACCTTCTCGCTCTTCATATATTCGCCAGGATCGCCAGCAGCAAGGGCAGAGCCCATCTCAAGACCTACGAAGTCGGCTGAGATCTGCTGACCAGCAACTGGATTGAGCGGGATGATGTTGAAGCCAGTGGAACCAGGGCACTGGGCATAGGCAACCTGATAATATCCGTCACCCGAGTCGTAGAACTTGGTGGTGTAGTCGTTGAGGTGAGCTGCCGAGTATTCGCGTGGACCCAGCACGTCGTAGGTGGCCATACGGGCTGCATAGTCATAGAGTTCGGCAGCCGTAGCGTTCCAGCTGTCACCGTTGTAGAGCTGCGAATAGGTCTGGATGGCATCGTAGGGATAACGGCTGTTCTGCCAGATGCTTGCTACGGTCTTGTCGCCGTGCTTCTCGGTCCAGTAGCACTGGAGCCAGTAGGAGGCGTAGCGCATCCATTCGTTTTCGAAGTGACGATGGCAGTTGAGGGGCCATACGTTGTACCAACCGTCGCCGAAGTACTGCTCGGGATAATCCTGGTAGGACTGCCACTGGGCACACTGTTCCCAGAAGCCGTTGCCACCGTTCGACCCATCGTAGCCATAGCGGAAGCCTGTGGTGAAGTCGTTGGGAGCACCGTTGAGTACCTGGTCACAATAGACCTGATATTGGAAGGAGTGTCCGATTTCGTGGCCGATGGTGGAACCAACGGGCTGGCAGGTTGAAGGATTGACCCAAAGGGCACCGATTACGTTGTCGTAGCCTGAACCTGTGGCGAGCCACTCGGTCTGATAGAGCAGGTAGATTTCCATCTTGTACTGGTCGAGGTAGCTCTTGCCCTGACCCACGGTAGCCATGCCGAGACGGGTGATGTTGGTGTTGTAGAACTTCTCAGCCTTCTGGAGCAGGTCGTCGATATCGACGCGAAGTTCGGCAGGAACCGATTCAGCATTGGGATCGTCGCCAAAGCCGGCCTCCCAGAATACAAAGAAGTGTTCGGACTGCTTCATGCGGGCGAATGACCAACGGGAAGCGCTGGAGTACATATCCATATTGCCAAATTCGGCGGGCTTGTAGTACTTCTCGATGTCCTCGATCTCTTCGACCTTCTCAACTACGGTGGCAGTCTGCGTTACGTGGATGGTCTGCTCGCTGGCACCGCACTTGATTACTACGACAGCATTGCGAACGGTGGAGGCTGGGTCGGCAGTCTGACCCTTGTCGACAGTTACGACGAACTTTTCGCAAACCAGGCCGAGTGTCTTGTAGCCACCGATGCCCTCCTTCTCACGCAATGAGAGCCAGTCAGCACCTTCGGTAACAGTGGCTGTCCAGTTGGAGAGACTGGTGAAGGAATAGGAATAGAAGGTATCTTCGGGAGCGAGGGTGATGTCGCTGCCGTCCTCGTTGGTTGCAGTGATGGCACCGGTAAGGCCGGAGAGTTTGTCCTCGAAACCATCGTCACAGCTTGTCATACCTGCTACGGCAAGGCCCAGAAGGCCTGCCATAGCGATGTTATAGAGTTTCATGTCGAATATTTTTGATTTGATTGGTTAGCTTATGGTCTAAAAGGACGGCGCACGCCGCGACGATGCCTGGCACCACTGGCGGGGTCGGCAGGAGCTGCAATATTGATGTTGATGTTGAAGGTAACTGTTGCACCATTGCAAACCACGTAGTAGGTCAACTTCGAGTCGAGCGCTGTGGTGAGGTTTTCGGGATGGTTGGCACCATAGACCACGCAGGCATCCTTGCGAAGTTCGAGGAAGCAGTAGTAGGCGGCATCGGGACCCCATTCCACTGTCTCGCCATTGGCATTGAGCCAATAACCAGGAGCTTCGCCCGTATAGACTGGATCGCCCTCGGTGATCTGGCCATTGTACATCTTGAGCTCACCATTCTGGAAAGCCTGGAAGATCTGATAGGTGGTCATCTTGAAGGCATTGCGGAGCGTCTCGCGTACATCGACCTCTTCCGAGCCCTCCCAATTTGCATTGCAGGTCCAGGTCAGGTTGATGTCCTGGGTGAGGTTTTCAGGCTGACCTTCGGGAGCAGTCTCGGGATCGACGTATTCGTTGATGACAATGTTGATCTTGAAGAGTTCGGCCTTGCCGTTGGCATAGCCACCGAACTGTACGGTAACCTTGTCACCGGCATGGAGACGATCGGGGAACTGTCCTACCTTGATGACACCATCGTAGAGACCGCAGAACACCGAGGCATTGTCTCCGTAAGAACCTACGAAGCCATCCATATCGTACCAGAAGGCATTGGGATCGGCAGTGTAAGCCTGGGTGTAGGTACCATCGGCCTGTACACCAAACCAGGTGATCTCGTCGATGGAAGAGACTCCGAGGTCGGCAAAAAGTTTGCCGAAATCCTGACCAGGCACCTCTTCTGCCTCGTAGCCAAAGGTTGTCTCGGTTTCGAGGGTGAGTTCCTGCGTGTCAACCAAGGTGGCTGCATTGATGTCATCGCTGGCAGCAATGGTGAGCGTGATGTTGAAGAGAACGATCTTGCCATTGGCGTAGGCACCGTAGTGAGCGGTAACCTGGTCACCAGCGTGCAGATGGTCGGGATACTGACCCAGTTTGATGACACCGTCATAGAGACCGCAGAATACCGAGGCGTTGTCGCCCCAAGAGCCTACGTAACCATCCATATCGTACCAGAAGGCATTGGGATCGGCAGTGTAAGCCTGGGTGTAGGTGCCGTCGGGAAGAACGCCTATCCAGGTGATATCGCCGAGCGAAGTGACACCGAGGTCGGCCATGGCCTTGTTCAGATCCTGTCCGGGCACTTCTACCGATTCGTAGCCGTAGGTTGTCTTCTGGATGAGGGAGAGGTTCTGTGTATCTACCACCTCGGCAGCATTGATGTCGTCGCCTGCCTCGATGATGACGTGGATGGTGAGCAATTCAATCTTGTCGTTGGCAATGGCACCATACTGGATGGTGAGGTTGGTACCTGCTTCGAGACGTGCAGGGAACTGACCCACGACGATGGTGTCATTTACGTGTCCGCAATAGACGGAAGCGTCGTCACCCCACTGGCCTGCAAAGCCTTGCATATCGTACCAGAAGCCGTCGAAGTCGGCATTGTACTCCTGGGCATACGAGCCATCGGTCTTGACAGCGAGCCATGCAGCATCGTTGATCGACGAGATGCCGAGGTCAGAGATGAGTTTGTCGGCATCGAAGCCTGGAACGGTTTCGGCCTCGTAGCCATAGGTTGTCTTGGTCTTCAGGGTGAGTTCCTGGGTGCCCACAACGCTGGCAACCACTTCGCCACGCTCGGTAGCCTTGGCACGGATCACAACGGCAACACGATAGTCCTGATAGCGCAGACCTTCGATGAACTGATAGGTGGTTCCAGCCACGCAGTGACCGGGATACTGACCAACGTTGAAGACTTCTGCTTCGGGGTCATATTCGGCAAAGACATAGGCATCGGCGCCCCACTGGGTGACATTGCCCTCGGCACTCCACCAGTGTCCCCATGAGGAGTTGGTGTTGGTCTTGGTCATATTGTCGGCGTGGGTTGAGCCCTCGATGGCAAGACCGAGGATTTCGGGTGCACCTTCTTCTTCGGCAATGCCTGCGATGACCTGCTCGTGGGTGAGGCCGAAGAGTTGGGCAATCTGATCGATATCGACAGTGACGGTGGTGCCATCATAACTGCTCTCCGAAACATAGAACTCGCAGTCGTAGGTGAGCACCAGATCTGCATTGATGGTGTTGCGCATCACTTCGGCGATGGAGTCCTGACGGCGCATTTCGGCCAATTCGTCGGCGGTCAGCACATGATCGACCGAGAAGTTCTCATTGTCGCCGCAACTGGTCATCATCGGCAGTGCCATGATGCCGGCCAGAAGTGCAGTGGTTGAAATATGTTTGATATTCATAATTCAGTCTTCTTTATTTTTTGAATGATATTTTTGAAGGGATATTAAGGGATAATTGGGGATATTAAGGGATATTAATGGACGATACCTTTGCCTCGTAAGGGAGTGGACCCAAGAAACAAACGTCCCTTAAAATCCCTAAGCTTCCCTTAGAATCCCTAAGCATCCCTAAGAATCGTTAGTCGGTATAGCCCGGGTTCTGGACGAGGCTCTGGTTGGCATCACGCGCATCCTTCGGGATGGGGAAGTAGTTCCAGTGGGTTTCGGTGGTAGCGTCCTTGCAGAACCACGATTTGCCGTTGAATACATTGCGGCCATCGGCCATCTTGAAGCGGATCAGGTCCTGACGACGATGATGTTCGCCGACGAACTCCCAAGCGAGGTCATCCAGCAGACCGCCGAGTTCGATGTCGTCGCCACCCTCGCTGGTGAAGACGTGGCTGCCCCAGTTGGTGACACCTTCGCCTGTGTATTCGTCATGACCGTAGGCATAGACCGAACCGGCACGGAGCTGACCGGCATTGCGCTTGGCCTTGCTCGAAGAGTCGAAGGCACGGGCACGTACCTCGGAGATGAGGCGGGCAGCCTCCTCGTCGTTGGCGGTGCTGATGCGGAGCAGACACTCTGCCTTGATGAACATGGCATCGGCGAGGCGATAGAAGGCAACATCGTCGCCATAGGTGCCTTTGTCCTCAGGAACGATTTCGTTCTTCACGAAGCGATAGCCTTCCTGCATGTATGCACCCGGGTTGTCGATGGAGTGTACCATCTTCGAATAGTTGAGGTAGCCGGTGCCCGACCAGTCGTCGTTCGAGAAGGGGATGGGGTCGCCTGCCTGTGGGGTGTAGGTGCCATCGGCATTCTTCACGGCAGCATACTGGATGCCATGGGCCCAGGTCAGGTCGAAACGCTTGTCCTCGGGATCGTAGGTGTCGATGAACTGCGGGATGGCGCACGAACCGTTCCAGGGTGAACCTGAATAGCCGTAGGCGGCAGCACCAGCACCGACGAGGCACTTGTTGACATTGTAGTTGTGGGAAGCGTGCTTCGAATCGAGGGGGATGGCGAAGATGACTTCGGGTGAGCCCGAGATGTCGGCCTTGAAGTTGTCCTCGTAGTGTGCAGCCAGCGAGTAGCCACCGTTGTCGATCACGTCGTTCACTTCGGCGAGTGCCTTCTGATAGTACTCGTTGCCCGAAGCATCGAAATAGGCGTTGTAGTTGAGATAGAGCTTGGCAAGCGTCATGTCGGCAGCGAAACGATTGGCATAGCCAAAGACGTGGTCGGTGCCAAGGTCCTGCTTGATGGCCTCCATCTCCGAAACTACGAAGTTGAATACCTCTTCGGCAGTGTTCTGCTGAGGCAGATAGCCTGCTTCAACCTGCTGTGTGGTCTCAATGGGGACGTTGCGGAAGGCATCGAAGAGCATGTAATAGACCTGGGCGCGAAGGAAGCGCATCTGAGCGCGTTCGTAGGCCTTCTCTTCAGGAAGTACATCGAGACACTTGTTGCAATATCCGATGCAGACGTATCCGTTGTACCAGAGGTTGTAGGGATGCTCCTGGCTCGAGGTCCAGTTGTGCTTGTGCATATTGATGTAAAGGTCGCCCCAGCCTACGCCGATGCGCTTGGGGGTGCAATAGAGGTCGCCGCACTCTTCCTGCAGATCGAAGTAGCCGTTCCAAGTCCAGTAGATATAGCGGAAGTTGGCCAAAGCTTCGCCCATCATGAATCCGACCACATTCTCGTCCTCTGTGTCGATGGTCTCGTCGGTCAGGGCATCATATACGGTCTCGTCAAGGTCGGTGCACGCAGTTGATAGACACAGGGCAGCACAGCATGCGAGGCCAATGAAAATATTCTTGAGTTTCATAGTGAGTTTGACTGTTTTTAGAAGTTGATGTTAAGACCGATGGTCCAGCTGCGTACTGTCGGGTACTTGTCGCGGCTATCGACGCCTGGGGTGAGGAAGTAGTTCGAAACCTCGGGGTCGAGGCCTGAGTAGCCTGTGATGCAGAAGAGGTTCTGGCCACTGACGTAGAGGCGTGCGCTCTTGATGTACTTCCTGAGCGTGTCGTTCTTTGGTGCATAAGTATAGCCGAGGGTAGCGGACTGGAGCTTGACGAAGTCGCCATCCTCAAGATGATCGCTCCAGAAGCCCTGTGCCATCGAGTTCGAGAGAGCCACCATAATCTGCTTGCCGTCCTCGTCGAGGGCAGGCGAGCCGTCGGGGTTGATGGCTGCGTGCAGGTCGGCTGCACTCTTCAGACGGTTGTAGGCGATGGAGTTGTTCTGATAGAATGCACGCTGCTCGTTGAGGATCTGGTAGCCAAACTGGCCCGTGAACTGCAGCGAGAGGTCGAAGTCACGATAGCGGAAGGTGTTGTTCCAACCCATGTAGATGGAAGGCAGGCCATTGCCCAGGCGCTGGCGGTTGGACTCGAGGTTATAGCTCGAATCCCATTCCTTAACTACCCAGTTGCCGTCGGTATCCTTCACTTCGACGAGCACTACGCCATTCTTCGAAACGCCTACCGACTTAAGGCCCCAGAAGTCGCCCAGCGTGTGGTCGATCTCCATGCAGTGGGTTGGCAGCGAGATGGGGTCGGACAGACCGCCCCAGAGTTCCAGGAAGTTGTCGGTCTCGTAGAGGTCGTTGCTGAGGCTGAGCAGCTTGTTGGTGTTGTGCGAAAGGGTGAGGGTCGTGTGCCAGCTGAAGTTCTTGGTCTCGACAGGTGTGGCGTTGATGAGCACCTCGACGCCCGTGTTGCGCATCTGACCCACATTGGCAGTGGTCTGGCTGTACATGTTGGGCGGGACGGGCACGGCATAGTCGTAAAGCAGATCGACGGTCTTCTTGGTATAGACATCGACCGAACCGCTCAGGCGATTGCCCAGCACGGCCCAATCAAGGCCTACGTTGAACTCCTTGGTCTTCTCCCACTTGAGGTTCGGATTGGGGTTTTGGATTACTTTGAGCGACTGTGCCCACGTGCCGTCGGTGTTGCGATGCCAGCCGTAGGTGTCGTAGTCGAACATGGTGAGCGAAAGGTAGGATGACGATGGGATGACGCCTGTCACGCCGAAGCCGGCACGGAGCTTCAGGTTGTCGAGCCATTTGATACCCTTCATCCACGACTCGTTGATGATGTTCCAGCCGAACGATGCCGATGGGAAGTTACCCCACTTATTGTTGGCACCGAACTTCGAGCTGCCTTCACGACGGATGGAGAGCATCACGTTGTAGCGGTTGTCGTAACCATAGCTGAGACGTCCGAAGAAGCCGATGAGGGTGTCGTCGCTCTTGTAGGAGCTCATCGAGGCGGTATGATCCTCGTCGGTGAGGAAGGTACCTTGGCCGAGGCTGTTGTAGAGATAACTTGAGGTCGGGAAGTTGGAGTTGCCGGCGCTGAAGCCGTCATATACATTGTAGAGGTAGGAGTAACCTGCCAGGGCATTGATGCGGTGACGGCCCAGGGTGTTCTCGTACTTGGTGGTGATTTCGAGATTGTCCGAGCGGCTGTTCGACGATGACTTGCTGGCCGAACCGTTGGTGGTGCTTGGAGCAAGGGTGTAGTAGCGATGGTCATACCAGTTCTCGCCTTCACCATGGTATTCGTCCATCGAGAGCATAAGGTTGGTGACCCATCCCTTGATGGGCTCAGCCGAGATGTTGCCAGTGATGCGTGCATCGTGGGTGCGGGTGTCGCCGATGTGCTCGTTCTGAATTTCTACAGGGTTGTAGTACTGGAAGCGGCTGAACTCCTCGTAGTAGGTGCCATCGCTGTTGTAGATGGGCGAAGATGGGTTGTGGATCAAAGCCTGGCGATAGACGTAGGAGTTGCTGTTGTTGGTGTTCTTGTGACGGCTATAGAGCGCGTTGAGGTTGACCTTGATGATGTCGTTGAGGAAGAACTGAGTCACGTCAAGTTGCATCTTGAGGTCGTTGGAGTCAGAACGGCGCATGATACCGAGTTCGTCCGAGAAGGTGACGTTGGCTGAATAGGTGTTGCTCTTGCCGCCGCCGTTGATGCTAAGCGAATGGTTGTGCATCGAACCTGCCTTGAGGGTGACAGCCTTGAGCCAGTCGGTTTCGTAGCCTTCGTACGAGAAGTTGGTGCGACCGTAGATGATGTCGTGGGTATCCATGAAGTCGGCGGTCTTGTACCAGTTGCTGAACGATACATATCCGTTGTAGGTGACTTCGGCCTTCTGCTCGCGATGACCCGTCTTGGTGGTGATGATGATGACACCGTTGGCACCACGGGTACCGTAGATGGCAGCTGCCGAGGCATCCTTCAGCACATCGATCGAAGCGATGTTTTCGGGAGCAACAGTCGAAAGCGAACCTTCGATACCATCGACGAGGACGAGCGGGGTGACGTCACCATGGATGGTGGTGATACCGCGGAGCATGATGCTTGAGGTGGCATTGGGGTCGCCACTCGACTTGACGATGGAGAGACCGGCTACCTTACCCTTGATGAGTTCGGCAGCATCGCTGATCTTGCCGTTGGTGAAGTCTTCCGACTTGACGCTGGCAACGGCTGAGGTGATGTCGGCGGTCTTCATGGTGCCGTAACCAACGACTACGACGTCTTCGAGGAGTTCGCTGTCTTCTTCGAGCACTACCTTGACTCTGCCACGGGAATCAGGAGTGACTTCCTGTGTCGTGTAACCGATGAAACTGACACGCAGGACGCTGCGTGTGCTGGGAACTTCGAGGGAGAAACGACCGTCCATATCGGTCATCGTACCCTTCTGTGTGCCTTGAAGGACGACATTGGCCCCTGCGATGGGTTCGCCCTGACGGTCGGTGACTGTACCACTGACCACGATGCCTTTCTGCTGAGGCTGCTGCATGGGAGCGGCTTCGGCCTCGCTGGCCAGGATGGGGGTCACGCCAGTGAGTGCCAATAGGCACAGGCTGACAAGCGCTGATGCGCTGCTGACTTTTTTCATGTTGTTGTTTTTGTTTGGTTTTAGTTATTTTGTTGTGATTTTGTTTCTCTTTTTTCGGAATGTCGGTATTCCGTTATTCCGGTATTCCGAAATCCCGCGATATCCGAATCCTCACTCCACCTTCCACTCGATGATGCCGCCGCTCTCGCCCTTTTGGAGCTGGGCAGCGATTTGGATGGCAGTGGTGGTGACGGGTTCGAAGTGGATGGTGTTGTATTTGTCCTTTTCTACACCATAGGTTTCGTTGTCACCGACGAGTCGAACCTCCTCCCAGCGGTCGCGTGCATTCTTGTAGTAGAGTTTCCAGCTCTCTGGAACGCGGAAGTTGCCGTCGTAGTGGTCGAAGTCGAGCCAATAGACGCTGGTCGAAGTGATGGTCTCGGGCTTGTCAAACTGATAGGAGATGGTGACGGGTTTGCCGTATTGGAGCCACCAGTAGTGATAGGGCTTCGAAGTGTCGCTCGAACGCTTGGGCTCCCACTGGTCGTTCACACCCCATACCCATTCCTCTTCGGAGGCCGAGACGGGTGCATCCTTCTGGATGGGAGCGCGGAAGATGAGCGAACGTGCACGGCTGGCAATGGTAGGCTCGGGAGTGATGCGTGCGGCCTGCTTGCCTGCTGCAATCCAGACCTCCATCTGGTTGGCACCACGGTTGTCCCAGGTGGAATAGGGGATGAGTTTCACGGGGACGTCGGCAAGTGTGCTGTCCTTCTGAATCTCCTGGGCAGTTGCCTGAAGCGTCATCACGCCACCGAGAAGGTCTTTTTCGAAACTTGAGGTGAATGCAGTGCCCTGGGGAATGATCTTGTTGAAGACGATGCTGTCCTTTTGGTCCACACCTTCGAGGCAATAGACGATGGGGCCACGCTGTACGGCGAGTTTGCCAAGGTCGTCTTCTGCATTCGGGTTGGCTTCGATTTGGCGAACGTCCATGGGAAGTTCGAGCGAAATCTTGTCGCCGGCCTTCCAGTCACGAACGATGGTGAAATATCCGTCCTTGCTGCTGAAGGCAGGCTTGATCTTCTTTCCGTTGACCATGACGACGTAGGGATTTGCCTTGTCGGTGAAGTGGTAGAGGTCGGTGGGAACGGGTGCATCCTGCGACCAGCCGGGGATGCGCAGACGAAGGGCGAAGTTGTGTGCCGTTTCGGGATTCACTTCGAGTGTGACGGCACCCTCCCAGGGATAATCGGTGGTCTGCTTGATGCCGACCTTGCCGCCTTCGGTCTCTATCTCTGCCTCGCTCTGGATGTAGAGGTTCACGTAGATGTCGTTGGCCTGCGTAGCATACATGTAAAGGGGAACGCTGGCAACGAAACGGGTGATGTTGCCTGGGCAGCAGGCGCAGCCGAACCAGGCCTGACGCTCATGCTCGCCCATCGATTCGAGCGGATTGTCGTAGAAGAACTTATCGCCCGAAAGCGAAACGCCCGAGATGACACCATTGTATAATGCGCGTTCATAGACGTCGGCATACTTGGCATCGCCCGTGGCTAGGAACATGCGGTAGTTCCAATAGACGTTGGCGATGGCAGCACAGGTCTCGCAGTAGGCTGTGTGGTTGTTGAGTTCGTAGTTGGGGCCAAAGCCTTCGCCCTGTGCGCGGCTGCCGATGCCTCCGGTGATGAAGAGTTTCTTGCTGGCCATATTATTCCAGATGCGGGTGATGGCCTGCTGGTAGGCAGTATCGCCTGTCAGGGCTGCCACGTCGGCGACGCCACTGTAGAGGTAGCCTGCGCGTACGGCATGGCCTACGATCTCCTCCTGCTCGAGGATGGGCATATGGTCCTGGCTGTACATGCTGGGCTGGTGGCCGTCGGTGCAGCGTCCGGTCTCCTCGACGAAGTACTTGGCCTCGTCAAGATATTTCTGGTCGCCCGTTGCCTTATATAATTTGGCAAGGGCCATCTCGATGATGGGGTGTCCGCTGGGACGATGAATCTGTCCTTCGTTCGGACCAAACACCTGGCAGACGAGGTCGGCATTCTTGATGGCTACGTCGAGCAGCGAACGCTTGCCTGTGGCACGATAATGCGCAACGGCAGCCTCGTAGAGGTGACCCGAATTGTAAAGCTCGTGGCTGTTGATCTTTTCCCAGCGACGGGTACCCCACCAGCCCGATAGACGGGTGCAGCGGTTGGTGACGCAGGTGGTCAGATAGCCGTCTTCCTCCTGGGCTGCTGCAATGATGGTGATCACACTGTCGAGGTAGTGGTCGAGTTGGGCGTCGTAATGTGCGGCGAGTGAATAGGAGGCACCTTCGATGACCTTGTAGGGATCTGTGTCGTCGAATGAGAAGTCGCCGCGATGCTCACCCTTCTTCAGTCCACCGGCAATGGCGAAGTTGTCGAAGCGACCGTTGATTTCGCACTGGTGGAAAGCCGAAGGGATGCTGACGGTGCGGTTGGTCTCGATGCGCGGAGCCCAGAATCCATCGGTAATATGTACCTGCGTGAAGGGAACCTCCTGGATGGAGGCTGCAGGCTGCTGATAGTCGGGAAGGGAACTTGTGCATGCCGTAAGAGCCAGAAGGCTCACGCAAATGGCCCCTACGAGAGGCCGAGGGAGGTAGTTTGCGGGTTGGCGTTTCATGCTGTTGCTCATTTTTTTGTGCGTAGATGTTATAAATTTTGCCGCAAAAGTCGGCATTTTTTGCCAAAGGCGATGCAACTATCGTCCGAAAGTGTGGTAATATCGTCCAAAGAGGAAATTTTCCTGTTTTGGATGATTGTTTCGTTTTTTTAGACCATTTTGTTAGCATCCTATTCCTTTTCTACCTATCTTTGCGGCGCACATTTCGACAAATCGAAAACAAAAGCAGATAATAACATGAGTGGTCGCAAAGCTCAAAATTATAGAAAAAATAAATCAAAAAATTGTAAGAAAAACGGGACTGTGTTGGTCACGGCTATTATATGCTAACTTCATTTTGATAATTTTTATAATCAATTTTCTTATAATTTTGAGCGAAGCGACCACTAAAACATAGTAGTTATATAGAAGCGTCTATTTCGCTATTTTCGCCCTTTTCGGAATTCAAATAATATGACCACATTATTTTCGTTCTTCAGTATCGTGCTTTTGGCAGTCGGTTATCACTTGCAGTCGCCCGATGGACGACTGGATGTTGAGGTGAAGGCCGATGGTCAGCATCTCAGTTTCCTCCTTACGCAGGACCGCGACACCCTGCTTGCTGAGTCGGGCATTGGCCTGACCTTGGGCGATGGTTTGCGCATCGAGGCAAGCAAGGTGAAGTCGGCAAGACGTCGCAAGGTCAGCGAGACCATCGATGCCCCGTTCTATCGTCAGAGCAGTTTCACGATGGAGGGCAATGAACTGGACCTACGCTTCAAGTCGGGTTTCGGTGTCGTGTTCCGTGCCTATAACGAAGGAGTGGCCTATCGTTTCTATAGCAGCCTTTCGCACACGTATATAATAAATAATGAGAAGGCGCAATTTGTTTTCGTGGGCGATCCTACGGCCTGGCTCTCCTATTCGACCAACAAGGAGAAACCCTATGCGATGGCATTCCAGAATTTCTATGACGAGACTCCATTGTCCGGGGCACAGCAGCGTCCCGCGTTCCTGCCCGTGACGGTCGATTGCCGGAAGGCCAAGGTGACTTTGCTCGAAAGTGATGTCGAGGCTTATCCCGGTATGTTTGTGCAGGCAAAGGAGGGTTCGCTCAACGCCGAATTTGCTCCCTATCCTGCCGAAATGGCCTATTACCCTTGGCGCAAGATGAGTTATGTGAAAGAGGGCAGCGACCACATTGCCGAATGCCTTGGCACACGCACCTTCCCCTGGCGTATCCTTGGCGTCGCACGCGACGATTGCAAAATGCCCGTCTCCAATCTTGTCTATGCCCTGGCTTCGAAGAACCGTATCGGCGACACCTCGTGGATCCAGACAGGCAAGGTAGCCTGGGATTGGTGGAACGACTGGAACCTCACGGGTGTGCCCTTCGAATCGGGCATCAACATGGATACCTATCGCTATTACATCGACTTTGCGTCGGCTCATGGCATCGAGTTCGTGGTGCTCGACGAAGGTTGGTACGAGCCTGCTGCAGGTGATATGCTGACGGTTGTCCCTGCGCTCAATCTGGAGGAACTCATCCGATATGCTGCCGAGCGTAATGTAAGACTGGTGCTTTGGACCGTCTTCAATGTGCTCGACGACCAGCTTGAAGAGGCTTGCCAAAAGTATTCGGCCATGGGCATCGCTGGCTTCAAGGTCGATTTCCTCGACCGCAACGACCAGACTGCCGCCGAAATGGCCTATCGCATCGCCGAAATGTGTGCCCGGTATCATCTCACCCTCGATTATCACGGCTTCTACACGCCCACGGGCTTGAACCGCACCTTCCCCAACATCATCAACTACGAGAGCGTGTTCGGCATGGAGGAGATGAAATGGAGTCCCAAGGAGGTGGATATGCCTCGCTACGACGTCACCTTCCCGTTCATCCGTCTGCAGAGCGGCCTCGTCGATTATACGCCGGGAGCCATGCGCAATGCCACCCGGAGCGATTGGAATGCCGCCTACAGCACCCCGATGAGCCAGGGCACACGTTGTCATCAGCTGGCCACCTATATCGTCTATGATTCGCCGTTCACCATGCTTTGCGATGCCCCCACGATGTATCAGCGGGAGGAGGAATATACGCGTTTCCTCTGCTCCCTGCCTACGGTCTTCGAGCATACGCAGATTCTTCAGGGCAGGTTGGGCGAATACATCGTCACGGTGCGCGAGGGCAAGGATGGCAATTGGTATGTGGGAGGTCTGACCAACTGGGAGGCACGTGACATCGACCTGAACTTCGATTTCCTGCCCAAGGACCAGACCTTCGAAGCCACGCTCTACGCCGATGGCGTCAATGCCCATCGCCAGGCGCAGGATTATCAATGCCGTACCTTCAAGGTCGATGCCACTACATCCCGCACCATCCATCTCGCCCCTGGCGGAGGTTTCGTGCTCCGGCTCGGTGTCCCGTCTCTGTGATCCGTGTCCGTGTCCCGTTTCTGTCTCCGTGTCCGTGTCCCCGTCTCTGTCTCCGTGTCCCGTCTCTGTCTCCGTGTCCCCGCCGCGAGCCATCTTTGGCTCGCTCGTGATAAAAAAACAAAAAGTATGAATAGTTTACATGTGATGAAAAGTAATCGACACTTATTGACGTTTGCATTAGGAACCATGGCTGGCGTGATGTCAGCCATGGCTCAAATTCCTGTCACATTCGACACTCCCGGTGCCGGCAATCCATTCATCCCCGGCTATTTCGCCGATCCTACCATCAGGAAGTTTGGCGACACCTATTATCTCTATGCCACCACCGATGGCAGTGGTGCAGGCTTTGGCCCTGCCCAGTGCTGGACGAGCAGGGACTTCCAGAACTGGACCCTCCTCCCGATGAACTGGCCCACGAGCCATTGGATTTGGGCGCCCGATGTGATGCAGCACTCCGATGGAAAGTATTATATGGTCTATTGCCAGCCCTGCAACCTCTATATCGGTCAGGCCGAAACGCCCGTAGGTCCCTGGCACAACCTGCTCCAGTCTGACAGCCACGCCAAGGCTGTGGCCGTCAGTGGTCCTCAAAGCATGGCGCTCGGCAAGGAGTTCGACAACGAGGGTCAACCCATCTGGGTCTACGACCGCTATGTGACGGGTGCCATCACGCTCGACGGACAGACGTTCGTCGATGACGATGGCGAAGTGTATGTCTATTGGGGAACCTGGGGAATCTACGAAGGCTTCGGTTGTGGCGTCGGCAAGGCTTCGAAGGACTTGAAGACCTTCACCGAGACGCGTCTTATTCCCAACACCGAGGCAAAGGACTTCTTCGAGGCTCCTTTTGTCCTGAAGCGCAATGGAATCTATTATTTCATGTATTCGAGCGAGTCTTGCCACAACGAGACCTATCACGTGCAATATGCCACATCGACCTCTCCCATGGGTCCTTACGAATATAAGGGTACCATCCTGCAGACCAATGCCGATGGCACCGTCCATGGCCCTGGGCATCATTCGGTGCTCGAAGAGGTCAACGACAAGGGCGAAAAGGAATACTATATCGTCTATCATCGTCACGATAATCCGCATTCCAACCGCGGCTTCCATCGTCAGATCTGCATCGACCGTCTTGAGTTCGACGAGGCAGGCAACATCAAGCCTGTCACTCCCACCCATCAGGGCACATTCCCCAAGGCAAAGTCATCGGTGAGCAGTCCGAACCTTGCCTACAAGGCGAAGGTCGAGGCATCTTCCTTCTATGACGAGAACTTCAAGCCCTCCTTTGCCGTCGATGACAACAACGGCACATTGTGGCGTCCGAAGGGAATGGGAGAGGAGTGGCTCAAGATCGATTTGGGCAAGGTGCAGAAGATTCAGACCATCTGGACCCAATGGGAATACGGCACTCAATACTATCAGTATCGTATCGAGACTTCATCCGATGGCACGCATTGGCAACTCTTTGCCGACCGCAGCCGGAATCTCCATGCAGGTTCGCCCAAGATCGACGTGGCTCCCGTAGTCAAGGGCAGGAACGTGCCCGTGAAGGCCCGTTATGTGAAAATCACTTTCCTGGGTTGTCAGAAGCAGGGTTATCCGGGCGCTCTCTGGAACGTCAAGGTGTTCAGCACTCTTGAGGACAAGGATAATTTCGAATGGCCCGCACCCAAGGTATTGGGCGAAAGCGGCGACGAACTCATCCGCATCACGGCCGACGACTTCCAGGTGGGCGACACCATCTGGTACATTCCCAATCACGGCGTCGTCAGCGGAGGCTTTGAGCACGAGGATGGCCTGATGATTGTTCAGGATGTGGAGGGCACGAAGGCGTTGCCTTTCGACAGTGCCACCATCTTTGCTTCCGATTTCCCGATGCCTGAACTTTGGCGCGACAATGTGCCCTATCATCTCGAAGCCACACTCTACAACCCCACCATCCAGCTCAATGAGTGCGTGGCCGACTTCACTTCCTCGCACGACGAACTCGAGAAGATCATGCTCGTCAACGGCATCGAGCCTCGTTGCGGCGTCATGAACCATTATGGTTGGTACGAGGATGTGGGCTACAAGGAAATGAAGAGTCTCGAAGGCCGTTGGCAGCACGTGGTTGTCGATTTCGATGGCCGCATCGAAAAGGTTTGGATCAACGACGTGCTCATCAGCGAAAAGGATATCCAGATTATGGTCAAGCCCGTTCAGCGCGTCCTTCTCGGTCGCAATGCCGAGCGCGAATGGCCCTTCACCGGCTATCTGCACAGTCTGACTTTGATTAGGAAATAAATTAGCCAGAAATTCTAGATAGTCTAGATAGTCTAGATTTTCTAGATCCTCTAGATATTCTAGATCCTCTAGAAGTTCTCCCCCCCTCAGCAAATTCAAAATATATATCATATGCGTACCTTCCTCTCCCTGTTATCCCTTGCCGCCCTTCCCGTGCTGGCACAGACCCAAAGTGGTGGCTATCCCATCAACCCCGTTCCGTTCACCAGTGTGAAGATCACGCCCAACACCTTTTGGGGCCAGCGTCTCGACGCTAGTCGCGAGGTGACCGTGCCGCTCGCTTTCTCCAAATGCGAGGAGACGGGACGTTACCGCAACTTCGAGATTGCCGCCCAGCATCTGCAGGGTGTCAATACCGACACGGTGCATGTCGGAGGCCTTGCCTTCGACGATACCGATGTCTATAAGACCATCGAAGGCTGTTCCTACCTTTTGCAGACTTTCCCCGACCTCAAGCTCGCCATCGATCGTCATGGCCGCACCGACGTGGTCCCTGCTCAGGTCTATATGGACAGTGTCATCGCCATCATGAAGGCAGCCCAGGAACCCGATGGCTATCTCTACACTTCGCGCACCATGAATCCCCTGCATCCGCACGAGTGGGCAGGCGAACATCGTTGGGATCTCGTCGAGGATTTGAGCCACGAGTTCTACAATCTCGGTCACATGGTCGAAGGTGCCATTGCCCACTATCAGGCCACGGGCAAGACCTCATTCCTCAACATCGCGCGTGCCTACGCCGACTGCGTTTGTCGTGAGATTGGCGAGGGTGCCGGCCAGAAGGTGCGTGTGCCCGGTCATCAGATTGCCGAGATGGCTTTGGCAAAACTTTACCTTGTGACGGGTGAGACCAAGTATCTCGAGCAGGCAAAGTTCTTCCTCGACAAGCGCGGATACACCACCCGCACCGACGAGTATTCGCAGGCCCACAAGCCCGTCGTACAGCAGGACGAGGCCGTAGGTCACGCCGTGCGTGCCACCTATATGTATTCGGGTATGGCCGATGTGGCTGCCCTCACGGGCGACACCGCCTATATCCACGCCATCGATCGCATCTGGGACAATATTGTCGAGAAGAAATATTACATCACGGGCGGCATCGGTGCCACTTCCAGTGGAGAGGCTTTCGGCGAAAACTACGAGTTGCCCAACATGAGTGCCTATTGCGAGACCTGTGCGGCCATCGGCAACGTCTATGTCAACTATCGTCTCTTCCTGCTCCATGGCGAGTCGAAGTATTACGATGTGCTCGAACGCACGCTCTACAACGGTCTTGTCTCGGGCGTGTCGCTCGATGGCGGTTCGTTCTTCTATCCCAATCCGCTCGAGTCCATCGGTCAACATCAGCGTCAGGCTTGGTTCGGCTGCGCCTGCTGTCCTTCCAACATCTGCCGTTTCATCCCTTCGCTCCCTGGCTATATCTATGCCGTGAAGGACGACAATGTCTTTGTGAATCTCTTTATGGGCAATACGGCAACCCTGAAGGTCGGCAAGCGTGCCCTCACCTTGCAGCAGGAGACTGCCTATCCCTACGAGGGCGATGTCGTGCTGACCGTGAAGAAGGGTAGTGGCGACTTTGCCCTCAACGTCCGCATCCCGGGTTGGGTACGCAATCAGGTGGTCCCAAGCGACCTCTATCAGTACAGCGACAACAAGCGACTCGGCTACCGTCTGCAGGTCAATGGTGTCGATTATCCCGTCAGCAATGCCGATCTCCGCAATGGCTATGCCGTCATCTCCCGCAAGTGGAAGAAGGGCGACCAGGTGCAGATCCACTTCGACATGGAGGCACGCGTCGTGAAGGCAAATGCCCAGGTCGAGGCCGATTTGGGACGTGTCAGCGTGGAGCGCGGTCCGTTGGTCTATTGTGCCGAATGGCCCGACAATCCTGGTTTCGATGTGCGCAGTGTCCTCATTAACCAGACGCCAGAATTCAAGCTCGAGGATAAGACCATTCTCGACAAGTATCCTGTCAAGATGCTTTCCACCAAGGCACAGGTGCTCAAGTTCAACGATGAGGGCGAACTTGCTGCCACGCCGGTGCGCATCAATCTGATCCCCTATTATGCCTGGAATCATCGTGGACGCGGCTCGATGCTTGTGTGGATTCCTCAGGAACTCCGTGCCTGCACACCCGCTATGCCACCCACATTGGCTTCGCGTTCCACCGTCAAGGCCTCGCACATGGTGGCTGGTCTTGGTGCCATCAACGACCGACTGGTTCCCAAGGGTCCCGAGGATCGCAGCGTGCCCTACTATCATTATTGGCCCAAGCAGGGCGGTACTGAGTGGATTGAATATCATTTCCCCGAGGCTCACACCGTCCAGAGTTCCACGGTCTATTGGTTCGACGATTCTCCATGGGGTGGCTGCAAGGTTCCTGCCGGATGGCGCATCCTCTACAAGTCGGCCGATGGCAAGTGGACCCCGGTGACGGGTGCCGACCGAAACACCTGCAAGAAGGGTGTGGCAAATACGGTTCAGTTCGACCCAGTCGAAACCATTGCCGTCCGTCTCGAGATCGATCAACCATCCGATGCCTCCTGCGGCCTCTTCGAGTGGGCTGTATTCTGATTACAAGCAAAGCAATCTAATAAGCTGAAAGACCCAAGTCAAGATAACAAAGACGCAGCATCGTTTGGTGCTGCGTCTTTGAATTATTGTACGATAAATGAAAGCGATTTAGTTGCTGGGATAGATGAAGCTATCGGCCTTCAGGGCTTTCTCCAGCTCTTCGCTTGCGTAATTAGTTCCATCGTAATACTCAACATCACCGATCGTGATAACGCCACAAGAACTGGTATTGCTAATACCGATGCAGGAACGAGCCAAATAGTTTCTTATAGCCTCAACCTTGGTTACATCTTTGCTGATGGTAATATTTCCGCATTTGGCATCATCGCCGGCACCTATTCCTGCTGCCGACTGTCCGCCTGTAGCAACGATGGTTCCACCCGTAATGGTGATGTTGCCACAGTCGCCGAAGCCAGCGCCTCCAATACCAGTGCACGCACGGCCGCCCGTAGCAATGATGTTGCCCCCCTTGATCAATATATTGCCGCAAGCTATCTTGTTGCCTCCGCCAATGCCTGCTCCATGGCCGTTGCTGCTGGCATTAAGATTGCCATCGCCTTTGATGGTGAGCGTCTTGCCCTCTGGAACATAGACGCCCGGATACTCTTCTTCAAAACCTTTGAGGGTGTTATTTCCTTCCAGTACGATAGTCGCATCGCCTTCGCAAGTGATGCCGGCCCAATTATATATTTTCGTATATTCATATTCGCCTTCTACGCCTTCAATAGTCACGTCTCTGAGCGTCACGGTGGCACCATCGGCAATCGATACTTTGACATTATTAGCAAGAGTGCCCGTCAGTATCTCTTCATTTCTTGCAGTAAAGTTTTCCGTCAGTTGCGAAAGGTCTATCTTCACCGGCCTCATTTTCACATTTACCTCGTAGAACGTGCCCTCCGTGAAATTCACGTTTTCAGCATCATAGTAGTACTCGTTCCCTGCTTCATCCTTTGCCGACACCCTAAACTTGATGCAGGCGCCATATTCCTGTTTGAGGGCGACATAGAATTCGTTTGTGGCTGTTTCAGGGTTGATGGTCAATTCGCCGCAAGTTGATTTTAAACCTGATTCGCCCATTTTAACCTCCAGACATATGTTTTCAACTTCAACGGTTCCTGGTTTACGCACACCATTTAAGGTCAGGCTCTTGGCTTCAAGGGCTTGATTCGTTAGGGCATTAAAAAGGATAAACTTCACGATAGCCTGCTCGCTCAGGAAGGTGAGGCCGTTTTGAATGGTGACAGTCTTCGTTTCCGTATCGACGGTGAATTCCCCCTTATCAGCAGTAGCAGTGGCATAATCATATTTCTTCTCAATACTATTGTCATCTTCCAGCAGCACGCCTGTTTGTCCAGTGTAGCTCCTAACGGAGCCGTGCAGGTAAAAGAGGAGATTCATATCAGAGACTGGAGCAGTATGAAGCGTACCCGTCAGTGTGGTTGTGCCGTTGTCGCTGGCAGCAGCTGTCAGTGTGCCGAGTGATATAAAGTCGCCCTGATCCTGCATCACTTCGACCTCCTCGCCTTCGTACCACTTCGTGTTGAGGGCTCCATCCGAGTCGAAATAAAGGCCGCGTGTCGTCTCATCGCCCTTGGTGGCCTGTACGGTCATGGTGTAGGTTGTCGGCGCTGTAGGGGTAACTACGGGCTGTTCATCAATGATGCTGTCATCGCTGCTCGAGCAGGCAGCAAGGGTGGCCGAAGCAAGGAAAGCAACGGACATTGTGCGGAAGTATGTCATAATCTTCTTTGTCATAGTCGTATGCTTTTAATTCCAAATTAATGTTTCCGATTTACCATAGTTTTGACGATCGGCTCCCGCATTGCTTGGGTACTCGTCTTCTCCACCACTCGTGCAGATTGTTTGTGCATAAAGAACTTCCACGACTTCAATCGTAGGGGTCATGTAATCTTTTCTTTTCATTTTGACAAATCTCTTAAAATATAAATATGTTGGAAAAATCGGGCGCGAAGTTACTAAATATTTCTCAAACTTGTTTCTTTCGAAGCAAATAAAGTATAAAGAATCGTAAAAGGTGCATCCTTTTGTCACCTTTATATGTCTAAAACACAGAGTGTCTGCGAATAGAATTTTCCCCTATATATAAAAATTTTCCTCAAATTCGCAAATTCGTGATAAAATAATCAATTGATTGCTGATTGACGCGACAGATTTCTGCCCCCTTCCT
Source organism: uncultured Bacteroidales bacterium (assembly GCA_902770595.1). GTDB lineage: Bacteria > Bacteroidota > Bacteroidia > Bacteroidales > UBA3663 > Liminaster. Next base: position 2,521 of record CACXTQ010000002.1, on the reverse strand, counting down.
TGTACTTGTCGCCCATTCGTGTCCTTGTCGCTATCTATAATCCAAAAATCCCGTATAAAATTTGGAACCTTCGCAAAAATGCCCTACCTTTGCACCGTCAAAATCAAGGAAACGACTCCTGATGCGACAAAAACTTCAGATATTAACAACTCAAACATTTCAAACATTTCAAACATTTCAAACATTATGAAAAAGTTATTTTTCGCAGCAGCCATCATGATGGCATCCGTAGTATCAGCATTCGCTCAGCACGAGGCAGGTGATATCACTCTTCATGGCCGTGTAGGTATGATTGGTTCCGACTTCAACAACACCAGCGACACCAAGGCACGCGTAGGCCTCGTCATCGGTCCCGAAATGGAATACTTCCTTACCGACCGCTTCAGCCTCGGCGCAGGCGTCCTCTACACCCAGCAGGGTGCCGAGCAGGACAAGGTGGACGTCACCTACGAAATTGACTATGTCAATGTGCCCCTCACCGCCAACTTCTACGTATGGAAAGGCCTCGCCCTTCGTGCAGGCTTGCAGCCAGGATTCAAGGTTTCTTCGAAAATCAAGTACAATGATATTGAGAAGGATATGGACGACGCAGTGAAAGGTTTCGACCTCGCCCTCCCCATCGGCCTGTCCTACGAATATCGTCACTTCGTGATCGACGCCCGCTACACCTTCGGCCTCAACGAGATCTTCGACAAGGACGAGATTGATCTCGACAGCAAGAACCTCACCTTCCAGCTCTCCCTCGCCTACAAGTTCAAGCTCAAGTAATATCCTAAATTTCTAGCTATTATCAAGTGCCATGCATTCGGGTTCTCATCCCGTTGCATGGCACTTTTTCCTTTAAAAGGCGAAAAAGGCCGAACACTCTTCATTTTTTTCGCCTTTTCAAGAAAATAATTTTCACTTTTTCCCATTTAAATTTGGAGATTGCCAAAAAAATCCTTATCTTTGCGGCTCAAAAATTTGAATAGCAAATTGTATGTGTTAATTTTGCTTTTAATGCAAAAGTGAGCAGGCTCATCCGCGAGGACAGGCCTGTTTTTATTTTAATCCATCACTTGAGATTTTTAATACTGCCAAAATACACCTTTTTGAGATTTCTTGCAAGAGTTTTATTGAAACCCTACGAAAATACCCACCTTCCCCCTCCCTAAGCAGGGAGGGTTGGGGAGGGTCTTCCCTAATCCTTGTTCAATCGAATGAATGTCCCATCTTTTTTATCTGTAAGTAGGGATTTTATCCCTACTCAAATCCTAATCCTTGTTCTAATGGAATGCTATTGTCGCCCACCTTCCCCCTCCCTAAGCAGGGAGGGTTGGGGAGGGTCTTCCCTAATCCTTTGTTCAATCGAATGAATACCCCATCTTTTTTTCTGTAAGTAGGGATTTTGTCCCTACTCAAATCCTAATCCTTTGTTCAATCGAATGAATACCCCATCTTTTTTTTCTGTAAGTAGGGATTTTGTCCCTACTCAAATCCTAATCCTTGTTCAATCGAATGAATGTCCCATCCTTTTTTTCTGTAAGTAGGGATTTTATCCCTACTCAAATAATCATCGCATGTCCCCCAATGGACGTTAGAGGACATCATTCAGTAGAACCGACGTTAGAGGACATCATTCAGTAGAACCATGTCCTTCCGCGAACGTTAGAGGACATCCTACCATCGTTGCATATCCTTCAACAACCGTTAGAGGACATGCTATTATCGATGCAAATCCTTCAATGAACCTTAGCAGACATGCCCTCATCTCCGCATATCCTCCTACGAATGTTAGCGGACATGCCCTCATCTCCGCATATCCTCCTACGAATGTTAGCGGACATGCCTCCACCTCCTCATATCCTCCAGCGAACGTTAGCGGACATCTTCCCGCCTCCACATATCCTCCAGCGAACGTTAGCGGACATGCCGCCATTATCGCATATCCTCCCACGAACGTTAGCGGACATACAACAATCGCGGCATATCCTCCACGGTACCTTGGGGGACATGCCACGATTTGAAATAGGGTTTCAGTTTTTATTACTGTTGTTCGTCAATCTGGGATAGATGCTCCTTCGCGATGTCGAGTGCAGTCTTCCGCGAATGATAGTCCTTGTTGACCACATAATTGCTGTTGCGGAGCAACTTGCCCGTCCGGTATGCTTGCGGAGTTGTTCCCCAACGTCGGCGGAATGCCAGGATAAGGTTCTTCTGACGCTTGAAGCCGCAGCGATGGGCCACCTCAGTCACCGACAGGTTCTTGTCGTCGAGCAGATCCTTGGCTTGCATCATTCGCCACTCGATGAGCATCGTGCTTAGGTTCATGCCCGTGAGCATCTTGAAGGCATCGTTCAGCTGCCGATGTTCTACGTCGAGCAGCAATGCGATATCGCTTGACCGCTGTGTCCTGGTCTTGCGTACGGCATCCACCACCGCATCGACAATCACCTCCCCAGTTGGTTCTCGTGCGTGGTACATTTCCTCCACGCTCTCTACGATATGTTTCATTTGTTTTAAGGGATTTTTATTAAGAAGG
>CACXTQ010000001.1:0-149556 GCA_902770595.1 uncultured Bacteroidales bacterium | reverse complement strand
GCGAGCGTGAGCGAGTGTGAGAATCTCCCTGGGCGCGCCAAAAAAGCAGCCACCAAGCGGTGGCTGTTTTTTTGCTTGCCCGGGGGGAGATTCGAACTGCCCGCGGTAGTGAAACACGGTCTTCGCGAGGCCGCAGCCGAGTGTTCGAATCTCCCCGGGCTGCTTATTTCAGCACATACCAAAGTATCGCCACAGCCTGCAGAACGCTCCCCAGGATCACGAACAGGTGGAAGACGGAATGGAACCAGCGGCGCTTGCTGCCGATGCCGTAGAGGACGGCGCCCACGGTGTAGGCGATGCCGCCGGAGAGGAGCCAGTAGAACCCGGCCTGGGTCATGGCTTCGATGGCCTGGGGCACGGCCAGGATGATGAGCCAGCCCATGGCGATGTAGCAGATCATGGACAGCACGTCGTATTTATCGAGGTCGATGGCGGTCAGCGTGGTGGCCAGGGCCAGCAGCGCCCATTCGAGGCCGAAGAAGACCCAGGCGAGGACCGGGTGCAGGGGCCGGATGCCCGCCAGCAGGATGGGCGTATAGGTGCCCGCGATCAGGGCGTAGATGGTGCAGTGGTCCAGCACCTGCAGGACCTTCTTGGCCCGGCTGGGCCTTAGTCCGTGGTAGACGCTGCTCATGGTGTAGAGCCAGATCATGGTGAGGCCGTAGATGGCGGCGCTGACGATGCCCCAGGCGTCCCGCTTGAGGGCGGAGAGGATGACGCCGGCGATCAGCACCAGCACCCCGATCCCGCCGCCCACAATGTGGGTGACCATGTTCATGATCTCCTCGCCCCGGGTGTAGTCCGGCAGCTCCCGCTGGTCGATGGGCGTTCGCTTCATGTTCGTTTACCTGCTTCCTTCTTCGCGTCTTCCGGCGCCTCCGCCGTTTTCAGTCAGCTTCTGATACAGCGCCGCAAGATCGTAGTTTGCCGCGCCAAGGAGCTTGCCCAGCTTGGCGGCGTCGTAATTCGCTGCGACATTTTCTGCCATTGTATACCACAAACGCCGCGTTTTGTAAAGGAACCCCAGGCTTTCACAGACGAAAAAGCGCCCGAAGCAGCGTTCAGCCGGTTCGGACCCATAGGTGTTGTCCTTGGACTTAAGGGGCTTTACCCCGCCAAAATCTCGAAGCGGACCGCGCCGTCCAGGGCATTGACGGCGGAGAGAAGGGACTCCAGCGAACAGGTCATGCCGGAGGTCTCGGCGGCGATGGTGACGGCAGCGCAGCCGTCGGTGGGGATGCTTTGGTTGATGGTCAGGATGTTGGCTCCGGAGCGGGCGAACACCGACAGCACGTTGGACAGGACCCCTGACCGGTTCTTCAGCAGGGCGTAGAAGGTGATGATATGGCCCGTGGTCATATCGGTGAAGGGCTGGATGGCGTCCCGATACTTGTAGTAGGCGCTGCGGCTGATGCCCACGGCCTTGGCCGCGTCGCCCGCCGTGGCGACCTCGCCGGCCCGCAGGAGCCGGTTGGCCTCCGCCACCTTTAAAAAGATCTCCGGCAGCACCTCCGCTGCCACCAGATAATAGCGGGAACTGGAATTCATACTCTTTCCTCCTTTTCTAAAACGCATGGGCATAGGCGCTTACAGCATGCCCCAGGGCAGGTGCGCCAGCAGCGCCCCGGAGTCGATCTCGGATACGGCGGCATAGGCCTCGAAGGCATCGGCGGCAGTCTCCTGACGCACGGCATATCGGCCGTAGCTGCGGAACAGCCAGGTCTTGACCTCCCCGTGATTGTCGATGGGCAGGGGCGCTGCGGGCCGGTCGCTATAGAAGGACCGGGAACTGTCAGCGATCTCCAGACAGTCCGCCAGCACGTTGGAGGCGGTGGGCCAGCCCCCCGCTCCGGCGCCGGAAAAGCTCTGCTTCCCGATGCGCTCGGCGTACAGGGAGACCAGGTTGGCGCTGCCGTTGGTCTGGCTCTCCGGCGTGGAGGCAGGGAAGAGGGTGGGGCAGACGAAGGCGCTGACGGCGTCGCCCCTGCGTTCGGCCCGGGCGATCAGCTTCCAGACCAGGCCCCGCTCCCGGGCCCAGGCGATGTCCGCCACGGTCATGCGGGAGATGCCGATGCAGGGGATGTCCTGCTCCCGGAGCAATGCGGAGAAGGCCAGGTTGGCGCTGAGCACCAGCTTGCGCCGGGCATCATAGCCCTCCACGTCATCGGTGGGGTCGGCTTCAGCGTAGCCCAGCTTTTGGGCCTCCGCCAGCAGCTCGCCGTAGGCGGCGTTGCGGGCCGTCATCTCCGACAGGATGTAGTTGGTGGTGCCGTTGAGGATACCCTCCACGGCGGTGATCCGATCCATCCGGGCCACCCGGCTCAGGGAGGACAGCCAGGGGATGCCGCCGCCCGCCGCTGCCGTGCACCGAAGACATACGCCGTTCTCCTGGGCCAGCTGCACCAGCTCCGGATAGTAGGCGCAGATCACCGCCTTGTTGGCGGTCACCACGTGCTTCTTGGCCCTCAGGGCTGCCGAAATGTACTCGTAGGCCGGGTGGATGCCGCCGATGAGCTCCACCACTAGGTCGATGTTCGGGTCATTCACAATGTCGGCGAAAGAATCCGTCTCCCGGCACCCCGTGCCGCGGGGGCGGCGGGTGAGGAGCGTCTTCATCGTCAGGGCCGGCTGCTCTTTGCTCAGGGCGTGGAACGCTTTGCCCACGGTCCCGTACCCCAGCAATCCGATCTGCATGGCCGACCTCCTTTCTGCTTTTCTTTTGCGAATGTCCGCAATAGAAAAACACTTGACTTTCAATGAAAGACAATATATCATATACAGGAACAAATTGCAAGGCTTTTTTCTCTGCGGAGGCGGGGGAGGAGGCCCAAGGAGCCATATGATCTACCAAAGCACCCGAAACGACAGCTTGCAGGCGTCCAGCGCCCAGGCGATCCTGGACGGTATGGCCAAAGACGGCGGCCTCTACAGCCCCGTCTCCCTTGCCGAAGTCGCGCTGGACTGGCGGGCCCTGCTGCCCCTTTCCGCCCAGAAGCGTGCCCTCACCATCGACGACATTATGGAGTGGCAGCGCATCACCCACCGTGCCATCACCAACGATGGCCAGTACAGCCTCATCGTGCACGAACCCTGGCGCGGCGATGGCGACAAGACCGCCAAGGTCAAGGATTATCCCGGCGATGCCACCGCCCTGCTCTTCGATGCGCAGGGCCAGCAGATCGAGACCTTCTTCCCCATCAACGGCTTCTCGTTCACCCAGTCGTCCAGATATCTTCTCGTCAAGACGCACGAGACCGAAGCCGTGAGCAACGCCCGTGCCCTGAAGGAACAGAACGCTGGCGACGACAAGGCGAAGAAGGACAAGAACACGCCGCTCGACACGCTTTTCATCTATAATCTGGCAGCCCGTACCGCCGAACGCATCGACTCGCTGCGCAACTACAAGATTGCCGACCAGGCCGATTGGCTGGCCTATCAGCTCAAAGCCAAGGACAGCACGCTCTATGTGCGCCTCATCGCCGACAGCACGGTTGCAAAATCGTTCGAACACGTCGATAGCTACGGATTCTCGAAGAAAGGACAGACGCTCTATTTCACTACGCTCCAGTCCGGCAAGCCCGACACCTGCCGCCTCTATATGCTCGCCCTGCCAAGCACCAATGTGAAGAAGAAGGGTGCCAAAACCCTCAAACCCCTCGAACCCCTCAAACCCCTCGAACCCTTCCTCATAAAGGAAGGCATCGGACAGAAGCCCGAGGGTATCACCCTCAGCGAAGACGGCTCGAAGCTCGCCTTCCTCTGGGGCACCACCGATAAGAAGCAGCCGAAGGGCACTGGTCGCCAGCTCTGGATGGCCACCACCGATGGTGAAGTCCGCCAACTTTCCGACAGCATCAACGACGCCTTCCCCCAGGGCTTCGTGCTGAGTCCCAACGGCAAGCTCAACTTCTCGAAGGACGGCAGCCGCCTCTTCTTCGGCACCGCTGCTGCTCCCCGTCAGGCCGACACCCTTACCCTCAGGCGCGACCGTCCCGATGTGCAGATCTGGAGTTGGGACGAACCCGTGCAATACACCGTGCAGTCCTATCAGAAGGACAGCGAAAGCAAGCGCACCTACATGGCCGTCTGTCATCTTGCCGACGGACGTATTGTCCAGCTTGCCGACAGCCTCTATCCTACCCTTGCAGGCGACCACGATGCCAACGGTCGCTATGGCCTGCTCTCCAACTCGAAGCCCTACTCGCTCAGTTCGATGTGGGAGGGAATGACGCGTCGCGACTACGCTATCGTCGATGTCACCACGGGCGAACGTCGAACAGTCTCTGAGGCCGACTACACCACCTACCGTATCTCCCCCATGGGCCACTATGCCTACGGATACAACCTCACCGACAGTTGCTGGTACACCATCGAACTGGCCACAGGCCTGCGCCGACGCATCACCACGCCGCAGACCTTTGCCGGCTGGGACGAGGAGGACGACCACCCCGACTACCCCGAGCCTTACGGTGCAGCAGGCTGGCTCAACGACGACGAGACGCTGCTCCTCTACGATCGCTACGACATCTGGAGCATTCCGGCCAAAGGTGGCACCCCGACCCGACTGACGCTCGACGGACGTGAGCAGAAGCGCCAGTACCGTCTGCTGCGCCTCGACGAAGAAAAGGAACGCGATGGCCTCCAGCCCAAGGAAATACAGATGCTGCGCACCTTCGACGAGACGACCAAAGGCACGGGCTACTTCAGCACTACCTTCCAGCGTCCCTCCAAGCCCCTTGCCCTCCACAGCGGCAACTTCATGCTCGGCACCCTGCCCACCAAGGCAAAGGAAGCACCCGTCATCCTTTGGACCGAAAGCACCTTCGAACATTATCCCGACGTGCGTCGCACCGACCTCAATGCCCGGAACTTCGCCTTCCGTCAGACCGTCCGACTCACCAACCTCGAAGCCCAGCAGGAGCCTTTCCTCTGGGGCACGGCCGAACCCATCCAGTGGACCAGCTACAAGGGCATCGCCCTCGAAGGCCTTCTCTTCAAGCCTACCAACTTCGACCCCACCCGGAAGTATCCGCTCATCGTCTATTACTACGAGCGCAACAGCGAGACGCTCTTCGACTACCGCATGCCTGCACCTCAGCGCTCGATCTGCGACTTCCACACCTTCACCAGCGACGGCTATCTCATCTTTGTGCCCGACATCCGCTACACCGACGGACATCCCGGCGAATCGGCTTACGACTGCATCCTTTCAGGCCTCGACAAGGTGGAGAGTCTGGGCTTCGTCGATAGCCGTCACATCGGCACCTGCGGACACAGCTGGGGCGGCTATCAGAGCGCCTACCTCGCCACGCGCACCAATCGCTTTGCAGCCATCGAGAGCGGTGCCCCTGTGGTCAACATGTTCAGCGCCTACGGCGGCATCCGCTGGGGCTCTGGTCTGGCACGCAGTTTCCAGTACGAACACACCCAGAGCCGCCTCGGCACCACGATGTGGGAACACCCCGAGATCTATGCCGAAAACAGTTCGCTGCTTCGCATGGACAAGGTCAACACCCCCATCCTCATCATGCACAACGACCAGGACGGACACGTGCCGTGGTACCAGGGCATCGAGATGTTCGTGGCCCTCAAGCGCCTCGGCAAGCCTGCCTGGCTCCTCAACTACACCGGCGAACCCCACTGGCCCGTCCGCATGGCCAACCGCAAGGACTGGTGCATCCGCATGAAGCAGTTCTTCGACCATTATCTCAAGGACGCCCCCGCTCCCCGCTGGATGTCCGACGGCGTCCCCGCCGTCGATGCAGCTTATGAATTAGGATACTAAGGGATTTTAAGGGATTCTTAGGGAATTTAAGGGACGATTGCTTCTTGGGTCCCATTCTCAACAGGTGCTTCTCTCGAACGTGACCGAACGGGAACAAGGTAACGTCCCCTAATATCCCCAAATATCCCTTATTATCACTAGTTAAACAGAAAGTAACGTCCCCTAATATCCCTTAATATCCCCAAATATCCCTTATTATCCCTAAATATCCCTGTGCTCCAACTTCAAGACACCAACTTCACCGAACTCATGCAGCGCCGCATCTGCAACGTGCTGATTGTGGCCAATCCCTACGATGCCTTCATGCTCGAAGACGATGGCCGAGTCGATGAAAAGATTTTTGCAGAATATGCCCGCCTGGGACTTCGCTTCCCGCCCCGCTTCATCAAGGCTTCGTCGCTCGACGAGGCCGAGCAGCGTATCGAAACCAACGACATCGACCTCGTCATCGTGATGCCTTCGCGCACAGCCGATGCACAGGAAGAGGATGTCTTCGAGATTGCCAAGACCATCAAGCTCGAGCACAACAACATCCCCATCGTCGTGCTCACCCCCTTCAGCCATGGCATCACGGCACGCATGCAGGACATCGACCTCTCGCTCTTCGAATACGTCTTCTGCTGGCTCGGCAACACCGAACTGCTGCTCACCATCATCAAGCTGCTCGAGGACAAGATGAACCTCGAGCACGACGTCGAGGCTGGTGTGCGCATGATCCTGGTGGTCGAGGACAACATCCGTTTCTATTCGTCCATCCTCCCCAGCCTCTATCAGTTCGTGCTCAAGCAGAGCCTCGAGTTTGCCACCGAGGCCCTCAACGCCTCGCTCGAGACGCTGCGCATGCGTGGTCGTCCGAAGATTGTGCTGGCCCGCAACTTCGACGAGGCATGGGACCTCTACAGCCGGTTCAAGGACAACACCCTCGGCGTCATCTCCGACTGCCGTTTCCCCCTCCATCCCGTCCAGGGCGCCAATCCCACCGATGACGAGAAGGACGCACGCGCCGGCTTCCGTCTGCTCGACACCATTCGTGCCGAAGACCCCTACATGCCCCTCATCATGGACAGCGCCGAGAGCGAGAACCTCGAAGAGGCCGACCGCAAGGGTTACTACTTCATCGACAAGAACTCCAAGAAGATGGACGTCGATTTGCGCGACATCGTGCACAATGCCTTCGGCTTCGGCGACCTCGTCTTCAACATCGAGGACCCCACCTTCCCCGGGCAGCCCGAGTTCAACACGCAGCTCCACGTCCACAACCTGAAGGACCTGCAGGACAACATCCTCTCCATCCCGAAGGAGAGTCTGATGTATCACGTCATGCGCAACAACGTGTCGCGCTGGCTGGGTTCGCGTGCCCTCTTCCCCGTGTCCGACTTCCTCAAGCGCATCACGTGGGGCCGTCTGCAGGACGTCGAGGCGCACCGCCAGTGGATCTTTGAGGCCATCGTCGCCTATCGTCGCATGAAGAACCAGGGCGTGGTGGCAGTGTTCCAGCGCGGACGCTTCGACCAGTATTCCAACTTTGCCCGCATCGGCGATGGCTCGCTCGGCGGCAAGGGACGCGGCCTCGCCTTCCTCGACCACCTCATGAGCCGGCACCCCGACCTGCAGGACTTCCGCACCGAACGCTTCCTGAGCCACGTCCGATTCGACGAAGCCACGCAGGAACTGCAGCAGCAGGCCCGTGTGTGCATCCCCAAGACTGTCGTGCTCTGCACCGACGTCTTCGACCAGTTCATGGACGAGAACCAGCTCTATCCCCTTGCGCTGAGCAATGCGCCCGACGAAGAGATCTTTGCAGCCTTCCTGCGCGGACGTCTGCCGCAGCGTCTGCTTGGCGACCTCGAGGCCTTCCTCGAAGTGGTCAAGGGCCCCATCGCAGCACGATCCTCTTCGCTGCTCGAGGACTCGCACTACCAGCCCTTCGCCGGTGTCTATTCCACCTATATGATCCCGAGTTCGAGCGACAAGTACCAGCGCCTGGCGATGCTTGCCGATGCCGTCAAGGCGGTCTATGCCTCGGTGTTCTACCAGGGGTCGAAGGACTACATGACAGCCACCAAGAACGTCATCGACCAGGAGAAGATGGCGGTCATCCTGCAGGAGGTTGTCGGTCAGCAGCATGGCACGCGCTTCTATCCGCACATCTCGGGTGTGGCACGCAGCATCAACTACTACCCCATCGACGACGAGAAGGCCGAGGAGGGCACCGTCTCGCTGGCCTTCGGACTCGGCAAGTACATTGTCGATGGCGGCACATCCTTGCGCGTCAGCCCCTATCATCCCGCCAACGTGCTTCAGATGAGTGAGATGGAGTTTGCCCTGCGCGACACGCAGAGCACCTTCCTGGCGCTCGACATCCCCGCCGTCACCGAATCGGGCGACATCCCGCCGCTCGAGTTCAAGCCCGACGACGGCTTCAACCTCAAGAAGTGGCCCGTGCGTGCAGCCGATGCCGATGGCACGCTGCCGCCCGTCTGCTCGACCTACGACCCGATGGACCAGTGCATCTACGATGGCTATTACGAGGGCCGCAACCGCAAGATCATCAGCTTTGCCGGAGTGCTCCACAACGGGCTCTTCCCCCTCCCCGAACTCATGCAGAAGGTGCTGCAGTACGGACAGGAGGAGATGCGCCGACCTGTCGAAGTCGAATTTGCCGTCGATCTCACCTCGAGCGAAACGGGCACCTTCTATCTGCTCCAGATTCGTCCAATGGTCGATAACAACATGAAGCTCGACGAAGACCTCACCAAGATTCCCGACGCCGAGTGCCTGCTCCGTTCGCACGCCGCCATCGGCCACGGCATCATTTCCGACGTGCAGGACATCGTCTATGTCAAGACGTCCGAGGGCTACAGTGCCAGCCAGAACCCCGCGATTGCCGAGCACATCGAGCAGATCAACCGCAAGCTGCTTGCCGACGACCGTCATTGCATCTACATCGGCCCGGGACGTTGGGGCTCGTCCGACCCCTGGTTGGGCATTCCCGTCAAGTGGCCCAATATCTCTGCCGCACGCGTCATCGTCGAAGCAGGTCTCGACAACTTCCAGGTCGATCCCTCGCAGGGCACCCACTTCTTCCAGAACCTCACCTCGCTCGGTGTCTCCTATCTCACCATCAATGCCTTCAAGGGCGACGGCCTCTTCGACGAGGCACGTCTCAACGCCCTTCCCGCTGTCGAGGAGGCCGACCTCGTCCGTCACGTCCGTCTCGACTCCCCGCTCACCATCAAGGTCGATGGCATCCATCGTGAGGCTGTGGTGATGTTATCAAGTGCAAATTGATAAAATTGATAGCATCATTCCTTTGGAGCATAAAACGCACTATACAGAAATTTCCATTGAGCGACCAAAACTCGTTCAATGGAAGTTATTTCTTTGGATTTTTTCAAAAAACCACCAATTATTTGTTTGGATTTTTCATTTTTCGGCTAATTATTTGTTTGGTTTTTTCATTTTTCGATTTTCGGCTCTCATTTGAATAGTCCATTTCACTACACTTTTGGGTAATTCTGCGACTCTCAGCGGAGAATTACCCAAAAGTGTAGTGGCGATTTTATATATTTCCTTTATTTTTGCGGCGGAAATAAATCATCATGTATGAGCATTTCTCGTAAAAAAATGGACTGATCAGTGCAATATTATACCACCAGACCACACTGACATAAAGGCGCGGAATCGAAAAGCGAGATGAGTAGAAATAGTATAAACAAAAACGCAAGTTAGTATGACACAAAGAAAAATGAAAATGTACTCTATTATTATATTCTTGGCAGCATGTATGTTAAGCCTTACGAGCTGTGATAAAGAAAATAATGCCATTATTACCAATGAGATTCAGACCAAGGCAAATATTTTTGACGATTTTCTTTGTTCCATTGATTCATTAAACAGAGAATATGATCAGAAAAATTTAACTCGTGGTCAAACGACTCATCAGAATCTTGATCAGAGTGACATCTCTTTAGAGCCAAATGATTATTCCATCCGTAGGATTGGAATGGTCTGTGCAGCCGACTGGGCAGGCAAAGTAGCAGGACATTATGGTGGGCAATGGACTGGTGGCGTTCTTGGAGCTACCGTTACTGGAGGGAACCCCATTGGAGTAATTGCAGGCAGTTGGATTGGGAAAAAATACGGGGCTACCATAGGAGGAACTATAGCATCCGCTGTAGTTAGAGAATTGTGCTCATTCCAAATTACAGTCTCTTCAACTATGTCTGACATATATGATCAAAATCTAAATGGAGTCCAAGATTTCGTTTATAATATTGACCTTCACTGTGGAAGCAACGATTCTTTAGGCTATTATCACAACTTAGTAATGTATAAGATTTTAGGAAATCCTCAAAAATATGAAAATGGTGATACCCTTAATCTTAGCCTTTTATATGATGACATAGTAATATGTCTAGCTGAACTAATTGGCGAAGACAAGAATCTTTTATTACAACAGGAAACAAAAGAGTTTTTCTTGATTCAAACAAAAAAGTTTTATGAAAAAGGAGAATTATTTTATAACGGTATTATTACATATGATGAACTACTTTGTCAAAATGAAGATATTTTGGTTCATGATTTTATGGTTGATTCCTCAACAGCCTACAAATGCAAGCAATTAGCTTCCAAAGTATATCACGAGATTTCAGAACTAAGCAATGAACAAGTTCAATGCTACGCTATTGATTTCCAAAATGTTGTTAATGCTTCTAACCTTTGCGATTCAGATCGAGAGTTAGCCATCTCTAATACGCAAATATTGCTTAACAGCAAATTATGTTGGACAGCTAATAAAATAGTCGAATGAATATAACCCTAAAGTGCTTGCTACCTATGGGCATATTGGGAGTTATCTTGCATACAACCATATATTTTACATTTTGTCAGAGCAACCGCACACAAGGTATAGGAATTGCCGTTATTTCTTTATTGTTGTTTACAACAACTTGCTTATCTTATTTGATTAAGGCAAAAGATATCTTGTTGTTCGATAGCATTAAGACTCTTTATGTTATATTATTCAGTATGTTATCCTATACATTCTTATTTAATGCATGGTGTATGATAATCTCCGAAGATAGTATATGGACAATTTCTCTATTACAAAGCATCCTATATCCCATCATATTGTCAGGGTTCATTGGGAAAGCTGCAAGTAAGAAGAGCTTCAAGGATTGTTCTGCCCTGATGTTTATTTTCGCAATCGCGAGTTGTAGCTTTAGATTTGATCCCAATAATCTAAATATACTTGCTATTATCTCATATATTATTTGCATCGTCATCCCATCTATATTCGATTGGGGCCATAGTAAATATATTTGACTCAAATCAAGCAAGTGCATAATTTGATGGATATTAAAGACAATTATGGAAAGAATGTACCCTATGTCTCCAATCGGGTTAAGACAAAGGTATCGTCCCCGTAGTTCCTTTGATTCATCGACTTTTGCACTTGCCAAAGTCGATGAAATTATAAGTTTATATCCTAAATGTTTAATAATATCGAATCAAACTATACAATCAGCCGATTGCAGACATCGGAGCTGCATGAACTTATTCATTTCGTTGTTGAGCAGAATTATTCTCATCATTCGCCCAAAACTGACAAAGGCACTATAGAAGAAGAAACATTGAGTCTGGTTGATGAAGAGCGAATGATTTGCAGTGATAATTCACTTACTTACGTGGCACGGAGCCGATTGGGACAGATAATTGGCAGCATCCGCTCATGCCGTTGGGATAGAAAAGCTACGTTGCCTATGCTGAAAATCTTCAACATTAACCCAGCGGAAATAATTGAACCTTCTGAAGACGTTCAGTTTTGGCATGTCGGGCGATTTGCAGTAGATTCATGTTGCGGTATTTCCCCAATCATTCTATTCAAGCAATTGATGCATTTCGCCATCATCCCAATCGTAGAGGCAGGTAATGCCATTATGCTTGCCGAAGTGGACAACCATCTGATGCGAGTCGTTAACCACCTGGGCATTAAAACTCATCCGTTGGGAAATTCCATCGTATATTTAGGCTCACTCACGACCCCTGTTTATTCATTGGCAAGCGACCTGCATGATTATTACGACAGATATAAAACTTCATTTGCTGAACAAAAACTTTCAAAATAATGAAAGAAAGATACAGTAGAAACAGGCTGTATGTCCTGCCTGAGGAGCAGGACATCATCAGCCAAAAGCGCATCCTGTTGGGAGGTGCCGGCATAGGGAGCATCATTGCCGAATGTGCCATCCGCTTTGGCTTTGAGAAGATGACCATTGTCGATGGGGACGTGGTGGAGGAGAGCAATCTCAACCGCCAGAACTACTGCCAGTCTGACATCGGCAAATATAAGGCCGAAACCTTGGCAAAACGGCTTTTGGCAATCAATCCTCATGCACAAATTGCGTATCTTAACGAGATGATTACCCATGATAATCTGGTCGGCCTCATCGAAGGACACGACATTGCCATCAATGCATTGGACTTCAATAGCGACATTCCATTTGCGCTCGACGAGGAATGCAGAAAGAGAGACATTCCAGTGCTGCATCCTTACAATTTCGGATGGGCTGGATTTCTCACAATCGTCAGCCCGCATGGCGAACCGATAACAGTTTTGTCGAACAATCCATCAGGATTCGAACTGAAGATGGCAAACTACGTCACCCAATATTGCGCATTCTGGCAGAATCCCAAGAATTGGCTTCAGAACATCATCGAACGATATGGAAAAGAAGTCGGGAATATGCCACCTCCACAGCTGTCTGTCGGCTCATGGATTGCTGCAGGATATTGCGTGAATGCAATGTATCGGCTTTCGACCTCGAAAGAAGTGCATTTCTTCCCTAACTTCTATCTGTCAGCATCCGTGAACGAATAGTGCTAAATCAGCCTGTAATTCGAGGCGAAAGAGAGCGCTTCGGTGATGTTCTTGACTCCAACTTTTTCGAACAGACGCCGCTTGTAGAATTTCACCGTATCGACCGACTTGAAGATACGATTGGCTATCTCCTCCATCTTCAGCCCTTGGGCTGAAAGGAGGAGAATGGCCTTTTCCTCTTCGCTCAGTGACACGCGCTCCCCTTGATGCCATCGGTGATCGTCCAACGAGTAGTGCCAGAAGATGTTCGTATTGTTCTTACTCACCACAATTTGCCCAGGCTTGCCCTGCGCGGAATACGAAACGACACATACAGCCAACCAGACCCTACCATCCGTGGCGAGCATGAGCGGAGTCAGCTGGTGGTTGATGAGACGCTTCTGCCTCTCGCTCAGCAGATGGAAGTCGTAGGAGATGCTGTAATCCAGTCGCTCCTCCTTCGGTATCTCATTGAAGAAGCGGAATCCCGCAGTATTGATCTCCACCAGCATGTCGAGTTCATCGGCCGGGACATGCTGCATGTAGAAACCATAACCCATCTCCAACACCTCCTCACGGGTATGTCCGCACAGGAAAAGCGGATTGTCCGAAACGTAGAGGAAACCCTGCTTGAAATAGTCGATGATATATACGCTCTGGTAGATGGTTTGCGCAAGGGCCTCTGCAGTCCTTATCAATGGTTCCACCTGGCTATAGTCCAAGCCCTCCGCCTCGCCAACGGCATTCTCCGGAATGAAAAAATGGGATACCTTTACCTCCATAAAATAAAATCCTGATGAATTATAAAAATTGTTGTGCAAAGATATGGTTTTCCTCTGTTTTTGACAACTTTTCTTCTATTTATCTGGATATTATTTTTATTTTCTGTATTCTAATGACATTCTTAGATGGCATTCCGATGACAAGATTCTATTATCATTTTCGTGGCATAACCAATCTTGGCCAAAACTGGTTATTCTTCGACAGAAGTATGGCCTTTCTTGGCCAAGATTGGTTATTCTTCGTTCGCTGCATACCCTTTCTTGGCCAAGATTAGTTATGCTGCGGTTGGATAGAGCACTCTGTCGGCCGTCGGAGTGCTTGCTCCGATTGAGGCATGACCTTTTTCGGCCAAGATTGGTTATTCTCCGTTCGCTGCATACTCTTTTTCGGCCAAGATTGGTTATTCTCCGTTCGCTGCATACCCTTTCTTGGCCAAGATTGGTTATTCTTCGTTCGCAGCATACCCTTTTTCGGCCAAGATTGGTTATTCTTCGTTCGCAGCATACCCTTTCTTGGCCAGGATTGGTTATTCTTCGTTCGCAGCATACCCTTTCTTGGCCAGGATTGGTCATGCCGCGATCGAATAAAGCACTCTGTCGAACAACAGAGTGCTTTATATGATGGTGAATATCAATCCGTAGGATTCCACTGCATGAACCAGCGCTTCTGGTCCTCGTAGGGCATGTTGAAATAACGTGCCTCCTTGTCGAGAGCGCGCATCTGCTGCATCTCTTCGTTGCTCAGCTCGAAATCGAAGACCTCGATGTTCTCCTGGATGTGAGCGGGATTACATATCTTCGACAGTTGTGAACATGAAATTGGACTCGCGGTGCTTGATGAGCCACTTGCCGTCCTGCTTCACATAGGTGTCGTGATAACGTACGCCGCTCTGGTTTCGCTTGCCATTGCCGATGAGTGTCACGAAGCAGTAGGAGATGCCTGTGGCCGTATCGCCGTCAATCTCCACCGTCTGCTGACCGTTCAGGTGATAGACCACATCGAACTGAGCGAGATAACTGGCGAATGCATTACCGATCTGCTCCTTTCCCTTCATCACCGAGACATATTCGCCTACCTTTGAGTGCACTTCGGCATTGTCGGTGAACAAGTCCATCTGCGACTTGACATCCTTCACGTCAGCGAGGTTAGAAAACGTATCCACGAGTCTCTTGAGTGCCAGCTGGTCTTCGGTCTGTGCACTTGCCCATGTCGTGGTCATCAGGGCCAACAAGATAAACAGAATCTTTTTCATAATTTTCTTTTTTTATCGTGATGTATTATTAGATGAATTTAGATGTTCTTGATGAATTTGGCGGGATTGCCACCTACGATGGTGTTTGGAGCAACGTCCTTTGTGACAACGGCACCGGCAGCTACTACGGCATTCTCGCCGATGGTCACACCAGGCAGGATGATGGCACCTACACCGATCCAGGCATTGCGGCAGATGTGGACGGGCTTGCAGCGCAGCACCATGCGGTTCTGGAAGTCGTGGTTGTCGGTGACGATGCGCACGTCGGGACCTATCATCACGCCATCGTCGATGGTGATGCCGCCTGCGGCCATACAGGTGAGCGAATGGTTGACAAACACGCCTCTGCCGATCTTCATCTGACAGGCGAAATCGATCTGCAACGGGGGCATCAGATAGCTGGTCTGGTCGAGGCTGCCATTGAAGAGCGTCTCCTCGAGCGGACGAATCTGCTCGGGCATGGGTGCCGTCGTGTTGATCTTGAAACAGATGTTTGCGCAGTCGGTCATGTGCTTGATTGCCTCTGCATATTCGGGTGTCGCCATGTTGACATCGGCACCTGAGCGAAGTTGTTCGAAAATGTTCATAATGATATAATTGTTAAATGGTCTGGTATTTGGTCGCTTCGCTCAAAATTATAAGAAAATGAATTTTAAAATTATCAAAAAGAATATGTCAAAAAAGAATGTCGTTATATAATCCCGACCCTTTTTTTCTTATAATTTTTTGTTTTTTTATAATTTTGAGCTTGCGACCTTTTCATCTTTGTTTTCGCGGTGCAAAGGTACGGCAAAAAAGGCAATCTGTTGTTACCCAGATTGCCTTCATAGTTTCAAATTTTGCCGAAAGCGTTATTTTTGACGATATTCGGAGGGAGATTTGCCCAACATCTTCTTCACATAACGCGAAAAATGGGAGATGTTCTCGAAGTTCATCATGTCGGAAATCTCGCTCAGCGTCTTGCTCGTGTCGTTGAGCAGGGAGACCAGTTCGAAGGAGGAATAGAACTGAATCCATTGCGAAGCAGGCAATCCCGTCATCGTGCGGCACACCTGCGAGAGATACTTCGGCGTGATGCAAAGACGGTCGGCATACCACGCCACCTCGCGCTCGGTCAGCACGTTTTGCTGCACCAGGGTGAGGAAGCGCAGGAAGAGGCTTGCCGTAAAGTCGGAAGTCTCCATCTGCGACAGGCCATGCTGGCAGACTGTCCAAAGGTCGAAGAGGAAAATCTGCATCACCCTGCCCAGCACTTCGCGCTTGAAGGCCGACTCGGGCTGGGCAAGTCGGCTGCGAAAGAGAGAGAAGTCGGTTTCCACCAACTGCAACCCCTCGTCATCGAGGTGGATGGAAGGGTTGATGCGGATGAAGATGAAGCCCTTCGAAGCCCAGATCATCTCGGGATTGTATTGCTGGAGGAACGTGGGCGAAGCCAACAGAAATTCGGCCTCGAAGTCGTCGGAGTAGGTCACATCCTGGATTGAATTGGACATCTGCCAGATGGCCAGATCGCCCTTTCGCGAACTGAACGTGTTCTTGCCATCGGAAAAGGTCATCGTGCCCCGCTTCACAAGGATGTGGACATGATAATCGGCGATGAAGTCGGAGGGCATCCGTCCATCTGCCGTCGTGCTGATAAGATTGCATCCGTAAAGTAATTCCATGATCGTTGATGTTTTATTTGACCGAAGCGCAACGTGCCTCGTAGAAGCTGCGGAAGTCGCTCCAGCGGTAATAGGGATAGTTCGAGGTGGGCACAGGCAGACTGGCTTCGCAACCATTGAGGAGGCATTTCACGAGCACATCGTCCGCCCCACCTTTGCCGCGATAGAAGATGAGCTGGATGTTGCTGGCCTTGCAGGTGTTCCAGTTCTGGTAGCAGTTCTTCACCTCGTAGGGATCCTCGGGATCGCGGTCGGCGCCATTGATGCCCATCAGGACGGTGAGGGGACCGATGCAGGTGTCGTGCCCGAAACGCAGGTCAGCCACGCGCTTGACACTGCCCGAGATGACGGCGTCGGCCTTGGCGATGATGTCCTCGAGGATGGGGATCATCTCGTATTGCGGACCGAAGACCCACGAATAGGAACCAAGGTTGGAAGCCTCCCATTCGCCGACCAACTCCTCGTCGCTGACGATGCCGTCCATCATACCCTCGTGACCGATGCTGGGCAGCGAGGTGTAGAGGTTGAGGAGTTCGCTGCCGATGCGACCAGGATTGCCCTTCAGGCCCTCGGTGCTGGTGAAGACGCGGGAAGTGATGTCCTGGCGCAAGGTGCTCTCGTGCTTGAACTGGTCGCGATGCTGTTCGAAGCGCGGACGCACTCTCGGGAACTCACGTCGGGCAGGATTCTGCCTGTCGGTGGGCACCACGCCATCGAGCGTGAAGCGCGACGACTGTTCGCGTATCTCGAGCTTGGGGTTGCACTGGACGAGTTCCTGACAGAAGGCCGACATGCTGATCACGCAACGTCCCGACAAGGAGGAGATGGCAAGCACGTCACCACCCCGTTTGAACACCTCGGGGAAACGGTTGTACATGGTGCGTGCAATGCCCTGGTGCTGCTGCCAACCCACTTCGGTGAGTTCACTCACACCCGTCATCAGTTCGTCCTTGACCGCCATGAAGCTGTCGCAGAACTTCTCGCCGCGCGGCGTGAGCTGATGCTGCTGGCGTGCCGTGGTGAGCAGCGTGTCGAGGTAATGATAGAGATGGTCGCTCCAATAGTAGCGCGAGCCATGACGTGCGTAATGGCTGATGTAGAATGCCTTGTAGCCCTTGGGCGCCTTGGTGAGACGCACGTCCTCCTGCCGGTAGGGATAGTCGTTGCCATACGCCTTGCGCGGTGTGGCCTTGAGCTGGTCGAGGGCGGAAACGCCCTGCGCCTCCATTGTGACGGCAAGGAGACTGAAAAGGAAAAGAATGAAGAACTTTTTCATGGAGGTAATATTTATAAAAGGAAAATGACGGGGGCGAAGCACATTGCTTCACCCCACGATATATTTGCTGCCCGGAAGCAGCGAGATGAGCCAGGTTACCAGCGCACTGCATGCGTAGGTGAGCATCGCGATGACCGGGATGGCAAGCCATACGGGAAGCGATGGATGAGCCACGTCGCCACCAATAACCCAAGCCGAAATCGGGATGAGGAAGAAGATGTGCATCAGGTACATGCCGAAGGTCAGCTTGCTGATGCGCGTAATCCAGGCGGGAGCCTCCTGGATGCAGGAGAAGAGCAGGAACGCTCCGAACGTGGTGATGAGGACGTTGAGCGTACAGAACTCCCACGACCATTCTGCCATCGGGGTATCCAGCATCTGTCCGGGAACGCCTTTCCACCAGAAGCTCCATGCCGTGAACGCAGCACCGAAGAGGAAACACAGGCTGCCCACCTTGATGCGCTTCGAACGCGACCAGTCGAGGTGCACGCGGATGTAATGCGCCAACACCAGGTAGCCCAGATAGCCCGAGCAGTACCACAATGCGGAGAAGTTGTTCCAGAAGCATTCGCCCCACAGTTCAGGCGACACGAAACGATGGAGCCAGGGAATGAGCGTCGAGAAGGCAAAGATGCCGAGGAACGTCAGTTCGTCCTTCGCGCTGGCCTTTTCGAGCCAGGGCGACACCACGGGGATGATGAGGTAGATGCTGATGAGCGGGTACATGAACCACAGATGGCCCGCGATGGGCGGGAAGTTGAAAGGCACCATCTTCAGGTCGTGCAAGGCCTGTTCCTGCGTTGTGCCTCCCCAAGCCAAAGGCAGCACGGCATAGAGCAGCAGGAAGCACACAAAGGGTGGCAGGATGCGCAGGAAGCGCCGACGATAGAACTGCCCCATGGTCATACCTTCGCGCATCGGGACGAGCAGGAAGGCCGACACGATCATGAACAGCGGCACGGAGATACGCCCGAAGAAACCATCATAGATGGACACCCACAGGCGGTTGCTCTCGTTGGCCAGCATCGTATAGGCATCGTGGTCAACGTAGAAACATTCACTCGCGTGGACGACCATCACCAGAAGGCAGGCCACCACGCGAATGAAATCAACAAATCCTATTCGCTCTTTCATATTATGCGAGCAGGGCGTCAGCGAGGGCTTCGAGCTGCGGGATGTCGGCCTCCTTCATCGACGACTTGATGGTCACCATAGGCTCGACGATCCTGACGTTCTTCATCGGTTCGAGCAGGGCCTTCATCGCCTTGCCTGCCGAGGGAGCCCAGCTGCCGTTCTCCACGATGGCAACGGTGCGGTTCTGATAAGCCTTCATCTGCAACTTCCAAAGGAAGAAGTGCATGGGTGGGAAGACGTCGGCATCGTAGGACGAAGCACAAACCACCAGCTTGCCCATACGGAAGGCATCCTCGATGGCCTCGGCCATATCGTCGCGGCAGAGGTCGGCGACAGCCACCTTGCCTGCACCCTTTGCCTCCAGGATCTCGGCCAGCTTCTCGGCCACCTTGGCGGTGTTGCCATGGATGCTGGCATGAGCCACCAGCACACCCTTGGTCTCGACGTCGTACTTGCTCCAGATATTGTAGAGACGCAATGCCTCGGCCAGCTTCTCACCCGTGAGGATAGGGCCATGCAATGGGCAGATGGTCTCAATGTCGAACTTGCCGGCCTTCTTGAGCGCGGTGCTGACAGGAGCGCCATACTTGCCGCAGATGTTGAAATAGTAGCGGCGAGCCTCGCATGCCCAGTCGTCGGGATCGGCATCCTTCACGCCGAACTTGCCGAATGCATCGGCCGAGAAGAAGACCTTCTCCTCGGGGCACCAGGTCATGATGACCTCGGGCCAATGCACCATCGGAGCGGTGATGAACTGCAGGGTGGTCTGACCCAACGAAAGCACATCGCCTTCCTTCACGGCCTTGGTGCCTGCAACGTTGAACTTCTCGTCGAACTGTGCAGCAAACTGCAGGGCCTTGGCAGAAGCCACGATGACAGCCTCGGGATAGCGGGCACGGAATGCGCCCACCGAACCACTGTGGTCGGGCTCGTAATGCTGGGCAATGAGGTAGTCGGGCTTGCGGCCATCGAGGGCCTTCTCGAGTTTGTCGAGCCACTCGTCGGTCTTGCGCTTATCGACGCTATCCATCACGGCAACCTTCTCGTCGAGGATAACGAAGCTGTTGTAACACATGCCTTCCGGCAAATCATACTGGCTCTCGAAGAGCTCCAATTCGGGATCGTCACACCCGATGTACTTGATCTTGTTGGTCATATTTTTTGGGGTTGATAGTTTTATAGTGGCTATAGTATTTATAGTGACTATAGGAAATATTGGCACTATTATTATAAACAAGGGAGGGCGCGGAGGTGTGCCTCGATGGTCTTGCCGAGGCGAATGTGGCCGGCATTGTTGGGGTGCAGGCGGTCGTAGCGCACGGTCTCGGGCTTGGGTTCGGGCTCGGCGAAGTACACGCCGTGCTCAGGTTCCATCGGGAAGAGGCCCGAGTCGCGATAGAGGTCGATGCAGGGCACAGCCCAATACTGGCAAGCCTGGCGCAGCACGTCCATATACTCCTCGATGTAGTGGCCCTGTACGTTGGTGAAGTCCTCATCGGGCTGCACGTTGAACTTGCCCTTGGCAGGGTCGCTGAAGTTGGCATAGGCGCGATGGATGGGCGTCATCACGATGATCTGCTTGGTCGGGTAGTTGTGCTTGAGCCAGGAGAGGCACATGTTGATGCGGCCGCAGAAGGTCGTGTCGTTCATGCACCATTCGCGATGACGGGCAGCTACCATCTTGCCGTTGCGGTTGCAGATGGTGTCGCGTTCGGTGAAAAACCTGCCGATGGGGATGCCGTGGTTATAGTCGTTGGTGCCAGCCCAGATGAAGATGGCATCGATGGTGGTGCTGTCGGTCTGCTGCATCAGCTTTGCCTTCTCCAGAATCTGGTGCCACTGGTGGCCGCTTCGGGCATAGACACGCGGCTCGATGCCGAGCGAATCGCGCAGGTAGTCGTAGTAGTGGTAATTGGCGGCACGATTGTTGGGGTCGGTCATCGAATCGCCCAGGAAGGCGCAACGCTTGCCTTGCCACTGTGCCATACAGGCAAATGCAGTAAAAAGGCAAAAGAATAGGGTCAAAAGATTCCTTTTCATGTCAATATTCTATCTTGTTAAGAACTCCATTTGAAAATGTGCGGTGCAAAGATAATCATTTTGTTTGCTCGCTCCAAATTTTTCGGAGGAAAAATGAAAAATGAAAGGCGCGGCATCGTAGGATGTCGCGTCTTCATTGAATTTTACTAATATTATAAATGTATCAAAGCGCTGGGAAGGGTGCCGAACTTAGCTGAAACGACGCAGGGACCTGTAAGGCTGCGAAGGCGGATGGTGGCTCGACCATTGGCAGCCTGGATGCGACGAGAGCCTGTGGTGGTGCCCTGATTGACGAGCAGTTCGCCATCGCCGGCAATCGAGAATTCAATCCAGTCGCTGCTGTCGAGACAACGGATGCCATTGGCGTCGTAGAGCTGGGCCTCTATCAGGTCGGGAGCGATGCGCGTGAGTCGCACTTCGGCAGGCTTTCCCCAATGTGCGGTCTGATATTCGAAGGTGATTTCGTCGAACAGATCCTTGGCGACGGCCTTGATGGTGTTGGTGCCTCGTTGCAGGACGACGTTCCAATGGAAGCCCTGGGCGGGATAGTCCTCGATGTTACGCTTTCGTTTGCCTACCGACTGGCCATTGACAAAGAGCTCAACCTCGGGCCGATTGGAATAGACGAGGACCTCACGGGGTTCGCCTTCCTCGCCCCAACGCACAGGCCAGGAATGTCCGTAGATGTGAAGCATCGGCTGGCTTGCCCAATAGCTTTGGAACACGTAATAACTCTCCTTGGGCGTGCCGTCGCGCTGCACGACGCCCTTCTGGTTGACGTAAGGAATAGGATTCAAGGGACGCAGCGGGGTGCAGAAATCCTTGAAGGTCCAAAATGCCGATCCCGTCAGGTTGGGCATCCTGGCCTGTTCCTTCAGATGCCAGTCGAAGAGACGGACAATGTAGCTCTCCGACCAGTCGCCTTTCTTGTCACCGACCTCGATGTCGAAACCCGACTCGGCATGTCGGCCCGCATGACTGTCGCCTCCCCATTCGGCATGCAGAAAATGAGGAAAGCGGGCGATGGCAGCCTCCTCCATCTCGCGATAATCGGTGAAGCGTCGGCTGTACCAACCTGCCCAAATCGACGGCGAATAGATATCGACGATGTCGGCACAGAAGTCGCAGCGACGAATGACCGTCTTTCGCAGGGGGTCGAGCCGATGGGCGTGATCGTTGAGCGAAGTCATCAGCGAACGGATACCCACCGTATCGATGACGGTAGAGAAGTCGCCCGGCCAGTCATTTTCGTTGCCGAGTCCCCAAAGGATGATGCTCGGATGATGACGATGCTGAGTGATCATGTTTTCGAGCATTCGATGAACCTGCTGCTGATACTCTTCTCCCCCTACTCCACCACGACACCAGGGAATCTCTTCCCACACGAGGATGCCGAGCGAGTCGCAGAGGTCGAGCACGAGGTCGCGCTGCTGGTAATGGCCCAAACGGATGAAGTTGGCGCCCATATCCTTAATCTGCTGCATCTCCTGTCGGATCTGCTCATCGGTCATAGCGGCACCCACTCCGGCATGGTCCTCATGGCGATGCGTGCCCTTCAAGAGCAGACGGCGACCATTGAGGAAGAAGGGCCCGTGCTCGCGGAACTCATAACTGCGGAAGCCAAAGCGACGCTCGATGACCTGTTCGCCAAAAGTGATGCGAAGCGTATAGAGCGATGGCGAATCCACATCCCACAATGCAGGTTTCCTGATGCGGATGGGCTGACCGATGCCGCCTTCATAGACTGTCTTTCCATCGGGAGACACGATGCTGCAACTGACGTCCCTGATATCTGACGGCGAAGTTTTCACACTTACCTTGTCGCCCTCCACATCGATGCGAACATCGCTGATGTAGCGCTCGGGCAGATACACCAGATGAACGGGGCGATAGAGTCCTCCATAGAGGCAGAAGTCGCTCATATCGGAAGGAATCATCTCCACATCACGACTGTTGTCGCAACGCACGGCAATGGGATGTCGGCCGTTGCCTGCTTCGGTGATATCGACCGTCCAACGGTCGTAACCGCCGACGTGCGAACCCATCAGACGGCCATCGACATAGACCTGCATCTTCTGGCCTGCCCCTTCGAACTCCAGCAAGGTATGCCCGCCGGCATAGGGATTTGCCACCTCGATGGTGGTGCGATACCAGGCAGCACCCTGATAGTAGTTCACGTCGGGATCGACACCATCTTCGGCATTATAACAATGGGGAAGCGTGACGTCCTGCCACAACGGGACGCTTTCGGGTTTCCCTTCCTTCACGGGACGCTCCACCTCCCAGACGTTTGCCATGTCGGTGCGAACAAATTGCCATTGGGACAAATTGACCTGTGCACCAGCTGTCGCAGCCAGCACACAGGTCGAAAAACAAAGCACACACAATTTGGTCATGGTTGAGGGGGAAAAGAAGGGATATTTGGGGATATTAAGGGATATTTGGGGACAATTCCTTGTTTCCGTTCGGTCACGTCCGAGAGAAGCGGTAGAAGAGATTGGGACCCAAGAAACATACGTCCCTAAGAATCCCTTAAAATCCCTAATATCCCTTAGAATCCCTTAGCGCCTCTTCTATGCAGCGCCTCGAGGTAATAGTAGTCGGCATAGTTGATGGGGACGTCAATTTCGTCACCGGCGGGATAGTTGCCCGTGGCGTGGAGCAGGAGGAAGCCCTGAGCGGTGCGCGGCTCGGGCTGATAGCTGGTCTCCAATGAATGGAGCACGCGGTCGGCATAGCTGCGATAAGCGGCTGCGGTGTCGGCATCGACATAGGTTGCCAGTTCGTAGAGCGCCGAGGCGATGATGGCTGCTGCCGAAGCATCGCGTGGACATCCGCCGTCCTGGGCAGGACCAACGCCTGTCTTGATGGCAGGGTCGCGCATATCCCAATAAGGAACCAGGTCGTCGGGCATGTCGGGTTGTGACATCCAGAATGCGGCAATCTTCTGCGCCTGCTCCAAGTAGGCCTTGTCGTGGGTATAACGATAGCACATCGTGAAGCCATAGAGACCCCAGCCCTGACCACGACTCCATACCGACTCGTCGAAGAGACCCTGGTGGGTGATGCGCTTGATGACGCTGCCATCCTCGGGATTGTAATCCACCACATGATAGGAGGAATAGTCCTCGCGGAAATGATTGCGCATGGTAGTGTTGGCATGCGAAACGGCAATGTTGTAGTAGCGCTTGTCGCCCGTGATGCGTGATGCCTCGAAAAGCAGTTCGAGGTTCATCATGTTGTCGATGATGACAGCGAACTTCCATCGGTCGGGCGTGCCCCAACTCCAACTGCGGATGCAACCCACACGGTCGTCGTAACGAGTGATGAGCGTCTTGGCAGCCCGGACGACAACGTCGCGATAGGACTGCTCGCCCGTCAGTTCCCAGGCGTTGCCGAAGGTGTTATAGACCATGAAGCCCAGGTCGTGGCTTCCTCCATGGTTCTTCACCTGTTCGATGGGCCAGGTGTTGCTGACCGCCTGCTGACGCCAGAAGGGATCGTGCGAATACTGATATATGTGCCACAGTTCGCCACCGAAGAATCCACAGCACCAGTCGGGCTGACGCACCATACGCAAATCGCCGTTCTTCTCCACGCAACGTGGCATCAACGACCAGTCCTTGCGGTCCTTGCGTATCTTGTTTGCCTGGCTGAGCTGGTAGCGCAACTGCACATCAGCACGGGCGAAGGCATTGTCGGTGAGGTCGGGCGTATAGTAGAGCAGGAAGAAGCGATCGGCAAAACGACGGATGACGTTGTCCTTAGCCAACTGCAGGTAGTCGGTGCGCTCAGGTTCGAGCAGGTAGAGACGATAGAGGTCCTTGGCCAGTTCGTTCTGCTTGTAGTCCCACTCGCTGATCTGCTGATAGGGCCACTCCTCCACCTTTCTGCCCATATACGGGGCCAGGAAGTCGGCGGCTTTCTCGAGCAGGTCCATACCCTCGGGCTGATAGCCTGCCTGTCGTGCCAGCTGGAAGACGTCGATGATGTGCGTCATGTTGTACTGCGAGTAACCGAAGGCCAACGTACGACGCAACTCGTTGGGCTGCTTGCCGTCGGGCTCAATCTGCGTCAGCATGCGCTTCTCGTAGAACTGCGACAAATATTCCTCCATCACCTTCTTATCGCCCACAAATTTTGCGTAGGCGATGACCTGCACATCGTGAGCCGTGGCGTGGTTGTTGCGCTGGTTTCCTTCCTCGATGCCCTGTTCGCTGGTCAGAATCCAATGGAGGAACTCGGCAAACCATTTACGGAGTGCCTTGGCATCCTTGGCGGTAAAGGCCTTCGAACCTTCGAGCAGTTGTACGGCATCGAGCATCTCGACAAACGAGTAGGCATCGATAACCCCGTAGCAGCGTCCCCGGCCGTTGAACTTGCCAGGCACGATCTGGGCATGATTCAGATTCGGATTCATCCTTGTGTCCTTGTCCAGGAACCATACTCTCAGCAGTTCGGCAGCCTTTCGGGCATAACGCTCGTCGCCGCTGAAATACCAAGCCAACGAGAGGGTGGTGACCCCATTGGCCATCAGCGCCAGTTTCGGACGGTCGAGGAGTTCCAGTTCGGGATTCGACACACCGTCGCGAGCGATGTAGGGCAGTCCGTCGGGCTTGGTCGGATCGGGCCAGTAGTAGCGGCTCAGACTCAGGTAGTCGTGCTTGTCGCCACTGGCCGGCACCTTCTCCTTCATCATCACCGAAAGCGGCTGGCGCTGCAATTCGCTCTCGGCCTCGTCGAGAAGATGACGATAGGCTGTGGCGTAGGCCGGCTGTTCCAGCGAGGCTTTCACCCGGGCGAGGTGAGCGCCGTCCCAGATGGACTGCGCCCCCGCCATCGCTACGGGCAAAAGAAGGAGGAATAGACCAACTAACTTATGAATCCTCATAAACCCTTAAGTTATTTGATGGTTACTTTAACCTTGTAGTTTACAGTGATGCAACGCACCTCGTACTCCGACGTCTTGTTGTTGGGCACATAGTACTCGGTATCGTCGTCTTTCGTTCCACCGTTCGAAATGCGCAGTTTGCCATCGGCATCCACATCCTTGGGGTCGAAGGTCATCAGCGTCACGTCGCCGGTGGCACCATTGAGCGCCTTCACATAGAGTTCCTGCACGCGATGGTTGTTGGTGTTATCGGGCGAACGTAGATCCCAGGTCAATACCCAGGCACCGTTGCCATCCTGCTGAAGGACGTTGCCGCTGGCATCCGTGACCTGATAGTCGACACCGAGCGTCAGTTTGCTATCGGCATAGACGAAAGCCTGGGCATCGAAACTGCGCGTGCCTTCGCACCACAACTGTACGGGCACAACCTGCTGGCTGCCCTGGTTGACCGTATAGGTCTTGTCGTTGTTGCTCTTGGGTCCCCAATCGGCAAAGGCTACGATGAACACATTCTGATAGTCGGGATTGTCGTTGCCCCATTCGTCGTCCTCACAAGAGTTGAGCGTCGAAAGGCCCATCACCATGGCCATTGCCAGCGCGAACTTATTTATATAACGTTTCATATTTCGAAATATTTTGTTCAAAGATTATTATTTTGAGTCAATCCAACAATTGTTAATTGTTAATTATTAATTGTTAATTGAACGGATTAATTCCATCCCGGGTTCTGCACCACGCTGCCTTCCGATGTGGCAATCTCGTAGGTAGGAATAGGATAATAGTAGTCCTTGGCAGGATTGAAGGTGCGGTTGGCAGCGTCTTCGATCACGTAGATACCACCCTGATCGGCCACCTTTCGACCATTGAACATGCCGTTCTCATCGGTCAGACGGCTCTCGATGTTCTCACGCTGTGTGCTCAGGTTGTCGGCATCGTTGTACTTCAGTCCGAGCATAGTCTGTGGCAGCACCTTTTCGGCAATCTTCCAACGGATGATGTCGT
This sequence comes from uncultured Bacteroidales bacterium, assembly GCA_902770595.1. Classification (GTDB taxonomy): domain Bacteria; phylum Bacteroidota; class Bacteroidia; order Bacteroidales; family UBA3663; genus Liminaster. The sequence continues at coordinate 122,867 of CACXTQ010000001.1, read as the reverse complement.
TGTAGCGCAGGTTCTCGTCGATGAACTCCACAAGGCGTTCGCGACGGATCTCCTGGAGCATATCCAGGCCGTTGGCAGCACAGAAGGCGTTGGTCAGCAAAGCCTCGAAGCCTGAACGATGGCGCACCTTGTTGACGGTGGCATTCAGCTGGGCATCGGTGATCTGACCGTTGTACTCATAGAGCGCCTCGGCGTAGGAGATGAGGATTTCGGCATAGCGGATGATCATCTTGTCGACAGTCTCCTTGTTGGTGGTGTTCCACTCTTCGAGCATGAATCCCTTCTTCAGACCGTAGCCATTGCCATGCTGGTTGCCGAATGGGTTGTAGCCGGCCTTGTAGGCTTCCTCGTCCTTCTGGTAGAAGGTCATTGCCATACGTGGATCGCGGTTGATGAACACATCGTTGTGGTGGGTTTCCTCAACCTTCAACGTGGTCTTCTCACGGGGCAGACCGTCGGTATAGAGAATCTGGTCGATGGTCTGGCGAGTTACGCTGACAGCGTTCTCCATACCACGCGAATTGTTGTGGGTGATGACAGCACCGTCACCGTTGGGACCATAGATCTTCACGAAGACGTTCTCCTTGTTCTGACGACCTTCGCCATCGAAGTAGAAGAGTTTCTGGAAGTCGGGATAGAGGTCGTGCTTGCCGCTCTGGATGAGACGCTCGGCTGCATCGATGCTCACCTTGAGGTGCGACTTGTAGTCACCGCCCAGATTGTGATACTTCGAGAAGGTGCCCTCGTAAAGTCCGATGCGAACCATCAGGCCAAGGGCTGCGCTCTTCGAGACACGTCCCCAGTCGGCAGCACTGCTCACCTGGTCGATTTCGGGCAGATATTCCTCAGCAAACTTCAGGTCGGCATAGCATTGCTGGATTACCTGTTCGCGGGGCGTGCGTCCCATCTTGATGTCGGGATCGCTGGTCGAGTCGAAGGCCTTCAGGATCAGGGGCACATCGCCGTATTTTTTCACAAGGTCGAAGAAATGGAAAGCACGGAAGAAGTAGGCTTCGGCCAGCCAGCGGTTCTTCTGGGCATCGGTGAGCGGGGCATTGCCGCCCTTCTCGATGATGTTGTTGCACACGAAGATCTTCTGGTAGGCGTTGGTCCAATCGCCTGAAGTGGCAGGGATGCTCCAGCTGCCGCTTGAGGTGGCATTGGCTGCGGTTCCGATGATGTCGTCGGCACGGGTGTCGTGCGAGAAGCCCGGAAGGTCGACATACAACTTGTTGCAGGCACCACGCAGGTCGGTCTCACTCTGCCAGAAGGTGTTGTCGGCGAGTGTGGTCTCGGGCAGTCGGTCCAGTTCGCAACTGGTGAGCGACATCATGCCGCATACGATGCCGGCTGCATATATTGATTTGAATATATATCGTTTCATACTGTTTTCTAAAAAAGCTTGATTACAACTCAAAACTTATGGCTCATGGCTTATAAAGTTACGTTCACACCGAACGACCAGGTACGGAAGAAGGGATAGTAGTTACGGCCTACATTGTTGCCCGACTCGGGGTCGAATACCTTCAGGATATCCGACTTTTCCCAAATGTCGTTGCCGCTGACATAGATACGCAGCTTGTCGATGTAGCGCTTGGGAACGGGGATGGTATAGCCGACCGTGATGTTCTTCAGACGGAGATAGGAAGCATCCTGTACCCACTTGTCGGAGGGCTGGAAGTTGAACATATCGCCGTTATAGTTGTAGAGACGTGGCCAATAGGCATCGGTGTTTTCGGGAGTCCAGTAGTCGCGATGGATGGTCCAAGGCATCTGGTGGGTACGTCCGAAGGGTGAGATGGCCTCGGTGTCGATGAGCAGTTTGCGCTTTGCAACGCCCTGGAACATCACTGCAACGTCGAAGCCCTTCCACTTGGCCGAAAAGTTGATGCCATAGAGATAGCGTCCGTTGGTGTCGCCCAGATAAACGAGGTCGCCGTGGTTCTCCTTCGTGCCGTCGCCAGCACCTACCTGGTGGTTGATGGAGCCGTCCTTGTCGGGCAGCGTCAGGAACTTGACGTCACCGGCACCGATCTTGCCATCGGAGAACGACTTGTAGCCCGGATGATCCTGCTTATACTGCTCATACTCTTCCTTGCTCGACCAGTAGCCGTCGGTGGTGTAGCCCCAGATGGTGTTGAGGGGATAGCCCTCGATCAGCTGGCGGGTACCGGCAGTGATCACGTCGGCTCCGTCGTATTCGACGAGTTCGTTCTTCGAGTCGGAGAGGTTGAATGCCACCTGATAGCTGAAGTCGCCGATGCGGTCGTTCCACTTGATCTCGAACTCCCATCCCCAGGTCTTCAGTTTGCCGATGTTGACGGCAGGCACACCGATACCGATGGTGTGAGGCAGCTGCAGGTTGGAGAGCATGTCGTTGTTATATTTCCAATAGTAGTCGAACGTAGCGTTCAGACGGCTGTTGAACAGGCCGAGATCGACACCGAGGTTCGTGGTCTCGATGGTCTCCCAGGTCTTGTCCTTCGAAGCGAGCTGGCTCTGATAGTAGCTCTTTTCGGTGATATAGGTGGTCGATTGAGAGATGGTGGCGATGTAGTCGTACAGGCCGAGCACGGCACCGTTACCAAGCTGACCCCATGATGCACGCAGTTTCAGGTTGCTTACCCAATCGAGCTTGAACCAAGGCTCCTGGTTCACGCGCCAGGCTGCCGATACCGATGGGAAAGCCTTCCAGCGCTTCTCGGGTGCCAGACGTGACGAACCGTCGTAACGGATGTTGGCCTCAAGGAGATAACGCTCGGCAAAGTTGTAGTTGATACGTCCGAAATACGACATCATTGACCAAGGCTGGATCAGGTCACCCAGCGTGGTGTTCGAAGCCTCGGAAGCATCGTAATAGTTGAACGAATAGAAATCGTTGGAGTTCATATTGCGAGCAGTAGCATCGAACTGGTCCTTGCGATAGTTCTCATAGCTCGTACCGGCAAGCACCTGGAAATTGTGCTGACCTGCCTCCAATGCATAGTTTACGGTAGCCTCGAACTGATCGTGGTAGTCGTTGTTCTTCTGACGATAGAGCGAGTTGGGGTTGTTGGTCTGTTGACGGATGGTGGTGCCGTTCATGGCGTACCATGCCAGCCAGTGACGCTCGGAACGCTGGGTATAGTAACCAGCACGGCGGCTTGCACTAAGGTTAACGGTGAGACCCTTCACCAGGTTCTTGATGGTCAGTTCACCTTTGCCCAGGAAGGCTTCGTAGAGCGACTCGTTGGTGCCACCATTCTTAAGGATGTCGATAGGATTGACCTGAAGGTCGCCGCTGTAGGGCTGTGCATCGTAGTTGGGAGTCTCTTCGGGCTGCCACAGCAACTGACGTGCACGTGCACCGTACATTGTATTCAATACACTGCCCGCACCACTCGATGGGGCGTTGTTCTTCTTCGACTGATACTGCACGTTGATGCCCAGGCTGAGATACTTGTTCAACTCGGCATGCAGCTTGGCATGCAGGTTCACACGGGTATTGTTGTTCTTGGCATATTTCAACATACCGTCCTTGAAGTAGTAGTTGCCGCTGATGAGGTAGTTGATGTTCTTCGAACCACCGCTCACCGAGATGGAGTGATTGGTCTGTCCGGCCCAGTCCTTGGTGCCTTCGTCCACCCAGTTGGTTGCGGTGAACTGCTCCCAACGTCCGTTGTTGTTGTTGGGGTAATAGTTGAAGTTGGGGTTGGCCACCCAGGTGGTCTTCTCCTTGTTCCATTCGTAGGCACCGCCTGCATTGTATCGGCCAATGTTGATCCACTGCTGCTCCTCCCATGCGGGCAGACGTTCTGGCATGTTGCCTGGCATATTGACAGCATAGTAGCCATTGTAGGAAACCTTCGGCTTGCCCTCGCTACCGCTCTTGGTGGTGACGAGCACAACGCCCGATGCAGCACGTGCACCGTAGATGGCGCAGGCCGAAGCGTCCTTCAGTACAGAGATGCTCTCGATGTCGTCGGCATTGAGCAGACCAAGGTCGCCCTCGATACCATCGATCAGCACCAGGGCCGAAGTGGCATTTACCGACGAGAAACCGCGGATACGCATGCCGCTGGTCTCGCTGCCTGGCTCACCGCTCGAACGTAGCACAGCCACACCTGGCATTTCGCCCTGCATGGCGCTGAGCACATCGCTCGAAGGCTTGGCTGCGAGCTTGTCACCATCGACAGCACTCACGGCACCCGACAGGTTGACTTTCTTCTGAACGCCATAACCGATGACTACAACTTCGTTCAAGGTCTTGTCGTCTTCCTCGAGAAGAACAGTATTGCCGATTCGTGTGGCAAGGATCTCCTGAGTAGAATAGCCGACGTAGGAGAAAGTGATGGTTGCGCCCGACTTGACACTATGGATCACGAAGTTTCCATCAACGTCGGTAACCACACCGTTCGTAGTGCCCTTCTCAAGCACACTCACTCCTATCAAAGGTTCGCGCGTAGAGGCATCGAGCACCTTGCCTCGGAAGGTCTGGGAACTTTGGGCAAAAAGACCCACGTCCAGGAGGAACATGATACAACCGATAAGCATCAGTCGCATGCATTCCAATGATAATGTTTTTTGTTTCATAAATGTTAGTTATTGTAGATAAACATGAATGTTGATGGTGCAAAAGTAGGGGTTTCCGCCAAACTAAGCAAACATTTCACTACATCACAATTACTATACAACACAACATCGACTACATCACGACTTTCTCATCGGCTACAAAACATACTGATTTTCAACGAATATTTGCATTTCGCACAAAAAAAACCACATAAATTTGTTTTCATGAAAAAATAGTAGTATCTTTGCACCGCAAAACTTATCGTGTTTTATTAATTGTATTTTTTCAATTGAAAAAGATCTTACTTCTAACGTTCCTCCTGGCTCTGGCTTCGATGCCAGGCAGGGCTGAAAATCACTGGCAACGCGTGGTGGTGAACTACACCCGTCAGCAATACCATTCAGGCAATCAGAACTGGCAGGCCTCCCAAAGCAAGGAGGGCTGGATGTACTTTGCCAACAACAAGGGGCTGCTGGAATACGACGGCAACACCTGGCAGACCTATCCCCTGCCCGGCAACGTGAAGGTGAGGGCCGTCAGGACCAGCGGCGACACCATCTATGTAGGTGCATTGGGGCAATTCGGGCTTTTTACGCGAAATCCGAAAGGCCAGCTCATCTACCGGCGACTGTCGGAAAGCGTCGATCGGGCAGGGCAGCTGAACATCTGGAACATCCACCAGATCGGGCACGACATCTACTACCAGAGCGACAATGCCCTCTACATCAACAATAGCGAAACGAAAATCGACAGCCCGCTTGGCATCAGTTACTCGACGGTGGTCTATAACCGACTCTATGCAGTCGGTTCGCAGGGTGTCTTTGTGCTCGTGGGCAATGAATTCCAGCAATTGCAGGGTATCGACATCAGCCAAACCTCTCGCATCGTCAGCATCCTCCCCTATCCACAGGGGAAGCTGCTGCTCGTGAGCAGCGACCAGGGTCTCTTCCTTTATTCCGACAATCATATCGAGCCGCTCCACACGGCTGCCGACGAACTGATTGCCCATCGTGGGCTATCTTCGGCGGCTTGTTCGGGCGACATTCTTGCCCTGGGCACGATGCAGGACGGCGTGATACTGCTCGACCTCAAACAGAACACAACCGAACGGATGTCAATCAACCAGGGACTGCAGAACAAGACAGTGCTTTCGACCATTTTCGACCGCGACCAGAACCTTTGGCTCGGGCTTGACAATGGTATCGACTGCATCCCCATGCGTTCACCCCTGCGTTTCATCAACAGCCGGCAGTCGCCCATCGGAAGCGGCAATTGCAGTGTCGAATACCAGGGGCGCCTCTATCTCGGCACCAACCAGGGACTCTACGAGATGGCAGGTGGCGACATCCGCTTCGTGGAGGGAACCGACGGACAGGTGCTTTGCCTCGACACCATCGGAGGACGCCTTTTCTGCGGCGGACGACAGTTCTTCCTCTCCATCGACGGCAATCGAATCACACGCTACAGGAACCGTGGAGTGTGGGGAGTACGACGCATCGGCAATCGTGACGACGTGCTGCTCACAGCCTCCTATTGGGGCCTGCGGCTGATGCGCCTGCAGGGACGCGACTGGGTGATGGCCGAAGATGTGAAGGGTGCCGACATCTCAGCCAAGACATTCTACATCGAGGACGGACTGCCCGTCGTTTGGGTGGCCAACAAGGAGAAGGGCATCTTCCGACTCACACTCACTGACGATCTGACGGAAGTCAAGAGCCGGAAATGCTACAATTCCGAACTGCTGCCGAAGGGTGACAACGTCTGCATCACACGCTTCGACGGAGAGACCGTCGTAGCCTCGCGCCAGGGATTGCTGCGCTACGATGCAGCGCATGACAGTCTGGTGCTTTTCACTGAACTCGAAGACCGACTGGAGGGGCACGTGCCTTATACCTACCTGCTGCAAAATGCCAGTGGAGACATCTGGTATGCTGCCGATGGCACGCTTCATCTGGTAAGGGGATCGCGCAATGATGGTTATCTGAACGACTGGCTGATGGAAGACTTCGAGAATGTCAGCCTCAACGGCGACCAAGCCATCATCGGCACCGAAGAGGGTTTTGCCATACTGAGCCTTTCAGAACCCTCCACCCCTTCTGATGAAGGAGTAGAAGGAGGCTCTACCAATCCCCTCAAACCTCTCGAACCCCTCACCCCCTACATTCGCCGCGTCTATATCGGCAATGGTGTCGACACACTCTATTACGGCTGCCAACCGCCTGGTGACATCCGTTGGCGCGACAACTCCCTGCGCATCGAGTACAGCGTCAGCAATTATGACCCTGCCCAATCGGTGCTCTACAGTTATTGGCTCGAAAAGCAGCGTACCGGCTTGCTCTATGCTGGCAGGAGGACAGCCGAGAGCGAATGGAGTCCGTATTCGCGTCGAAGCATCAAGGAATACACCAACCTGACCGAAGGCACCTACACGTTCCATCTGCGTGTCATCTCAAACTACAGCGAGAATCCCGTTCAAACCACGTTCCATTTCACGATTCTGCCCCCCTGGTATCGCTCGTGGTGGGCATATCTGCTCTACGCATTGCTGCTGGCTGCACTCGGCTTCGAAGCCTATCGGCGTCAGAAGCGGAAGCGCCAAAAGCTGATTGCCCAGAAGGACGAGCAGATTCACGAACGCGAGGAACAGATTCACGAGCAGGAAGAGCAGATCCTAGAACAGGAGGAGAAGATTGCCATTCTGCGAGAAGAGAAACTGGAAATCGAACTGCGCTCGAAGCAGGACGAGCTGGTGCGGTCGAGGATGAACATCGTGCGCAAGAACGAGATGCTGCAGGAGATAAAGAAGACGGCAGTCAGCCTGAACAAGTCGCTCAGCGAAGAGAACTTGCCTGCCTCCAAGAGGCGCATCATCCGTCTGATCGGGCAGATCGACACCAACATCAGCCATGATGACGACCTCGATGCATTCCACGACTCGTTCGATGCAGTACATCACAAGTTCCTGCAGACACTGAGCAAACGCTATCCTGACCTTTCGCACAAGGAAATGATGCTGTGTGCCTATATCCGCATGGGACTGCAGTCGAAAGAGATTGCCCCTCTCCAGAACATTTCGACGCGAGGCATCGAAATCAGCCGCTATCGAATCCGTCAGAAACTTGGGCTCGACAAAAGTGCCAGCCTCACTGAATTTCTGATGCACCTCGAAGTGCCCGACACCGACCAACAATGACGCAAAATTGACAATTGCAATTTGTTAATCGCCCCAAAATTGTTAATTATTAATTGTTAATTGTTAATTATTAATTGTTAATTTTTTATTCTTATACCATTATATTTAAATAATGTGTATCTTTGCGCCATGAATTTTAGTGAATTAGGATTGGATCAGGGCGTGATGGATGCCCTGGAATATATGAAATACGGCCAATGTACTCCTGTGCAGGAGATGGCCATCCCTCCCGTGCTCAATGGCGATGATGTGATTGCCGTGGCACAAACGGGCACCGGCAAGACCGCCGCCTACCTGCTGCCCATTCTTTCGAACCTGAACCGCTACCGCTACCCCACCGACGCCATCAACTGCGTCATCATGGCCCCCACCCGCGAGCTGGCACAGCAGATTGACCAGCAGATGCAGGGTTTCTCCTACTTCGTCGATGCCTCTTCTGTGGCTGTCTATGGCGGTGGCGAGGGCACTGATTTTGCCGCCCAGGAACGCGGTCTTCGCCAAGGCGCCGACGTGGTGATTGCCACCCCGGGACGTCTGCTTTCGCACATCAATCTGGGATACGTCAATCTGTCACAAGTGTCATTCTTCGTACTCGATGAGGCCGATCGTATGCTCGATATGGGCTTCTACGACGACATTATGGCCATCAACAAGCTGCTGCCCGACGACTGCCAGAAGATTCTCTACAGTGCCACGATGCCGCCCAAGATCCAGCAGCTCGCCGAAAAAATCCTATGGAACCCCGTGATGGTGAAGATCGCCATCTCGAAGCCTGCCGAGAAGATTCACCAGCAATGCTGCATCTGCCACCAGGCCCAGAAGACTCCAATGCTCATCCGCTTCCTGAAGAAGTTCTTCGGCGGCAGGGAGGACGGCTACGTGAAGGACGAACTGCTCCAAAACCCCGAGAAGCGCGTGGTGGTCTTCGTAAGCCGAAAGGCCGATGTTCGCGACGTGGTGCTGGGTCTGCGCAAGAAAGGTTTCCAGGTGGCTGCCATGCACTCCGACCTGGAGCAGAGGGACCGCGACGAGGTGATGAACGCCTTCCGTGCGGGCCGCACCAACGTGATTGTCGCCACCGACATCGTCTCGCGCGGCATCGACATCAGCGGCATCGCCCTGGTGATCAACTACGATATGCCGCACGATCTGGAAGACTACGTACACCGCATCGGACGTACGGCACGTGCCGACCACGACGGCGAGAGCCTCACCTTGGTGAACTGCGACGACCGACGCGACCTACGCAAGCTGACTGCCCTCGAGAAGTTCATCGACAAGAAAATGGAGCGAATCGCCGTGCCCGACGAACTGGGCGGCTGCGACTACAAGGAAACAAGCCCGCAGGAGGACAGGCCGAAGAGACAACGTGGCAACAGGTCATCGAAGCGACCGGGCGACAAGCCGACAAGAAACCAAGGCAAGAAAAGAAACAATCAACAAACCCCATAACATTATGACCTCAAAACTCAGAATACTCCTATCCGTCATCGCGGCTATGTTCCTGCTGAGCACGATGCCGACACAGGCTGTGCCTGCACGTCGCGGCCCCATCACCATACTGCAGCCCGACGGCAAGACCATCACCGTACTCCTGCATGGCGACGAATGGTGCCACTGGACCACCGACCTCGACGGCAACCTGCTCGTCACCGACGAACGGGGCTTCCTCCATATCGCCAACGCCACCGAGCTGGCCGCCTGGGAAACCGAGAAAGCCCAGCTGCTGCAGCGTCGCGCTCAGGTGAATGCCGCACGCCATGAACGCCTGCGCTACAACCGACGTGCCCAGGCCATGCGAGCCAAACTTGCCGACGGCGCCGACAACGACAGCATCCCCAGTGACAGTATTCCTGCCGACAGCATCGCCAACGACAGCATTGCCGGCGACTCGATCGTCTATGATCCCGACTCAATGGTCTGCGACAGCACACTCGCCCCTCACTTCGGCTTCCCGACCAGAGGCAAAGTGCGCGGCCTCGTCGTGCTGGTGGAGTTCCAGGACGTGAGATTCACCATCGACGACCCTCATCAGTCATACGTCGATATGATGACAAAGGACGGCTACGACCGCCCACGTTACGAGGGTAGCAAGTACAAGCACATCGGTTCGGCCCACGACTTCTTCCATCAGAACTCATGCGGCGAGTTTGACCCGCAGTTCGACGTCTTCGGCCCCATCCTGCTGAAGGACAGCCTCAAATACTACGGCAGGAACAACGACGCAAATGCCTGGCAGATGATCACGGAGGCATGCGACTATCTGAACGACAGCCTCGACGTCGATTTCTCGGTCTATGACACCGACAACAACGGCATCATCGACTTCGTCTTTGCCTTCTATGCAGGAAAGGGCGAAAACTACACCGGCATGAAGAGCGACATCTGGCCCCATGCCTGGGACGTCTGGTCTGCCTCGGGCAAAATATACAGCTACGACGACCTCGCCCTGCACGACTATGCCTGCTCGAACGAACTTTACGGCGACTATATGGACGGCGTTGGCACCTTCTGCCACGAGTTCACCCACGTTCTCGGCCTGCCCGACCTCTACAACACCGCCAACGGTGCGCCTCCCACATGCACACCCTGCGGCTTTGACCTGCTCGACGAGGGTTGCTACAACTACAACAGCTTCATTCCCGCCGGCATGAGTGCCTACGAGCGCTACGAACTGGGTTGGCTCACACCCGTGGTCCTGTCGGAACAGAAGACCGACACGCTGATGGAGCTGAGCACCAGCAACCAGGCATTCATCGTGCCCATCACCGAAGGCCTCGACGATCCGCGCGAGGGCGAATACTACCTCTTCGAGAACCGTCAGCTCACCGGGTGGGATGCCTATATCCCCGGACACGGCATGCTGGCATGGCACATCGACTACAAGTCTTACCTCTGGACCTACAATACGCCCAACAACTGGCCTAACCACCAGTGCATCGACCTCGTCGAGGCTGGTGGAAAGAAAAAGTCGGGCGGCTACTACGTGCAGGACGCCAGCGCTCCGTTCCCTGGTACGACGGGAGCCACCGCCTTCACCGACGACACGACCCCAGCTTTCAGTGGATGGACCAAACCAGGCACCAACAACTCCTCTCTGACCGTCAGGCTTGAGAAGCCCATCTCGAACATCCAGGAACTGGAATATGTCGATGAGACGGGCGCACAGTTAGGTCCCGACATCATCACCTTCGACTTCCGCACGGCTCCACCAGCTGCCATCGAGACCATCGAGATGGACGTTGTGCCAACAGCTCCACGCACTGCCAAGGCGTACGTGAAAGGCCAACTGCTCATCCAAACCGAGCACGGCACATTCGACGCGATGGGGCGACGCAAATAATCCATGCCTAACAACTAATGACAGTGGCTCAACAGGGTTTGATTCCCGTTGAGCCACTTTTTGTCATTTGACAACCACATCATTGAGGGACTGTCCCCTGCTCCAAAAGCGTGCTATCGGCGACACCCGGACCGTTGGGGATATAGATGCAAGGATGGCAGGTCTGAAGGCAGAACGCCGTCACTAGCAATGCCACCAGCACACATAGGGCGACCATTAGTCGAGCTGCCTTTCTTTTCATCGGTTATATCCCCCCTTTTCGGGCATCACAAGTGCCATACAGAAGTAAAGTACCAGACCTGGAATGAGACCCGTGAAGATGGTCAAGGCCAAAATGCCAACGCGAACCAAAGTGGGATCTACGTCAAAATACTCGGCTACTCCGCCGCATACGCCAAACAGTTTCTTGTCGTTGGCCGATCTTGTCAATTTCTTTTCCATAATAATATAGTTTAAATTGTTCTTATTTTTCGATGCAAAGATAATGCCTTTATTCCAAACAACGTATTTTTTGACAACGTTGTCAATCGCGATGCAGATGAATATCGAGCGGTATGTTCACCTTCAGGCAGATGTTGCGGCCCATACCCGCGACACCCATACGGCCCGTCAGGGCATTGGTGTCGGCATATTTGAGTCGGCTCAGATGTGACTGATAGACCTTGTCGAGCAAGTTCTGGCAGGTAAGCGACAACTCGATGCAGTTATGCCCCTTCAAGTGCAAATCCACACCGGCCGAAAGGCTCAGCAACGCATAGTCGGGCGTAGCCGTCTCGGTGTCATCCACGCCATAGAAATGATCCTGCCGGAAATTGTACTCCATGCCGAAAGCGAGATAGGAACGACGGAAGTGGCTGCGTCCGAAGTCCTTGAAAATGTAGCGCAGGTCCATATTCCATCGTGGGGCAGGTATCATTGGTAGATACTTGCCCTCGTCGTGACGATGCAACTGGCGTGCCTCAACAACGCTCAGCGAGTTCTCGAAGTGAAAGGCATTGACTGGATGCAGGTCGATGCTGATTTCGCCACCCACAAGCTGGGCATCACCCTGGCGATACTGATAGGTCGGATATCCTTCGGTCAGGACTCCCGCCAACTTCGAGAGGTAGATGTAGTTCGCGATGCGATTGGCGAAAAGGGCGGCCTGCAGGCTGACCCAATGCGTAGTGTAATCCATGCCAAGATCGAGCTGCTGGCTGACCTCGGCCTTGAGATGGTCGTTGCCGAGTTCATACTGGATGCTTCCCTCGTGAACACCATTTGCCGACAGTTCGCTGACCGTAGGTGCACGGAAGCCGCGTGCCCAATTGACCCTGAGATTGAGCGCATCGTTGACGTTCCAAACTACGCCCAGACTGCCGGTGACACCCGTGAAATCCTTGTCGAGTGCCGCGAAAACCTGTTCATTATCCTCAGAAAGCGCATCTGTCTTGAGCGAACGATTATCGAAGCGCACTCCGCCCGAGAGGTGCCAATGTCCGAGCTGGCGATTGGCTGTCACGAATGCACCGATGTCGAGCAGATGGTAATCGGGAATCAGGAACTCCTCCCCTTCGTTCACGTTCTTCTGCCACATACCGCCCACGCCAGCAGCCATCCTCCAGTCGTGGGGAAGCTGGAGCTGGTATTTCAAGTCGTAGTTCACGGTGTAGAGTTTCATGGCGAGTTCAGCCTCATCGATCGACTCCTCGAACTCGCGACGAAAGTTGCGCTGATAACCCACGATAGCCTTCAATTGACCAGGTCCCAACTGCCACGCGTTGTCGCTAACCACCTTGGTGTGAAGCACGCGCTGCGAAGGCAGTTGCACGCCATAGCCTTTTGCCGTGTTGCCGTCTTCCCAAATCAGTTCGCCTGTCTGCTCGTCGCGCTCGCCCTCGACGATACCCGGTTTGAAATCGACGTGGGTAAAGCGAAGCCAACTGTGCCCCCACTCGCGGCTGATGCCCAGCATGCCCTGGAGGTCGCGCTCCTTGAACCACGAACCGGGCACGTAACCATCACGATCGTTACGATAGGCATGGGCAGCCTTGTCGGTGTAATGCCAGTTCCAGACAAAGCCGCTGACATTGCCTGCAAAACCCACGACGTTCTCCCACAAGCCCTGGTTGGACTGATACTCGCTGCCCACGTGCACCTGCATCACCCCTTCGTCGAGCACGGGTTCGGGATGCAGAATCATAACACCAGCAATTGCATCGCTACCATACATCAGCGAAGCGGGCCCTTTGAGGATCTCGACCGAATGGACAGCTTCGGCAGCCACTTCGAGGCCATGCTCATCGCCCCACTGCTGTCCCTCCTGGCGTATTCCCTGATCAACCACCACCACGCGATTGTAGCCCAAGCCTCTGATCACGGGCTTCGAAATACCCGCCCCCGTGCTGATTTGCGACAGACCAGGATGACGGCTGATGGCATCGATGAGGTTGCTGCCCATACTACGATGAAGGTCATTTGGAGAGACTACGGAGAAAGGGGCAGAAGCGTCACGCAGACGCTGGGTGCCAGTGATGCCCGTCACAACGATTTCGTTCAGTATCGCCTCCTTCATCGGGTCGATACTGTCGTTCACGAACGCACTGTGTTCGTGTATATCTTGCGCTGCCGCCGTCATCGACAACAGCAGCATAGGTATAAATAAATATTTCATACTTACTTTTCGGTGATTAATGAAAGTTCCAAGTTTCGTAAAATGCCAAACCCAGGAAATAAGATAAGAAAGAAATCAATTACCGAAAAGCTGGTGGAGCACGTAAGGAAAGATGTTGTACTACAGATAGATATCCCTCCAAAAGAGAGTGGCAGAAGCGTGTAATGCCGGAAGTAAGATAAGCCTTGTATCCTGCTGTGTCTTCTCCTAAATATGGCACAGTGAGCCATTGACACAGCATACATTCGCCGCCGTTATCTTCGGCAGCGAGTAAATGCCCGCTATGGAAAACGTGGTGCTGGCAGTCGGCACACTCGACAATCGTCGGCACGACATAATGATGAACGTGGAGGACCTTCGTCCCCAACGACATCATCATAACAAGCAGCAAAACTACTGCGCTGAAAATCTGTCGGTGCCTGAGTTGCATTCTTTGGGATAATTTTGGGGCCAAAGATAGACATTTCCTGTCAATCATCCAAATATTTCGAGCAAAAAATGCAAATGGTCACCTATCATCGCCAATCAATCCAACGGTTGACATCCACGCTGTCCTTGTAGAGCGGGGCTATGCTGATGTCACGCGTGTCGATGCTATCGTTGCCGAGCAGGAACTTTTCGATGAAGGCCTCCACTTCGGGGAACTGTGATTCGGGCAATTGGCAATGACCATGGCCATCGATGATGGAATAGCCGATGCGGTCGGCGATGCCGAACTGCTCCCACACCTTACGTGCCGCATTGACCGAAACGTAGGCCGAAGGATCAGCCAACCACTTGAAGTCGGGATTACCCAACATCAGGAAAGCACGCGGACAGATGAGGGCGCAGAGCTCGTGGTGGTCGTAGGGCAACTGATAGACACTGTCGCCATGGAAATTCTCCTTGAGGCTTTCGAGGAACCAATGGTAATCGGTACGATCGAGATCTTCGACGCCTTCCATCTCATGCGAGACACGCCAGGCGGCAGCACCTCCGCCACCTGGTTCCTGCGCAATAGTAAGGGCGACACGCTCGTCGAAAGCCCCACAAAAGAGCGCCATCTTGCCAGCATACGAACATCCCGTCACACCGATGTGTCGGGTATCGATCTTTGTCACCTCGGGACCCAATTGCTGCAAGCCATCGATGAGGCGACTCAAGCCCCACGCCCATTCGCTGTAGGCACCATTGTCAATCAAGTCGGGATAGAGACGCACGAAGTTGTATTTCGTGCGGTCGAGTTCGCCACGGAACTGCGAATAACCGTTCACCTGACGCTCGTGATAGGTCATCAGCGCGATGGGACGAGCCTCGAAAATCGAATGCGGCAATGAGATGTGGCTCGTGCCTATCATCAGCGGATAGGGAGCTTCGCCCATTGAGGGATAGGTGATCACAGACGTCAAGGAGAGCGTCTCTCCTCCCACTGTCACATCGACGATGAGCGTATCGCCCGACATACGTGCCTTGACCTGGCTCGGATCGACAGCCGGCTTCGTTCCAATCTCATAATGCTGGATTTCCTTGGCGATCTCGGCGCGACGTTTCGACCAAGATGCGAAGTCGGTGACACGTCCCGATCCGTCGCTCCATGCCAACGGGTCGGTAAGTCCCATTACTCGGGGCAGTGCGTCACGCTCGGGCAGCACGGGATCGGCAAAAGATGCTCCCGTATTCTCGACATCATAGACCAAGGGGATAGGGGCATCCTGCCGAACAGAACAAGCCGACAAGACCAACAAAGTCGATGATAAAGCGATAGCGACTTTCTTCATACTTACGAATATATTATTATTTCTTTCTCAACCTAATATACTTTCCATAAGTAAGCATTCTCCAAATCCATTCGAGGGAACCGAAATGAAAAAATCGGAGCCTGAGGTGGGCAAGAAGGACTTCAACAAGATAGACAGCGAGAGTGATGAGCAGTACCCAAGCAAGCCCAATTTTGGCACCTAAGCCGAAGCCTACACCATAGAAGATTAGAATGCCGAAGAGGGTCTGACCGATGTAGCACGAAAGCGCCACGCGTCCAGGAGCGGCAAAGAATCGGGTCAACACCGTCTCGCCGAATCGAAGATAAGCCAATGCTATTGTCGCCACGTAGCCGAAAGCCAACGGAAAGACGCTAAATGTATAGAGCGCTGTATGTACCGTGAGCCCCCATGGATGATGCTCCATACAACTGTAAGCATAAACGAAACTGAGTGGAAGACCCAATACAAACCCAACAACCAGCACTTTGTGAAGAAGCGGTCGAATCTCTTCAAGCCTAGCATAGAACCGATTACGCCCTATATAAAAACCAAGAACGAAAAGGCCGAGCACCTTGAAATATCGATTACCATCGATGAATTCCGTCATACGCTCAAATGCACCCTGTACCAGGAACTGCAGCATACCAGCATAAGTGGTTTGCTCTTGCAGCCAATATGCATAGCGATCCTCAGTGATACCAAAGACTCCACACCAGTACCACATCTTGTCGTAGAACCACGACGCTGGCTGAAGGCTATATAGTTCAACTATGGCATCGACACCTATCGGAATCATAAGCAGAAATGCTGCCCATCGCAGTAACGTCTTGTTCGAACAGTTGCGAAAAAGAGGAAGCAGCATCCCCATCAACGCATAAAGTGCCAGGATATCGCCACTCCAAAGGAAGAAAAGATGCAGCAACCCCATAACAAGGAGCACTGTCATACGCCGATAGAAGATACGGAAACCATTTGCCCCACGCTTTACCGCATTGCCGATGATAATCGAAAAACCGATTCCAAAGAGCAAAGAAAAAAGCGTGTAGAACTTGCCATCGACCAGCAAGTATTCTGCCCAACGCACTACCTTATCGACCTGTGCGGTCGGCATTGCAGCCGTTGCCTCCTCGCTGAGGAATGTCCAAAGCGAGAACTCAGGGAAGTTGGCTATGGCTATACCCAGCAGGGCAAAGCCGCGCAGGGCATCGAGGATGATATAGCGCTGTCGTTCCGTGACAGGTCCTGCATTGGAGTTGGGACTCATAATTTTCGTGAATTGAGAATCCTCACGCCCCGTGGAAAAGATACTCCGTCTCCACATCAGCAGTGAGGCGAGAGAGGATTTCCAGTTCAAGGTCCTCAGCCACCTCAAGAGCACGCTTCAGCAAACGATCAGAGAAACGTTGGAGCAGGTCCTGTGCCTCCATCGGACGATCCTTGTAGATCTTGAGATATTCGGCCTCCATCTCGAGCTGACGCTGGTCGTTCTCGGCCTCGAGCTTGGCATAGGCTGCCTTGATGATGGGAGCATAGGCATTGTAGTTCATCATGCCGAGCGTCATCACCCTACGGAACTTCCAATAGGCCGACTTGTTGTCAGCACGTCCCACACTGCCCACCATGTAAGGCTTCGGATAACTCTTCACGCCCTGATAAAGTGGCAGGAACACGCTGAGGTCGGCCATACCGAAGGCCACATATGAGATGCATCCGATGGCCTTGGGCAACCACGGACGATACTGCATGATATGGGTCTGCTGGGTGCGGAAGATGCTGACGGGACGATAAGGTTCCTTTCCGTTCGAATGGAGGTAGGGATCGTGCTCCGTGCCGTCGTAGTGGAAACGGAAAGCAGTGCGCATATCCTGCAGCGTAATCTTGCGCTTGGCCTCAGCAAAGACGGGGAAGGTATTCTTCGTCACATCCTGCACCATATCGGGAGTGAACAGCTGCTGCAATCCCCAGACACGCGGATAGTTGTAGGTGGTGTCGAGTTTTTCATCGCGCTGATATACCTCGTGGAAATCAAACTTGCCCTTGCCGTCCCATAATCCGTTCTCCTTGGCAAACTCCATCAGACGAGGAGCAGCCATAAAGTTATCCTTGTCGTTGGGATCATAGTCGCGGTAACGACTTTGGTTGCCAGTCACAAAATACTTGTCCTTGGGGATACGGGTAGCCAGCCAGAGGTGACCGCAGCAGTTCTCGAGATACCAAGTCTCGTTCTCGTCGATGAAGCCGATGCCGAAGCCTTCGGCCGAACCGTAATATTCGATGAGCGAACCCAGTCGGGCCACACCTTCACGTGCAGTGTGAATATAAGGCAAAACGATGTTGAACGTGCAGTTTTCGGCAAGTCCATCAGCCACATAGGGGTCTTTTGCTAAAGCCTTGTCGCTACTGAAGATGGTCTCGGTCGAACTCATACCGACACCTGCCGAATTGAAACCACAGCTGCCCCATTCGCCTGGGAACTGGGTGTCGGGCATCGCCGTATAACCCAAAGCCTTCTTCGGCAACGGGCAATGGAAAGCACTGTCCTTGGCCTCGAATTCCTCGGGACCGAAATTAGTATCTTCATGCACCTCGAAGTTGATTGAAGTCATCGATGTGAAGTCACTCGAACGGCCCATCAATCGGCTGCCGTCGGCACTCTGCTCTTCACCTACAATGATGGTCGTACACTCGGAAGTAAGTTTGTTCTTACGCTTTGTTTCGTCTTTTTTCATATCGGTATTGTTTGGTTTATTATAACTATAATAACGCATTCTCGCGAAGATTATTGCCCAATTAAGTAATAAAGCGTAATTTTTCAGGAAAAATATGCTGAATTCTAAAAAAAATCATTATCTTTGCAGCGCACTCCAAATGGCAAACAACATGAAAACCCGCACACTCCTCGTCATCCTGCTGATGGCAATTTGTTTCATTGTCAAAGCCGCCGATGGCACAACAACCTACAACGGCACATTGTCTGACATCCAGATGAACGACAAGACGTTCCCTGCCCTGCCCGGCAAGACGTTCACCCTCACTTTGTCATCTGCCGACAAGGGAGTCATCGATGGCGAAGTGGGACGAATCGGCAAGATGCCGGGCACACTACATTTCACCATTCCCGTGACCCTGGCTCCCGACGGCACGCTGAAGGCGGCTAAAGGTATCGAAGCCGGCAAGATGACAATGAACATCGGCCTCACCCGCAAACTCGTGACCGAAGACTTCACGGGAAGTGTGCGCGACGGACAACTGCATTTCGTCCTCCATATCACCAGTTCGATGCTTGGCATCACTATGGCAGATGCCACGCTGACGTTCGATGGCGAATCGAAATGAGTACCTAAAAACAGGTATTTTCATCCGCCCGTTGCTCTTTTTTGCACCTTCGGAATGCGACTGTAAAGAAAAATCGATTAACTTTGCAGCCCATAACGCACAATAGTATTCATACAAATTGCATACAGAATGAAGAACAGATTCCGCTCTTCGGCCAAATACCTCTTGCCCGTCTTCACCTTGTTGCTGTCTGTTGCCATTGCGCCACTTGCAAATGCACAGGATCACCACGAGCGTCGTGAAGTGAAACGCATTGCTGCCCGCAAGGGTGGCAAGACAATTACCCTGACCCTTATTGACAACAACGACCGCGGGCCCCTCATCATGGCCAATTGCCAGTTGAAGCCCTTGGGCGCTTACGCTGCCACCAACCTTGATGGCGTGGCCATTTTCGAGAACATACCCAAAGGCGAATGGACCCTCGAAGTGACCTACGTAGGCTATGAGACGCTGACCCACGACATCGTCATGGCTGGCGACGACATGCGTCTCACCCTCGGCATGAAACCACAGACGCTGTCACTCCACGACGTGGAAGTGGTGGCGAAGCAGAGCGCAGCGGGCGAAGCAACAGCCTCAATCATCGGCCGTCAAGCCATCGACCACCTGCAGGCTTTCAGTCTCGACGACATCATGCAACTCGTACCGGGCGCCGACATGAAGGTCACCAACCTCACCTCACAGTCGAACGTGCAGATCCGCTCGCTTGTCAACGACAACACCAACGCCTTCGGTGCAAGCATCGTCATGGACGGCGTGCCCATGTCGAACAATGGTGCAATGACGCAGGGCGGTTTCAGCAGCACGGCTTTTGTGGGCACCGACACCCGACAGATCAGTGCCGATGACATCGAATCGGTCGAAGTGGTGCGCGGCATTCCTTCGGCAGAATACGGCGACCTAACCAGTGGCCTCGTTGTGGTTCACTCCAAGGTAGGTGTCACCCCCTGGCAGGTCAAGGCGAAGATCAATCCTTCGGGACAGAACTATTCGGTGGGCAAAGGCTTCCATACGGGCCGATGGGGAACCGTCAACTTCAACCTCGACTACGCACAGGCATGGGGTGACCCGCGACAGAAGACCAAGTCGTTCGACCGTTATTCAGGTTCCGTAGGATGGAGCATCGATCCTACTCGCCGCTTCAACATGACCACAAAGGTGCGCTTCAACCTCGGCAAGGATTGGAACGGCAACGACCCCGATGCCATCGATGACGGCACCTTCAGCAGCACCAAGAACCAGACTATTTCGCTGACTCACAACGGCAAGTGGTCGCTTAACAAGCCTTTTTCGCGTTCACTATTCTACACCATCGGCTTGAGCCTTAACCGTATGAAGTCGCGTCAAAGCGCCATCGTGCCCAATCCTTCGGGACTTCTTCCCATCCTCACCGCTCGCGAAACGGGATACTTTGCAATACCCTGGATGACTTCGTCGTATGCAGCCAGCGGCGGTACCACAAGCACTCCAGGCAACATCTTCCTGAAGGTGGGCAACGACTTCTTCATCAAGGCAGGACCTACAAGGCAACGTTTCAAGCTAGGAGTCGATTACCATTTCGACTGGAACAACGGCATCGGCTATTACAACGACGACGAGCGCCAACCCCTCCGTCCCAACAGCAGCGGACGTCCACGTTCGTTCAAGGAAATCCCGGGTGTTCATCAGTTCAATGCATTTGCCGAAGACAACTTCACGTGGCAGATCAACAAGGTGAACAAACTGAAGGTGCAGGCAGGTTTGCGCTTCACCAGTTTCCAGATGTTCAAGGATGAAGCCACCTACGCGCTTTCACCCCGCTTCAACACATCGTTCACCGTTACCCGATGGCTCGACATCCGTGCAGGCTTTGGCCTCAATTCCAAGACGCCAGGCATGGACTACCTCTATCCCGACAAGAAGTACACCGACCGCGTGGCAGCCAACTATCTGCCCCAGGACAATCCCGCCGGCCAACTCCTCGTCTATCACACCAACGTCTATGAAGTCGCACGTACCGAAGGCCTCAAGAATGCCACCAACTACAAGACCGAAGTCGGCATCGACATCAAGTTGCCGGGCGACCGTCGTATGAGCATCCTCGCCTACTACGACAAGACGCCCACCGGCTTCAGCGCTGCCACCGAATACACCACCTACACGGCCAATTTCTACGATCTTTCTGCCGGATTGACCCCAGTCAGTGGAGCTGCTACCATCATCGACTATGGTAATCCCGCACGCATCGACACCGTTTTCGCCACCACAGGCAAGGTGGGCAACTTCAACGTCTCTGTCAACAAGGGCATCGAACTCGACTGGGACCTCGGCAAGATCAAGCCCCTGCAGACCAGCGTCTATCTGACAGGCGCCTACATGGAATCGAAACGCTGGTCGAAGGACATGAATTCGTCCAACCCCACCAGCTATCCTGCTTCCTATTCTCAAGCCAACACCGTGCCCTTCAAAGTCGTCTACCCTTCGGAGATGAACACTTCCACCTATCGCAAGTTCAGCACCATGCTCCGCCTGGTGACCCATATTCCCGCGCTCAAGATGGTGGCATCGCTCTCCGGACAGGCCATCTTCTACAACTATTCTCACAGCGAAGTACCTGCCATGGATCCCATCGGTTGGATTGACACCGACCTCTCCTATCACGAGATTACCCCAGCCATGCTCGCTGACGAAAATTATACCATCCGTGGCGTTTCGCTCCAGAAGCAACGCCGCAACGGCACCGAAAACGAGCCCACCAAGTCGCCCGTCACCTGGCTTGTGTCGGGTCGTCTCACCAAAGAACTTGGTCGAATAGGCGGCTTCTCGTTCTATGCCAACAACCTTCTCTACCACGAGCCCTGGAAATCCACGTCCCGTTCCAACACCCTCACCCAGCAGAACGCAGGATCTTTCAGTTTCGGCGTCGAGCTCTACTTTAATTTATAACAACTATGAGATTATTCCTGACCACCTCACTGGCCTTCATATCCGCCCTTGGCCTCTCCAGTTGCCTGTCGAGCGATGACCAGACACAGCCCATCATCATCTATGTCAACGTCGAGAACCCATCGGGGCTCTCAGGTTTGACAGGAGGGCAAACTGTCTCCCTGATTAGCAGCACAGGCTACAACTATATAGCCCAAACTGATGCCGACGGCACGGCCACTTTCACCAATGTCATTCCCGACATCTACAACGTCAGCGCCTCCTGGAGCATCACCTCCGACCAATATATGGAGGCGACAGGCGAAACGGTGCAGCATGGCACCTACGTCCTCTCGGGAGCTTTGGCCAACCAAGTACTCATCGACGATGCCACACGTCTTACCCTCAGTACCAACTGCGCACGCAAGCAGTCGGTACTCATCAGCAAGGTCTATTATGCGGGGTGCAAGGACAACAACAACAAGAACTACCTCGCTGGACGCTTCGTGGAACTTTACAACAATAGTGACGAATCTGTCGATGTAGCAGGCATGTACCTCTGCCTGATGGAAAGCGGTTCGACACCCGCCTATATCATCTCCACGCAGAGCGACTACATCTACATCAAGCAGGTCTTCCAATTCCCCAACGAAGGTCATCATATCCTTCAACCTGGCGAACACATCCTTGTCACCAATAGTGCTGTGGACCACACCGAAAATGCTGCAGCCGACTATGACGAAAGCAATGCCGATTTCGAATGCAAGTGGAATGGAGACAAAGCTCCCGCCAACAATCCAGCCACTCCTGGCATGACACTAATTTGGACTGCTTTTGCAGGCACCCCCAACATGAACCTTGTTCAAGGTGGTCCCTGTGGCATCGCCCTTATCCAAACAGACGAAGATCCTGCACAGTGGGATCCCGTCTATGCCGACGGCAAGTCTTCGGGTGTCCAGCAACTCAAGGCTCCTGCCAAATACGTGGTCGATGGCGTTGACATCTTGAAGTACCGCTCCGATGGCACGGTTGATGTCAGCACCAAGCGATTCTACGACTATATCGATGCAGGCTATACCAATATCAATGCCGTCAATGGCTATAACGGCGAAGTGGTCTATCGTGTCGTTGAATCTTGGACCGATGACGGACGTGCCCTGCTCAAGGACACCAATTACAGCCTCGATGACTGGGCTTGCACCACTGGCATCAATATTGGCGAATACAAATAACACCTATCCCCTAAATAGTCCCTTATGTTGCTTTCCCATAGCGACTCCCATCACCTCATAACCTCATGACCTCAATATTCATAACCAGCCCATCCCACTCCATACGCAAGGCATTCAGAGGGAGTCTCCTCCTTTTGCTTGTAGCAGTATGTGCTCCAACACAGGCGCAGGGAGACAATACTTCCAAAGGCACTTATCTTTACCAGGATGCCCAAGAGGTGTGGCGTAATACCAGCAATGCAGCAGGCCTGGGCCTTGACTCGCTCACCAGTCGCGGCGTCACCTTCTTCGAACTGTCGCAGCTCAATACCGATCACTACCTCGTGCAGAAAGGCAATAAGCAGAACACCATTCACTTCTTGTCGGAGCGCTACCAGCGCATTGGCAAGTACCTCGTAGGGTTCGGACGCTTTGAGTTCAACACGGGGCGCGACTTTGGCCGCTCCTGGTGTGACATGCTTCGTACCGAGCACAGCAATCCTTACATTTCGGGCAGCGACAAACCCGGCAAGTACGAGCGACAACTCATCGACCTCACAGCCCAACTCTCCACCGTGCAGATGGGCGCTTTCACCTACGGCTTCCGCCTCGACTACAAGGTGGGCGACTACTCCCGCCTAAAGGATCCTCGTTCACGCGTAATGATGGCACAATATCGAGTGGTTCCCTCCATCACCTACTCCATGGGGCATCACGCCTTGGGACTGGCTGCCCATTACCAACGTTACAAGGAGAAACTGACCGGTCTCACTACCGTTCAAACCGACGCCACACTGATGTATTATCAGGCCACAGGTCTAGAACACGTCATTGGCACAGTGGGCGGTTACAATGCTTTCAGTCGCGAATTTGCCAACCATGAATTCGGCATCGAATTCGACTATAACTTCCAGACAGAAGCCTTCCAAAGCCTCAACTCCTTCGGCTTCGAGCATGCCCGCGAATATATGTACGAACAATACAAGGCTGAGCCTGGAGCCTGGCGCAATCAGGAGTGGAGTTTCGTTTCGCAGAACCGTTTCTCTCGCGAAACCAAACTGCATCAACTGGATTTGACCTTGAAATATCTGCCAGCCTTGGGTGACGAATATCGACAGCAGAAAGTCATCGAACTCAACTCCGAGACAGGTTCTTCGACCACCTACTACCAGACGCTCATCACCTATAAGAACCGCTATGAGGTGTACGAATATCAAGCCGACCTCCACTATCGTCTATCTTGGCTCGAAGGCATAAAGACAAAGGCATACGCTGGTGCACATGCCACTTATCAGTACGATAAGGAGCAGTACAACCTGCCTGTCTCATTTAGAAAAGTAGGTTATCTCGATGCTGTATTTGAAGGTGGCAGTGCCCTCTTCGATCGAGGCGAGCGTTCGTTCTGGGTTGAAGCCAAGGCAGGCTATCATGTCTCCACGACCTCTGAGCTCAGCCTTAACGACGCTTCCGGCATCTATGCGACCAGCGTGCTCCTCCCCGACATGGACTATTATGAAGCAAATTACTTCCATGGCCAGCTCGAACTGACTTATCTGATGCCCGTCACGTTCAAGAAGTACCGCAACATCTGGTTTGCCAAAATCGGTGGCTCCTATCTCAAGACCGACAACCACACGGATGGATATTATGCAGCCGCCTCGATAGGCATATATTATTAATTTCCGAGTATTCCGAGTGCTCCGAGTATTCTGAGTATTCCGATTACTCCGATAATCCCTCCCCATGCGCCCAGTCACCACCCTGCTCATACTGCTGTTGCAGTTCCTGACACTCCAGGCCCAACAGTTGACCGAAGTGCCCGAAGACCTTTTGGGCAGGGACTTCGTGGTGGCTGCCCGGGTCGAGAAGGTAAGTCGCGACTGGTGGATGGGCAAGAAGCACATCTGTCCTGGGGTGCGAATGTATGATCCACAACTCGTCCGTTTCTCGGTGCGGAATGACAGTCTGGTTATCACCACCTTCGACAAGATATTCAAACCCGAACCTATAACCCTTCCTATAGCCTCGAAGCAAGGAGATAGTTATCTTGTTGACCTTGCACCTTTCTTCCTGCAAATCCAGAAGGGACTCGACATCCTTTCAGGCAAAAGTCAGCCCGGCGCCCTCACCGAAAGCAAAATCGACATGATGCGCGGCGACGTCCGCCACCTCGAAGTTCGCATTAACCACACCTACTCAGAACCCAGACACACTCAGAACCCAGACTCGACAAGCAGTCCTCCCTCTAAGCAATGGGACCGAGAGGGTCTCTTCTCCAACCCCTACTCCCTCTCCCTCCGTAAATCTCTGCTCCTCCTTCCCGAACCTCCTATGCAGCGTCGTCCTGCCGACCCGCGCCTCAGCTACAAGGATAACGAGCACCCTTATATCAACCGCTTCCGAATTGACAAGGGCTCAACTATCCTATTCCACATCGATGACACATTCCCAAAACTCTGGCAGGATGCCATTCGACAGGGAATCGAGGACTGGAACATTGCCTTCCGAACCATCGGTCACCCCAACCTCCTCAAGGCCATTACCTTCAGCGAGAGCGATAGCGACTTTGACCCCTTTGACATCACCAGCAACACCTTTTTCCGCGTTGAGAGTCAGCAGGCCAATGCCGAAGGCCGTCATTGGATTGACCCGCGCTCAGGCGAAATACTTCAAGCCGATGTGCTCTTCTACTCCAATGTCATCACGAAACTCAAGTCTTGGCTTTTCCTTCAGACAGCTGCCTACAATCCTGTGGTGCGCAACGAGATTTCCGACACACTTGTGTTCCACCTCATCCGTTATGCCGCAGCCCACGAGATAGGACATTGCCTAGGCCTCGAACACAACTTCCGCGCCTCGCATGCTTATCGTACCGAAGACTTGCGCGACCCCGCCTTCTGCGAAGCCTTCGGCACTACGGCCAGCATCATGGACTATGCCCGCTTCAACTATGTGGCCCAACCAGGCGATGGAGTGACCTATGTCTTCCCCCCCATCCTCGGTCCCTACGACATCTATGCCATTCAGGCAGGCTACTCCGACTTTCCCGATGACGCAGCCTATCGTGCGTTCATCGACCAGCATCAGGCCGATCCATGCTGTCTCTATCGCAAGGCCAGTCGCAGTGTCCTACCTAACGATCCCGAAGTACAGGCATCTGACCTCGGTGATGATGCGCTGGCCTCCACACGTTACGGTATTGCCAACCTGCAGTACATTGTCGCACATATCCACGAATGGTGTCAGCCTGATGATTCCCAAGAGAGGCTTCTTGGCAAGGCCGACCCCTTCGAGGACAAGCCAGCCTCCCGCATCGACCTCCAACATTACTATTTCGACCTGTTGGAGCACCTCTTGCCCCTCCGACACGACCCCGAAGTGCGTTCCTTCCTTGAGCTCCAGCTCAGCCAAGGATACCTCTTCCTCAAACATCCCGGCACCGACGCCGAGCTCGAAAAAATGAGGGACAACTTCATTGCTCGTCTTAATCATAAATAGCCTATAGTCTTATAGTTAATTTAGTCGCTATAATGCTATAGCCTACCACCCGAAAAAATTATGAAAGCCTCATCATTCACACTCCTATTCCTTCTCCTCTCCGCCACCTTATCGGCGCAAGTCTCCTCAGGCATGTGGTTCCCCCATCAGGCTGTGTCTGACGAGGTCTATCAGCTGCTGCGAAAAGACGGCATCAAGCTGAGCCGCGAACAGATCTATACTCCCGATGGCACCTGCCTCTCCACCGCCATCCTTTCGCTGAGCCAGGAAGGTGGACTCGCCTCACCCTTCGCCACCGCATCGTTTATCTCTGATGAAGGCCTCATCATCACCAACTACCACTGCGTGAGTCGTTACATCAAGGATATCTCCACCGAAGAAAATGACTACGTCAAGTATGGGTGTTGGGCTGAAAACCGTGAACAGGAAGCGCCCCTTCGCAACATGCAGGTCAATCAGTTGCTTTCTTGCGACGACATCACTGACCAACTCTCCGAAGGCCTCGATGGTCTGTCTGCCAAGGCAAGGGCCGACTCGTTGGCCGAAAGAGCTTCCCGCCTCGCCAAGGCAGCCAAAAACACAGGCAATGAGGGAACACGCGTCTATGCCATGATGGGGGGTCAGCAATATGTTATGGCTCGCTACAAGATTTTCCACGACGTACGCATCGTGGCCAGTCCCCCAGCCTCACTCGCCTTGGAAAGCGATGACAGCAACTGGCAATGGCCTCGTTATGCCTGCGACTTCGCCATCCTCCGTGTCTATGCAAACAAGGCCGGTCTTTCGACATCTTACAAAAAGACCAACATCCCCTATCGCCCTATCTCCTCCCTCAAGATTGCCAAGAAAACGCCCCGAAAAGGCGACTTCATTATGGTAGCAGGCTTCCCCTCACAGACACGCAAGCACATCCCATGGTTTGCCATCGACAAGATTGTCAACAACGACACCCGCTTCCGCATGGAGGTCACAAAGGCCAAGATGGACTACCTGAAAGCTTGTCAGGCAAAAGCAACGGGAGAAAAACGTTCGGCTTATGGTGTGCGCATCAGTAGCATCAACAACACCTACACCCGTGCACGCGGTGAAATCAACGGCACACGTGAAGGCGACATCGTTCAATTGCGAAAGCAGGACGACGATGCCCTTCAAGCTTGGATCAACGCTTCTCCCGAGCGCCAGCAGGAATATGGCGCTACCCTCATCGACGATATGCACGAAAACTACAAGCAGTTGACTCGCTACAACCATGCCGAAGAAGTCTTCGGCCAAGTGGTCAGCAGTGGCGCCACCATTCTGCCCTTCGCAGGCAAATTCGAGAAACTTCTCAACATTGACCGTGCCCATCGGCAGAACCGCGACAAGGCCATGCAGAACGAAATGAAGGAGATACGACGCATTGCTGACGACTTCTTCCGCCAATTCGATCGCGAAGAGGACTGCGGCATGATGAAGACCCTCCTACCTTATTATATTAAAGAGATGGACCCCGAATATCTCGAAGACATCTTCCGTCAGCCTTACGACATGGACCGTCTCTATGCCCAGTCCCTGCTCACCGATCCCGCCAAAGTCAGCGCCTTCCTCGACAACGCCATCGAACAAGGCACCGAAGCCCTGCAGCGCGACACACTCTACAACCTCTGCCTCGCCTTCTATCGCAACCGGGTAGCACGCATCAGCAAAGACAAGACTCCTTATGCCCGTCGCCAAACTGAGCTCTACAGCACATACATGCGTGCCTATAGCGATATGCTCCATGATAAGGTCAAGGAGTACGATGCAAATAAAACTATGCGCTTCGCTCCTGGCAAGGTCAAGGACTTCAGCAGCAAGAAGGGCATCCCCGTGCATTGCTGTCTGTTGGCCAATGCCGAAACAGTCTCAGGCAACTCGGGTAGCCCCGTCGTCAATGCCAAGGGCGAACTCATTGGTCTCAATTTCGACCGACAGGAAGCGGGGCTCTCTTCTATCTACCGTAAGAATCCCGCTGCTATGCGCAACATCATGGTAGATATCCAATATGTGCTCTGGGTTCTTCGCAATAAATCCCACTCGCAATATGTGCTCGAAGAATTGAAATAAAAACTAAAAACAAAACAATATGAAAATCTCTACCCCAAAATTCCTCGCAGCAGCTTTCTTGGCAAGCGTTTGCCAAATTTCGTTTGCTGAAACTGTCACAGTGACCACCACCGAAGCTGGTACGCTCGCCAACCTCATCGACACCACAGCCAAAGCCACGACCACTTCATTGAAGGTCAATGGTCCACTCAATGGCGCTGACATTCTCTTCCTTCGCCAGATGATGACAGCCGGTCTCAAGTCGAGCGAGACATACGAAGGAGCCCTTGCCGAACTCGACCTCTCCGACGCTACCATTGTAGCCAGCGATGACCACTACTACGAAACCAGTAAGGTCGGCTACACTACAGCCGACAACGAAGTGGGCGACTACATGTTCAACAAGTGTGTCACCCTCACCAGCATCAAACTGCCTCGCACAGCCACCCGCATCGGACAAAACGCCTTCCTCCGACTCGAAAACCTCACCTCCATCGTGTTGCCTGAGGCACTCGTAACCATCGACAAGAGCGCATTCGCTTATAGCAACGCATTCACCGAACTGGCCTTCCCTGCCACCCTCGACAGTATCATGACCTACGCCTTCCAGAGTGCCACAGCATTGAAGACAATCAGTTTTGCAGAAGGTGCCTCCCTGCGATATGTGAGCGAAAGTGCATTCAACTACTGCACCGCGCTCGAAAGCGCCGAACTGCCCACTACTGTGGAATACATCGGAGCCAGCGCATTTAGTGGTGACACCACTCTCACCAGTTTCACCTTCCCTGCCTCATTGAAGGAAGTGGGCAACAACGCCTTCCAAGGATGCTCCCAACTCTCACAGGTTTCTGAGATACCTGCAGGCGTGACCAGCTTCGGCTATGGTGTGTTCCAAAGTGCTCCACTGTCCGAAATCAAGGTGAACTCAGCCAATACCAACTATGTGGTCGAAAACAACGTGCTTTTCAATGCTGACAAGACCGCGCTGATCTACATGCCGATGAATTGCGGAAAGACCTCTTACCATGTACCGTCCACCGTGACCGAAATCCTCAACTTCGCCCTCTATAAGGTCTCCACTCTCAAGGAACTCATTCTCAACGACGGCCTTATCACCATCCAAAACACCGCATTCTCGCAGACAGGACTCGAGACTATTGTCATCCCCAGCAGCGTCACTACCATCAGCTCTTATATGCTCGAAGGTTGCCCGTCGCTCACTGGTGTGACCATCCTTGGTACCATCAGCGACGTTCCAGCCAATGCCTTCCGCGAATCGGCCAACATGACACGCATCGCCTTTGCCCAAGCCACACCACCCACCTTCGTCCGCAACTCGTTCTATGGCAATCCCGAGACCATCTACGTCTATGTTCCCGCGGAATCCATCTCTGCCTATGAGACAGCAATGGCCCCGGCCAACCGCTCATCTTACGTCTTCTGTGACATCAACACCAGCGACATCCAATTGCCAAAAGTCGAAAGACAACAGCCAAAGGCCAACCTCTACGACCTCCTCGGACGTCCCATCCAAAGCAGCGCCAAAGGTATCATCATCGATGCTGGTCGTCCCGTAATCAATAAATAACCCTCAAAAGGCTAATTCCTAAACAAAATACGCTACCAACAATAGAGCAAGCATTCTGACGGCCGACAGGATGCTTGCTTCCATATGATAAGGTACTCTGTCGGCCGTCTGAGTGTTTCCGCAAAAGGAGGAAGCATTTTGTCGGCCGTCAGAATGTTATTTCCCGCAGGAGCAAGTACTCTGTCGGCCGTCACAATGCTATTTCCCGCAGAAGCAAGTACTCTGTCGGCCGTCACGATGCTATTTCTCGTAGGAGCAAGTACTCTGTCGGCCGTCACAATGCTATTTCCCGTAGGAGCATGTACTCTGTCGGCCGTCACGATGCTATTTCCCATAGAAGCAAGTACTCTGTCGGCCGTCACGATGCTATTTCCCACAGAAGCAAGTACTCTGTCGGCCGTCAGAGTACTATCAAAAAAAGAGGAAGCATCCTGTCGGCCGACAGAGTGCTTCCTCTAAAACAAAATTAGTTATTTTGCTATTTTGCCATTAAATTGGTAATCTCGAAGCAAGGCTGCTGGCCACGAGCGTCCTGTGCTTTCCAGGAAACGTGAATAGTCTTGGACTCGCCAGGCATCAGGGTGATATAGTTGTCGCTATAGACGACAGGAAGTATCTGCTCTCCATCGACACCCTTCAGGTTCAGACGCAAGAAGACGGCAGGCGAACGGCCCTTGTTGCGAAGCATGACATCTGCCTGTTGTGTTTCGCCAGTTTGAGTAAGGTTGACACGTTGTTCGACCTCTGGTTGGGGCAAGGTGGCCAAAGCTTGATAATTACCCTCTTCGCTGCCCAGAATATAAAGGTTCTCAGAGATTAATTTGCCTTTTTCGACCAATTCGATGCGAAGGAAAGAGACGGGAGCAAGAGGTTGTGAAGCTTGAGCAATAGGCAAGGTGCTGTCCTCGGTGCTGCTGACACGAACCTTCTGCTGACTGACTTTTCGGCCATTGAGGTCGAAGACGGTGACGATGGCTATGAGAGCCGGATGTGTACCAGCCGAATGGTTGACAACTTCTATGCTGTCGGTAAGAGCATTGTACTGGATATGCAGAGGTTCGCATGCCTTCTTGCAACCAAAGTATGCAGCCGTGGGATCGAAGTAATAGTCGTAGGTCTGCCAAACCATCGAGGGCCAGCAGGGATGGCTCATCCAAAGGAGCAGGCCTGGTCGACTGCGGCTCGTCGATTCGAACATGCCACGATAGCCATTGTAATTGATAAGCTGTGCCCAACGGGTAAACTCCTCAACGTCACGGGCTTCGCCAAAACCTTTACTAACCATCTGATTGAAGTCGGCAGCACGCTGTGCGCCCTGCATAGTAAAGTCATGCTGTCCCCACTCGTTGTTCTGTGGCCAAATTGAAGCAGGGCTGAACGTGCGACGCATGCTCTCGATATTCATCACGTTTGGCATGCCACGTTCGGAATGTATCTTGCCGCTCTGACGCTGGAAATACTCCTGCATCGGTAGGGCACGATAGGGGCCTCCTCCACTAACTCCCTCGGCAGAAGAGTGCGAAATATACTCCATACCCGGGGCGAGTGTGTGAACATACCGACGCAGACCGCGTTCGATGGCTTCGGGTGGGAAACCTTCATTTCGACCGCAATAGAGACCGATGCTGGCATGGCTGCGCATACGGCGCACGTAGTCCTCGGCATTACGAAGGAACATCACATCGTCGTAGGGATCGGGACCATCGGCGGGATTGGCGAGCCAGAAGTCCTGCCAGATCATGATGCCATGACGATCACACGCCTCGTAGAACGATTCGTCGCCTACTTGTCCCACCCAGTTGCGTATCATCGTAAAATTCATGTCGCGATGATAGCCGACAGCAATGTCATATTCACGTGAGCGATAAAGCAGGTTGTGTTCGTCAAAGCCCCAATTGCCACCCAACGGGATGAAGCGACGGCCATTGATAAAAATCTGCAAACTGTCACGCAGACCCGTGTATCGCATTTCGCGCAAACCGGCCTTATAGTTGATCGAGGACGATGCCCCAATCTCAGGAGCAAACGTGAAGCCTGCCTCGTAGAGAAAGGACTCACCATAGCCATTAGGCCACCAAAGTTTGAAGTCGTTGCCTGTGAGCTGTGCGAATTGCGAGGGTTTGAAACAGATTTCCTGCTCTGCTTGTGCAGGCAAGGTAATGGTCTGCTCGAAGCGCACATCACCAATAAAACCACTCAGCACACCAGTGACGGGACGAGTGTCATTATTTTGGACAAATACCGAAGGAGTAATGCTGACAGTCGGACCATCGGCCGAAAGTTCGGTCTTAACATAGGGATCACTTACTGAAACCATACCCGAGGTTGAGAGATAAACCTCGTTCCAGATGCCAGCCTCACGGCCTCGGACAGTGGTAATCCAATCCCAACCAACAGAAGCATGGAAGGTAGGATTGTCGGCACCGACAATGCCGCCATTGAACTGTGTGGAGTTGGCATCCTTCTCCTTGATGGCTGCGAAATGATCATTGCAAATGATTTCGACGGCCAAATGATTGTCTTTTTCGCGAAGCAAACCAGTGACATTGAACCTCCCACGCTGGAAAGCGCCCTCAATGCTGCCTAAGCGCTGACCATTGAGGAAAACATTTGCCTTCCAATTGATTCCATCGAAATTGAGCCACTGTTGGGTCCCCAGCATCTCCTGAGGCACATCGAATACATCCCTGTACCAGAAGTTGGAACGGAAGAATGACTCGGAAATCTGATCGACATTGTCGGCATAGTTGGGTTTGGGCACCGCACCTATATTAATATAGGAAGCAAGTACTGTGCCCGGCACTGTAGCAGGAATCCAATCCGCACCATCGAACCCAGCCGCAGCAATGGCCTCACCACTTGCATTCACCTCTGAGGCTCGCTGCAAAGACCAATTGCCACCGCTCAAATAATAGCGCCCCTCACGCAGTCCTGCCTCTCTATGGGGCATATATTCCTGAAAGGAATCAGAGAGGACCTCCATCTCCCTTAGTGCATAGTAGCCTGCCTGGCCCGCCTTGGTCATCGAGACGCGAACATAACGGGCCTTCAGATTTGGGTCGTCGATGGAGACAGTTGAACGGCCAGGAGAAGCATTGTCGGGCAAGTCAGCAACTCGTCTCCAAGATATGGCATCGTCGGAGACCTCGATACATCCCCGCTTCGGCGCTTGATACCAATTAAAGTTCACTTGACAGATGTGCAATGATTTACCCAAATCGGTGTAGAGCCATTGCTCACCGCCGCCTTCACTGATCCACAAGCTGCTAAAACACGTGGAAGGCATGACATCGATAGGCCCAAGGTCCGCATCAAGGAACTGCACCTCACGTATATCCCAATGAGCCGCACCCTCCATCTCGAACAAGAGTCTGATATGCTGTGTCTGAATAGGAATCTGAAGGCGAATCCGCTCGTTGAGCACACGGGCTGGCAGATAGTCCTGCGCCTCCTGTTTGTTGGGGTCGGAATGAAGTTTGTAGTGGAGCAGCGTTCCAGGGAGTCCTGACCCCACCTGTTCACCGACGGTTTGCCAATGCTCACCATCATAAGATGTCTGTACACGGAGGGCATAACCACGGGTGGCCACCTTGTCGTCGTAGGCAACCATACCCTGTAGTCGAACATTGGCAGCCATAACCTGCAAGGCACCACTCCAATCATACTGCAACCATGTGGAACTGCCCATCATTACATTACGCGAGTAGGGACCGCCGTCAATGGTCCATTCAGCTTCGCGACGCGGCAAGGTGCCGGAGGGGGTAGATACGGTGAGTAATGCCGGTTCTTCATCGCCAATACATCCATCGGTCACCAAATGCGCTGTGTGGTTATAGTCGCGTGTCGATGATGCCCAAGCCGCACGATGAAGGGCAATATTGCTAAATATATGAGAATCGGAATGATGTACCCAATTAAGCGAAGGAGCAAAATACTCGTCTTGAGAGCCAGGATATTGACCGATTCCCCTTGTTTCAGTTTCAGTCTGAGCCAATACCTGAGATACTGTGAGAGATATAACAATACACACCATCGCATGAACGCTATGGCGAAGGTTTGCTTTGAGGGTTTTCATGATTGTTAAAGAGATTAGAAGTAAAGATACATTCGATGACGAGTGTAATCACTGGTATTTCGTGAAATGGTACTTTTCACGCAGTTTGGCCTTCTCCTCGTCGGAACGCGAGGTGAAATAGGCTTTCCAACCCGGGCAGAAGTTGATATGCCAACGCCAGAAGCGGCCAAGCAAAGAATTGGGTTTTGCGTCGTAGTGGGCGCGGAACTTGCAGTTTTCGCAGTTATGTGCCATAATTTTGGGGGTTAAGAGAGATTAAGAAAAGTTCTGAAGGGTTCAAAGGGTAACGACAGCCTTGAGGATACGGATGTCATCGAGGGGACGATCGTTCTCGTCGGTAGGGCTGCACTGGATGGAATCGACCACTTCGAGACCTGAGATGACCTGACCGAAGATGGTGTAACTGCCATCGAGATGCGGGGAGCCGGGATGTTCGCGATAGTAGGCACATGCCACGGAATCCATATGATGACGGCCATGGGTCCACTCGAACATTGTGGAATCAATCTTATTGAGCAACGAGTCATTGTATGTCTTGCCCCACACGATGTAGAACTGTGCAGCCGAACTGGACTGATCGGGATTGACATCATCACTCGTTCGGGCAGCTGCTAGCATACCTCGCTTGTGGAAGATGTCGGGATAGCGGAACTCGGCTGGCACCATGGCGACGTCGGACTCGTCGGCGATGAGTTCATCGGGTGCAGCATGACGACTGGTACTGTCGCCCGACTGAATCATGAAGTCAGCGATGACACGATGAAAAAGCAGCGAGTCGTAATAACCCGACTGGACATGCTGGATGAAATTGTCACGATGAAGGGGCGTTTCGTTGAAGAGTTGTACGACGATATCGCCTTTGGTGGTCTGCAAGGTGACTTCGCGCCGCACATCCTCTTTCTTATTAGTTCCACACGATATGACAAGCATCGTCAAGACGACTGGAAGAAGCAATCGGAGTCGGGAGTTTTTCATTCTTCTATATATTAACATTGAAAAGTTCGCTGCAAAGATATGTATTATTTTTGAAATAACCTTGCAATATCCATAATTTTCGCATTTTTTTGGGCAATGATAGAACAATATATAAAAAAAATTTATATCTTTGCACCCGTAAACGGCATGAAATGGGTACCTCGTAAGATTCCATGGAAATGAAGACCACAAAACTAACAACCAGGCTGAGCAGTATAGCGGTGCTGATAGTGGCGGCCTTGCTGCTGGAACTGACTACCGCCATGCAATACTTCTCGACACGAACAGGCATCACTCGCCAAATGGTCGAGATGGCTCATCGCGACCTGAGCGAATCAGATCGCACGGCTGAACTGAAACGCGAGGTGGAGCTCACCGTTGCGCAGATGCTGCCTACCTTGGGGCGGCTCACATCACAGCTTGCCTCCGACTCGTTGCGCCTCTATATCGACGAGATTCTAGGGCAGCAAGATGAAATTGTAGGCTTTGACTTTTGCCTCGTGAAGGGTAAGAATGGCAAGCCCGACGGCATCTACATCTACAAGGATGACAAGACGGGTGTGCCTACCGAGCACCACATTGACTTCGACTTCACGAAACGCTCATGGTACCAAGAAGGCATCAAATGTGATGGTTTCTGGAGCGAACCCTACATGAGCAACTATAAGGTGATACTGATGTGCACCTATTCACGGCCTGTGCGCGATGCAGAGGGACAGATTGTGGCCATACTTGGAGCTGACGTCCCTATGCGTGACGTATCGGCCCTTGCTTCACAACTTTTCGAAGACCAACAACGCTCCCTCTTGCCCATCGTATTATTGCACGGCCTCGGGCTTCTGCTTCTTGCCTTCATCATCGTTCGCAGTGTCAGAAGCATCAGGCGTCTGCAAGTGGTCGGTGCCGAGAAGGAACGAATTGCCAACGAACTGTCTATTGCAAGTCGCATCCAACAGGCGATGTTGCCCAAGGCCGCCCCCCTGCCTGAGCATGGTAACGTAGAACTCTCCGCAGCACTAACCCCGGCGCGCGAAGTTGGCGGCGATTTCTACGACTTCGTCGTGCGAGACGAAAAACTATTCTTCTGCATAGGTGATGTCTCGGGCAAGGGAGTCCCTGCGGCACTTGTGATGGCTATGGCGATTTCGGCCTTCCGTATGATGTCGGAACATGAATCGGCTCCAGAGCGCATCATTGCCCAGATAAACAACTCGATGGCTCGCGACAACGACTACAACATGTTCATCACCCTCTTCATTGGCGTGCTTGACCTCAAGACTGGGAAGTTGCTCTATTCGAATGCCGGACACAAGCCTCCGATGATTGACAAACAGCCTCTCCCAGTGACACCTAATCTTCCCGTCGGCATACTCCCGGAATTCGACTTCGCCCTGCAAGAGACAACAATAAAGAAGGGTTCCACCCTCTTCCTCTACACCGACGGACTGACAGAGGCTGAGAACGAAACCCATGAGCAGTTTGGCCTAGAACGGATGCAAGCAATCATCGACAGTGCCGTGCAAGAAGAAGTTTCGCCAGAGGTATTCATTGATCGAATGACCGAGGCAGTACACGACTTCGTGGGCGAAACCGAACAAAGCGACGACCTGACGATGCTAGCCTTACGCTATCAGTCGAAGCAGAACTGCTCCGCTGACATCGAACTTCAACACCACCTCACCCTACCCTGTGACGTAGCCCAAACGACACGCCTAGGAGAATGGATAGAAGGGATTTGCGAAACTGCCAGTCTGAGCGCATCGGCTACTATGCAAATCAATCTCGCCATTGAAGAGGCAGTGGTTAATGTGATGAAATATGCCTATCCCGATAGTTCGAACGGCGAGGTGCAGATCGATGCATCGATTGACCACGAGTGGTTGAAGTTCATCATTACCGATGCCGGTCGGCCCTTTGACCCCACAACTTCGGATGACGTCGACACCTCACTTTCGGCTGAAGAACGCAACATCGGCGGACTGGGAATCCACCTCATGCGCAAAATGATGGACAGCATCAACTATGAACGTATCGACGGACGCAATGTACTTACGTTGGGGAAAAAGATAGTAAAAGGATAATTGTTAATTATTAATTGTTATTTTTTGAATATTATGATGAAAACCACATTCAAAGAAGAGAAAGAACATCTGGTAATGGCCTTCGATGGCCGACTGGACACCGCCGCCTCATCGCAGACCGAGGAGGATATGCGCGTACTTTATGACTGCGAGGGTCGTGACATCATCCTTGACTGCACAAACCTGCAATACATCTCGAGTAGCGGATTGCGCCTCTTCCTGGGCCTTATCAAGAAAGCTCGTCCCAAAGG
The DNA here is from genome assembly GCA_902770595.1 of uncultured Bacteroidales bacterium. Classification (GTDB taxonomy): domain Bacteria; phylum Bacteroidota; class Bacteroidia; order Bacteroidales; family UBA3663; genus Liminaster. Next base: position 85,404 of record CACXTQ010000001.1, on the reverse strand, counting down.
AAGCCACGTCTATCTCACAGGCGTAAGCGATGACCTGCGCCAAGTATTCGACGAAACTGGATTCACCGCCCTTTTTGAAATGCTATGACAAACGAAGAAATCGAACGTCTGAAGGCCGAGAACGCATCGCTGCGTCAAGAACTCGAACGGCTGAAAAATGAAATCATCCGTCTGGTGAGTCGTAACCTCGATATCTCTGAACGACTGGAGGAGGATGTGGAACTTCGCCGTCGCGCCGAGGTAGCACGTGAACTATTCGAAGGCAACCTTGAACGCCAACGCAATGCCGACCTGCAGGACGATGCCCAACTCATGGGCCTCATTGAGTTGCGAGTCGAAGCAGAACGTCCACACCTGAAAGCTGACTTCAGTTCCGCCGACCTTGCCCATCTGCTCGGCGTTAGTCAGGAACGTCTCAATCGTCTTTTCCGCCACCAGTCTATCCACCGCACGCCCGAAGCATACATCGACAACCTGCGCGTGCTGGCAGCTCTGCGTATGCTTCGCGAAAAGCCCCAGTGGACCATAGCTGCAATCGCAGAGGAGTGCGGACTAGGGAATATACGCACGCTGCAACGCCGCGTCCAGGAGGTGATTGGTATGACTCCCGCACAATATAGGCAGATGTTTGTCCCTGAAGAGTAACTTTTCACACACTTTTTACATAATACACGCCCCCAAAGCGACAGATTCAGAAGCATGTCCATCTGGATGTCGCTATATTGGGGGCGTGTCGTCATATACGAAGCAAAATACAAGATAAATATTTGGAGAATGAAGAAATAGGCCCTACCTTTGCACCAGAGAAAACAAAAATCCTAATATTAACAAATAACAAAACAACAATATGAAAAAGTCTATTTTCTTCCTCTTCGCCCTAGTACTGACAAGTTGCCTTCCTCTTCAGGCCGACAACGACCAAGTAATCACCTTCGACCGTCTGCCCGCTGCCGCCCAGACCATGCTGAATCAAAACTTTGCCGACAAAGTTCCCCTTGTAATCACTGCTGATTGGGACGACTACAAGGTGATGTACGCAAATGGCGAAAAAGTAGAGTTCGACAAGAGAGGCAACTGGAGGGACATCGAATGCAAGGCAAGCCAAGTGCCAACCAATCTGATTCCCGCACAGATTACAGCCAATGTGAACGCCACATTTCCTGGCTCGTCAATCACCGAAATTGATCGCGACCACTCAGGCTACAGCGTACAACTCAGCAACGGCTTGGAACTGGAATACAACAGACGTTTCCAAGTGATTGAGGTCGATGACTAAGCATCATTGATACCAACCCCACTATAACCATAATACAGACAATCCCCCCTTCGGCACAAATCCGGAGGGGGAATTGATTTTAAACAACAAAAAAACACCCAGCAGAAAGCCGGGTGTCACGTTGTGTTGTCTGTTCAGCGGTTTGTTTATTTTGCCACAGGAGCCTTGCGATCGCGAATGCGAGCAGCCTTACCCTGAAGGTTGCGGAGATAATAAAGCTTGGCGCGACGAACACGACCATACTTGTTGATCTCAACCTTCTCAATGAAAGGTGACTCCATTGGGAAAATACGCTCTACACCTACGCCGTCAGAAATCTTGCGTACGGTAAAACGCTTCTTGGTACCATGACCCGAAATGCGGATCACAACGCCTCGGTACTGCTGGATACGCTCCTTGTTACCCTCACGGATCTTGTAGGATACAGTAATCGTATCACCGCTCTGGAATGCTGGAAGCTCGTTGCCAGTGGCAAATGCCTCTTCAGCAATCTTCATCAAATCTGCCATAATGACTGAATTTAATTTAGTGGTTTATAATAATAATTAATGGACCATCAGGCATAACTGGTAGCGTTCCCAGACATAGGCCTTGCATCCTGCCTCGCCCGGCATTCATCGAAGAAGCCGCTAAAACTGGCCGAAAGCGGGTGCAAAGATACATCTTTTATCTCAAACGACGAAAATAATTGATGAAAATCTTTTGCACGGATTAAAAAATAATGTCGAAGCAGCTTATTTTGCCACTTCGACATTGTTTTTATTTAAGTTAATCAGCCGCTGTAAGCCAGCGACAGACGCGTTTAGAGCGCGCTTACGATCTCCTCGGTATCGGTGGCAATCATCAGTTCCTCGTCGGTAGGAACGACAGCCACAGTGACCTTGGAGTCGGGAGTAGAGATGATAGCCTCTTCGCCACGAACCTTGTTGTTCTTCTCGGCATCGAGCTTGATGCCCAGGAACTCCATATCCTCAAGTACACCAGCACGGAACAACTTATCGTTCTCGCCTACACCACCGGTGAAAGCAATAGCATCGACACCACCCATAGCAGCAGCGTAGGCGCCGACGTACTTCTTTACACGATAGTAGTAAACCTGGAGGGCGCGCTTAGCATCCTCATCGCCATCGAGAGCCTTGAGGGTAGCATCACGCATGTCGCTTGAACCACAGAGTCCAAGCATACCCGACTTCTTGTTGAGGAAGGTGTCCATCTGAGCAGGAGAAAGTCCCTCCTTGTCCATGATGAAGGTAACAGCAGCAGCGTCGATATCGCCCGAGCGGGTGCCCATTACGAGGCCCTCAAGAGGGGTGAGACCCATCGAGGTATCAACACACTTGCCATTAACAACAGCCGACATAGAAGCACCGTTGCCGATGTGGGCAACAATAATCTTCGAGTTGTTGGGGTCGAGACCCAGATACTCGATGGTACGCTTGCTTACGAAGCGATGTGAAGTGCCGTGGAAACCGTAACGACGTACGCTCCACTTCTTGTAAATGCTGAGCGGAATGGCATACATGAAAGCCTTCTCGGGCATAGTCTGATGGAATGCAGTATCGAAGACAGCTACCTGTGGAACTGTTGGAAGAAGTTCCTTCACAGCCATGATGCCCTTGAGGTTAGCAGGATTGTGGAGAGGACCGAGAACTGCACATTCCTTGATGACATCGACAACCTCATCGGTAATCAAGCAGGACTTGGTGACCTTCATGCCGCCATGCAGCACACGGTGACCTACAGCCTGAATCTCTTCAGCCGACTTCAATACGCCATACTTCGGGTTGAGCAGATGCTCCTTGAAGACGAATTCAACGGCAGCAGTATGCTCGAGCATGAAGTTTTCAACGATGACCTTCGATCCATCGGGAGCCGTAAGCTTGAGGAACGAATCGGGCAGACCAATCTTTTCAACACCACCCTGGGCAATGACGTTCTTATTGTCGAATACCTTATACTTAAGGGAAGAGGAACCGCAGTTCAGTACGAGAATTTTCATTAATTTACCTAGTTAATTTTTAATAGTTATTGTTTAAGAGTTAATGTTATTTGGCAGCAGCACGCTCCTTTGCGCCGATAGCCTGGTTGCAGGTAACGACGATGGTCTGATAAACCTCATCGACATTGCAGCCGCGAGAAAGATCGTTGACAGGAGCAGCAATACCCTGGAGGATTGGACCTACAGCGGTGCCACCAGTGAAACGCTGAACAAGCTTGTAGCAGATATTGCCTGCCTCAAGGCTTGGGAATACGAGGGTGTTGCAATGGCCAGCGATAGTGCTGCCCTTGGCCTTGCTGGCGCCAACACTAGGAACGATAGCGGCATCGGCCTGAAGTTCGCCATCAATCTGGAGATTGGGATCGAGTTCCTTAGCTACAGCGGTAGCCTCGACAACCTTGTCCACCATCTCGTGCTTGGCAGAACCCTTGGTCGAGAACGAAAGCATACCGACAACGGGAGTCTCAATGCCTGCGATGTCGTGAGCGGTCTGAGCCGAGCAAACGGCGATCTGACCCAGCTGCTTGGCATCAGGACAGGGAGTAACAGCACAGTCGGCGAAGACGAGGATACCCTCCTTGCCGTAAGCCTTGGCAGCCTCATTCTCCATAATCATGATGAATGCGCCCGATACGCAAGAGATGCCAGGAGCTGTCTTGATGATCTGGAGTGCGGGACGAAGGACATCGCCAGTAGTGTTGCGAGCACCAGCCACCTGTCCGTCAGCCTCACCCGACTTGATGATCAGGGTGCCGAGATAAAGAGGATCCTTCACGAGTTCGGCAGCCTTCTCAGGGGTCATACCCTTCTTCTCGCGGAGCTTGAAGAGGAGGTCAGCATACTGCTGTGCCTTGGGATTATTAAGAGGCTCAACGATGGTAGCCTTATCGATGTTCTTGAGGCCATACTCCTTAACAAGGGCTTCAATCTCAGCCTTTGCACCAATAAGGATGATGTCTGCAACGCCGTCACCAAGAATACGGTCAGCGGCCTGGATAGTACGTGGTTCGGTGCCCTCTGCGAGGACGATTCGCTGCTTATTGCCCTGGGCTTTGGCAACGAGTTGATCCATTAATGCCATAGTGAAAATTTGTTAGATTTATTAGTTAGTGAAAAATGTTATAAGTTAATTGGCTATTCGAAAATAATAAGTCTGCATTCATGCGCAAAGATAATAATCTTTGAGCACATAACCAAGAGTTGGGACAACTTTTTAAAAAATTTGTCCGTTTTTATGAACAAAATCGGTTTTTCGGGGGAAAAACGGAATATAAATAAATCAAAATAAGGCAAAAAAGAATATCCCCTCCGAAAATAATCCGGAGAGGATAAGTGCCTTAAGCCAACTGTGCGGCAAGCGCCTTCCATAGCGTGTCGTCGGGGACAGGAGCTACGATGACAACCTCCTGCTTGGAAACGGGATGGACGAACTGTGCCTGACGCGAATGCAAGGAGATTCCACCATCGGGATTAGACCGCGGAGCGCCATACTTCAAGTCTCCTTTGATGGGAAGTCCAATGTTTGCGAGCTGGCAACGTATCTGATGATGGCGACCCGTAAAGAGTTGAACCTCAAGCAGCGCATAACGCTCGGTGGAGGCTATCACACGGTAATGCAGACGCGCCTCCTTGGCCCCCTGACGAGGTTCGCTGTAAGCGTAGGAACGGTTCTGCTTCTCGTTGCGAACCAAATAATCGGTCAGGTCCTGTTCCTTGGGAGGTAAATCTGCGGTCGCTTCGGCGACATTATCTCCAGCCCCCCATACATTTTCAACGATGCACCAATAGGTCTTGTGAACCTCGCCACTCGAAAACATCCGATTAAGACGCTCTAGTGCCTTGCTGGTCTTGGCAAAAAGAACTACACCGGTAGTGGGGCGATCCAACCTATGGGTGACGCCGAGGAAAACGTTGCCGGGCTTCGCATCACGCTCCTTGATAAGGCGTTTCAGTGTGTCGGACAATGGTTCGTCGCCCGTCTTGTCGGCCTGCACAATCTCATGGCAGGTCTTGCTGACGGCGATGATGTGGTTGTCTTCGTAGATAATCTCCACCTAACCAACAATTTAAATTGTTAATTGCTAGCTGTTAATTGTTTACATATTCATACCACCATCGATCTGGATAACCTGACCTGTGACATAGCTTGACATATCACTGGCGAGGAAAACGCAGACGTTGGCGATATCTTCGGTCTGACCACCACGACGAAGCGGTATCTTCTTCATCCACTCGTCGCGAACAGCCTGTGGCAGCTGAGCAGTCATGGCTGTCTCGATGAAGCCTGGAGCGACGGCATTGGCGCGGATACCCTTGGGGCCCATCTCCTGAGCGATAGACTTGGCGAGAGCAATCATACCTGCCTTTGAGGCAGAATAGTTGCACTGGCCGGCATTGCCGTGAACACCGACAACAGACGACATATTGATGATCGAGCCACCCTTCTGACGAAGCATAATGGGGCAACAAGCGTGAATGAAGTTGAAGGCAGACTTGAGGTTGACGTTGATTACGGCATCCCACTGAGCTTCAGACATGCGGAGCATGAGTCCGTCCTTGGTGATACCAGCATTGTTTACAAGGATATCAATTCGACCGAAATCGGCCTTGATCTTTGCGACAACAGCTTCGGTTTCGGCAAAATCGGCAGCATTCGATGCATAGCCGATGCACTTTACGCCATGAGCAGCAATTTCCTCGGCAGCACGGTTAATGTTGGCGAGGTGCTCTTCGTTGAGCGCGAGGTCAGTGAATGCAATATCGGCGCCTTCGGCGGCGAACTTGTGGGCAATGGCATTACCAATGCCACGGGCAGCACCTGTGATAAGTGCTACTTTTCCTTCGAGGAGTTTCATAATTTGTAAAATTGTATAATTGTATAATATATTTAATAATGTGTATATGATCGAGCATGAGTGCGAACAATGCCATAGAATATCATCTTGAAAATGCATTCACGAAGCCGAGCAGTAGGAACGCCCAAGGCCGTAAATTGTCCGCGTATATTAGGCAGATCAAGACCACGCAAAGCATAGTGAATAGTAACGGCCACGACCGAAGCATTGTCGATGTCAAAAGTGCCTTCTTCGATACCCTGCTGCAAGATGCTGCGCAAGATGCTCAGTTCACGCACATCGAGACGTCGTCTTGCATGCTCGAGCTGGATAACATCGCGAAAGAATTCCGCCTTGAGCGAGCCATTACGGATCACCGTATTACGCACCTGGTCAAGACGGCATAGGATATATCGCTTTAATTTCTCGTCGGCAGGAATCTCGAGAGGAGGTATTTCCTCTATTGCCTCGATGATGTGACTCATCTCGCTGTCGACTACAGCCAGGAAGATTTCCGACTTCGACTTGAAATACGTATAAAGTGTACGTCGACCCTTCTCCGACTTTGCGGCGATCTCGTTCATCGTCGTATTGTCGAAGCCCTTGGTGGCAAACAGTTGACGTGCCACTTCGATTAATTCTGATCTCGTATTTACACTCATACCTGGCATTGGAGCAGAATTGCTCACTTTTATAATTTGTGTGCAAAAGTACACATTATAATCATACGTTCGCCAAAACGATTGCATTTTTTGAATTTTTAGCTATTTTTTTATGCTCGATAACATAAAATTGACAAATATAGTGTGAAAATACGCACTATTTTGCTTAAAAATTTGGATAAATAAAAACAATGCGCTATATTTGCAACGAAATATAGTGCCCCAATGGCACCATGTACCGTGTATTAACCAAATTACACCCGATAATCTAATCTATATGAGCTATCTGAAGTTTGACAAGACTCTGCTTACCAACCTTGAGCAATCTCTTGACATCGAGTATCTCCGAACGAATAAAAGCGGAGCGTACTCGAGCACTTCGGTGACAGGATGCAACACCCGCAAATACCACGGTTTGCTGGTCATTCCTATTCCGGAGTTGGATGATGACAACCATGTATTGCTTTCATCCCTCGATGAGACTGTTATACAGCATGGAGCAGAGTTCAATCTTGGCATCCACAAGTATGAGGGCGATACCTTCGCCCCCCGTGGACACAAGTACATCCGTGAGTTTAATTGTGAAACCATCTCCACCAACACCTATCGTGTGGGAGGTGTGATCCTGACTCGTGAAAGCCTTGTTGTGCTCCATGAGCCACGTGTCATCATCCGCTACACCCTGGTTGATGCCCACAGTGAGACGACATTGAGGCTGCGCCCACAGCTCGCCTTCCGCAATGTGAACGAGCTCACCCAGCGCAACAATCAGGTGAACTACAACTACGAGGTTGTGGAGAATGGTATCGGTTCCTGCCTCTACCAGGGCTATCCTACCCTCTACATGCAGTTATCGAAGGAGAACCAGTGGCACAGTCATCCCGACTGGAACATTGGTGTCGAATATCCGCGTGAGCAGGTTCGTGGCTACGGCTACAAGGAAGATCTCTTCATGCCCGGCTATTTCGAATTCTCAATCAAGAAGGGCGAGAGTGTAGTCTTCTCTGGAGGCATCACCCCTATCAAGCCGAATGGATTGAAGGCACTCTTCACACGCGAGGTGAAACTCCGCACCACACGCGACAGTTTCTTCAACTGCCTCAAGATCTCGGCCACCAGCAACATCATCGAGCGCGATGGCAAGGACTACATCATTGCCGGCTACCCCTGGTTCAAGGTACGTGCACGCGACCAATTCATCGCTGTGCCCGGTTCGACACTCGTTATCGGTGACGAGGCCGAGTACCACAAGATCATGGCAAGCGGCATAGAGGCTGTGCGAAACTTCATGCAGAATAGCGAAGTTGACAAGACCATCCACGAGATCAACTATCCTGATGTACCTCTTTGGGCCGTTTGGGCTGTGCAGCAATATGCCATCCGATTAGGCTTCAAGAAGGCCGCCGAAAAGTATGGCGAATTCGTGGAGGAGGTGGTCAACTACATTATCGACGGCAACTCCGAACTGGAACTGCGCGAAAATGGATTGGTATATGCCAACGCCGACGGAAAGGCTATCACATGGATGAATGCCACCGAGTTCGGTCATCCCATCACCTACCGCACAGGTTACATCGTCGAGTTCAATGCACTCTGGTACAATGCCGTCAAGCTGTTGATCGACTTGTACAAGGTAGATGCCAAGAAGAATGCAGAAAAGATTGAGGCCCTCGACCTGCAGGCCGAGAAGTATGAAGCCAACTTCAAGCGTTTGTTCACTACCCCGACAGGCTATCTGTACGATTACGTAACCGAAGACTTCAAGTGCGCCGATGTTCGCCCGAACCAGCTGTTTGCCATCGGTTTGACCTATACCCCATTCACCAAGCCCGAACGCAAGGCTGTGCTTGACATGGTGACTCGCGAACTCCTGACGCCCAAGGGCATCCGTTCGCTGACACCTACCGCCGGTCTTTATCGTCCTAACTACTGGGGCAATGTGAGCCAGCGCAATGCAGCCTATCATAACGGAGCCTGCTGGCCCTGGCTGCTCGGCATCTATGCCGAAGCATACCTTTCGGTATTCACCAACTCAGGCGTCGCATTCATCACACGTCGTCTGTGGGCCTACGAGGAAGAGATGAGCCGCCACTGCATCGGCACCGTTTCGGAAGTCTATGATGGTGACCCGCCATTCCGCGGACATGGAGCACAGTCACTTTCGATCAACCAGGCCGAGATTCTGCGCGCTATGGACTTCCTGGATCGATATGTTGAGCATTCAAGAAAAAAATAATAAATATAATCCAGAATAAACATGAAAGCATTAATGTTTGGCTGGGAATGGCCTCCTCATATCCTCGGTGGTCTGGGACCCGCTTCGTTCGGTATCGTACGCGGTGTCGTCAACACAGGAGAATGTGATGTTACCTTTGTCCTGCCAAAGCCACAAGGCGACGAAATCAAAGACTTCGTACACATCATTGGCGCATCGAATACGCCAGTGGTATGGAAGGACGTCGATTGGGACTACGTACAGAAGCGCCAGGGTCATGTGATGGATCCACAGGAATACTACGACCTGCGCAACTGCATCTACGCTGACTTCAGCAACCTCTACACCAACGACCTCGGATGTATCGAGTTCTCGGGCAAATATCCCAAGAACCTGCTGGAGGAAATCAACAACTATTCCATCGTAGCAGGCGTCATCGCCCGCAAGGAATTGCAGCATGACGGCTTCGATGTGATCCATGCCCATGACTGGCTCACCTATCCTGCCGGCATCCATGCCAAGCAGGTGACCGGCAAGCCACTCGTCATCCACGTTCACGCTACTCAGTTCGACCGCACCCGCGGCATGTGCGATGCCAACGACCCGACCTTCAAGATCGAGCTCGACGGTATGAACAACGCCGACCAGATACAGTGCGTATCTGAGCTGACACGTCAGACAGTCATCAACCACTATCATCAGGATCCTGCCAAGTGTATCGCAATGCACAATGCCGTGGAACCTATGTCGCAGGAAGTGCTCGACATGGAAGCCAAGCGAGGCACCGACGAGAAGGTCATCACCTTCCTGGGCCGTATCACGGCACAGAAGGGCTGTGAGTACTTCGTCGAGGCTGCTTCACGCTGCTTGCAGAAGGCTCCCAATGCCCGTGTCGTCATGGCCGGCAACGGTGACTTGATGGAACAGATGATCCATCTGGTAGCTCAAAAGGGTTTGGCCGATCGTTTCCACTTCACTGGCTTCCTTCGCGGCAAGCAGGTGTACGAAATGTTCAAGGTCAGCGATGTCTATGTGATGCCTTCGGTTTCCGAACCCTTCGGCATCTCTCCACTTGAGGCCATGCAGTGCGGCGTGCCTTCGATCATCTCGAAGCAGTCGGGCTGCGGCGAAATCCTCGACTACTGCTTCAAGTGCGACTATTGGGACATCGACGCTATGGCCGACGCCATGTATGCCCTTATCACATACCCCGAGCTCCACAAGTTCATGCAGGAAATGGGTCGCAACGAGGTCAACCAGATCACTTGGGAGAAGGTAGGCCGCCGCGTTGTTGACGCATACAAGAGATTATTAGGCTGGTCCTAAACAGCGACCAGGAATTTAATTATTAATTCTTAATTGCTAATTGTTAATTATGAAAACCGTTTGTTTGCTGTTTGAGATACATCAGCCCTTCCGTCTGAAGAAATATCGTTTCTACGATATCGGTGCAGACCATTACTATTATGACGATTATGCCAACGAAGAAATCCTGAAGCGTTTGGCATATCAGAGCTATATCCCTGCAGCCAAGATGCTGCTGGAGATGATTGAGGCTTCCGAAAAGAAGTTCAAGGTAGCTCTCTCGATTTCGGGTGTTGCCATGGAGCAGTTCGAGATGTACTGCCCTGAGTTCCTCGACTGCGTACGCGAACTGGTTGCCACCGGTTGCTGCGAGCTCTGCTGCGAGACCTATTCCCACTCGCTCTCATCGCTTGTCGATCCCGAGGACTTCAAGTATCAGGTTGAACTCCAGAAGAAGATCATCAACGACACCTTCCAGTACGATTCGAAGACCTTCGTCAACACTGGCTTCATCTACAACGATGAAATCGGTGCCGAGATCGCTGCTATGGGATTCAAGGGTGTAGTTACCGAGGGAACCCGTCACGTCCTTGGCTGGAAGTCGCCCAACTACGTTTACTCCACCGCTGCCAAGCAGGATGTGGGCCTGATGTTCCGCAACACCAAGCTCTCTGAGGATATCTGCCTCAACTTCCAGTATGGTCTCGATGCTGGCCAGTATATGGGTTGGATTGCTGATTCTCCTGCTGAAGAGAAGGTTTACCTCATAGCTATGAACTTCGACGTAATTGGTGGTATGAATCCCGAGTCGAGCGGAATCTTCAACTTCTTCAAGGCCCTGCCATACTTCGCCGAACAGAAGGATATCCGCTTTGCTACACCTGCCGAGTGCTGGGAGAACATTCCACCCATCGCTGTTGCCAACGTTGGTCACCCGATTTCTTGGGACGGCTACGACAAGGACGTCAGCGCCTGGATGGGCAACGACCTTCAGAACGAGGCCATTCGTGCCATCTACTCGATCTCCGAGCGTCTGCACATGTCGAACAACGAGATTCTCCGTCAGGATTTCGCCTACCTGCTTTCTGCCGACCACTTCAAGTTCATGTCGACCAAGATGGGCGCCTACGTTCCATTCTCACCCTATGACTCCAGCTTCGATGCATTCACCAACTATATGAACATCGTCAGCGACATGGAGATCCGCCTGAAGCAGGAATTCCCCGAGGAAGTTGAGAACGAGGAACTCAACCCACTTCTGAAGCAGATCAACGAGCAGGGCAAGGTTATCGAGAAGCTCCAGGCTCAACTCGAGAAGGCTGAAAAGAAGCTTGACGAGAAGAAGGCTGCTGCCAAGAAACCCGCTGCCAAGAAGCCTGCTGCCAAGAAACCAGCCGCTAAGAAGGAAGAGAAGTAACTCTCTGACTTAGGCTCTAATCTATAAATTGCCGAATGGGATACACGCACAAACGGATGTATCCCATTTGGCATCTTCATTATTTAAAAGCGCGTATGCGTGCGCGTTTACACTGCCTTGATTAAACTCTCCCATTTTTACTCTCAAACCATTAACAACACATGAATAAGAATCTTACTTCCCTTGCACTCATAACACTTTTAGGCCTCAATTCCTTTGGCTCCAATGTAGAAGCCAAAGTTAAATTGCACAGTATTGGCGACAGCACCATGCAGACCTATGACGAAAGCTCTGAGAAGCGTGGCTGGGGCCAGATGCTACAACAATTTTTCGATTCGGAATTTATCACCGTCAACAATCGAGGCAAATCTGGAGCAAGTTCAAAGTCCTTTTATCAGGAGAGCGCCTATTGGCCAACTATGGTAGCCCCAAAAAGTTCAGCTACCACTATCGAAGAGGGTGATTATGTAATCATCCAATTTGCTCATAATGACGAAAAGAATGAAGGCGCCGACGGAGATACCGTCAAAGCCTATTATAATTATATTGGCGATGCCACAACTGCTGCTTCGACAGACTATCGTGGTACAACTCCTTACGGAACCTTCAAGGGTTTTATTCGCAACTTTATCAACGAAACCAAGGCTCGTGGCGGCAAGCCTATCATCGTCACACCTATCTGCCGCAAGTATTTCAGCGGCAATACCATTCGTCGCAACGGCATGCACGACCTCGGAGACAAGTTTACTATATGTGACGGTCAATCGTACAAGACGGACAATAGTGTTCCTGCAAGCGACAACACCTACGACTATGCGCAGTCCCTCATCGACGTTGCTGCTGAATATGAAGACGTCCCAGTAATTGACCTCACGCAACTCACCGCCGAACTTTATCTGAGCTATGGCGAACAGTATTGCACCGAGAATCTCTTCTGCTCTAGCGACAATACCCACACAATAGCCTTGGGTGCAACTTTGATTGCCCGCACGTTTGCACAGGCAGTCAAGAATGGCGAGAACATGATTACCAAGGCTACGAATTATAATGCCGACAACAAGGCCAAGTCTGATGCCATCCTTGCCGAACTGGCTGAGCACGTCATCGTCTCGAACGAAATCACCTTCAATCCACAAAGTGGGGATCTCGGCAAGGGGTATAATGGACAGACCCTAACCAAGGAATTCAACATTTCAGCCTTTGGTCTTGCGAATGAAAGCGGTACTTTCACCTTCACTACTACCGGAGACTTCCTGGTGAGTGCCGACAAGGAGAACTTCGGCCAGACAGCTGAAGTGTCCTACACCGGCTCTAACCTGATTACATCCGTTTACATTCGTGTTCAACTCAATGGTACCGGGACAGTAAACGGCACTCTTACAGCAAGTGATGGCACCAACGAAAAAACACTCGAACTCTCTGCGTCAATCATTGCCTTGGGCGGCGAGACCGAAGAATGCAGTGTGCTTTGGGCAATGAATGGTGGCAATTCTTCTGTGACGGAAGGTGCTATCGAAGCTATCGACCAGACCTGGAGCAGTATGTATGCACGAGACTATAACAACATCAACTCGAAAGCAGTTTGGCCAGAAGAAAGCGGTTATGACGCAACCCGCAAGGTTCAGCGAAACTGTACTCTTGAAGATTCTTGGCCAGAAGGCGAAATCGACGAGGTTTCGACACGTTTCATCCAGCTCGGTGTTAAGGCTCCTGCTCAAACCCTCATCAACCTTGACAAGATCTCAATGTACGTCGCAGGTGCAGGCGGTTCCGGTATGCGTTGCAAGGTATATTATGATACCGATTCCCTCTTCTCCAGCCCTACCCAGATTGCAGATTTCTCCGACGGCATGGCAGGCAATACTGCCTACCTGGTAGAGAGCAGCATTGTGGAGAGTATTGAAGATGGAGGTTGTCTTTACATCCGTGTTTATCCCTGGTACAATGGCGGTGCAGCCAATGCCAAGACCATCTGCCTAGCTGATGTTTATGTTCATGGTTTCGCTCAAGCATCCAGTGTTTCTATCCCAGATGCCACATTAACCTGGGCATTCAATGGTGGTGATGCCGATCAGCATCCAGAATATGATCCATTTGAGGCAAGCGCATACTTCAAGAATGATGTGATTACACTCGGTGAAGAACTTGCATTCAATGGCACCAAGTCATGGAGTGGATCAACCGGCAATGCTACCTTCACTTCCATCATTTGCACTATGGAGAAGGGCACAAACAATAGCTCTGCTCCCTGTGATGCCAACACGTTGACCTTCTCTATCGACTTGACCAATGGTGGTGTCTTCATTCCACAGAAACTCTCCTTCGATGCTGCTCGCTTTGGCACTGATGGTGGCAAATGGCAAGTTGCGGTTTGTGCAGGTGATGATGAACTGATCCTCGACAAGGATTTCACTCCGAACCGTTCAGGCAAGGACATGGAACTTTCTCAGTACTCCTACGACATCAACGGTCTATCTGCCGACGAGGAGTCTCCTCTCAAGTTGAAGTTCAGTATCTATAGTCTTGGTGGCACCAAGGATCATGGTCTTGCCAACGTCGTTTTGACTGGCACCGTAATGGGCAACAGCGATGACTCAAAACTCGAGATCCAATCCATCTCTCCTGAGACAGGCGAGAATATTTCCCGCAGTGGTCGCATCGTAGTCAACTACAATGCACGTATAGCTCAAGGTGATGGCGAAATCACCCTTACCAACAATGCATCGGGCGAAACCAAGGCTATCACTCCAACTTGGAGCAATCGTGCCCTTACCATCAACTATTCCGGACTCGACTACGGCACTTCCTACATGCTCAGCATTCCTGAAGGCTACGTAGTTGATGCTGCCACTGGCAACAAGAAGGCCCCCGCCCTCAACTATGCAATGAATGTCATTGAGCGTCCCGTACCATCTCCGCGCAGTTTTAACGCCATTGTCGATGCTTCCCTCAAGCAGTTGGATTATCGGGACAAGATTGAGGCAACCGAAGACATGCCTGCACAGTATCGCACTATCCAGGCTGCCATCGACGATGCTCCTTCCAAAAGCACCGAGCCGTACCTCATCTACATAAAGGAGGGCACCTATCGTGATCCGAACTTCACCTTCTCATCTGGTTATGGCACACGCTACACTGATCCTGAAAACAATGACGGAACTGAGACTACCCGCATCAACAACGCGGGCATCAACGAGTATGACTCATGCCGTCTCGTTTACGTCAACAAGCCAAACATCCACCTCATCGGACAGGATCGCGACAAGGTCATCATTTCCGGCGATCGTCTCGATGGCTCTACCAAGACCGACCACAGCCGCGTATGGTATCACATCAGTGCTGGTGCAACTCTTGAAGTGCAGGCCGGTGGCACAGACTTCTACATGGAAGGCTGTACTGTCGACAATGAGAACTGGACCATCGGACAGATGGCGGGACCTCAGGCTTTGGCTATGAACATTTCCGCCGACCGTGCTGTATTCAACAACGTTCGCACCCGTTCTTACCAGGACACCTACTACAATGGAGGGACCTACAACCGAACTTTTTGGAACAACTCAGAAATCGAGGGTTCTGTGGATTTCATCTATGGAGATGGCGATGTCTTCTTCGATAATTGTTTGCTCAACATCAATCGTCCTTCTGGTGGCTTCATTGTTGCTCCAAGTCACCCTGCAGAGACTCGCTGGGGCTATGTCTTCAACAACACCACCATCACCACCGATGACGTTGAGGATCCTTCTCGCTACAGCGTTTGGTTTGGCCGTCCATGGCATAACAATCCAAAGACTGTATTCCTCCACACCCAATGCGAAGTAAGCACCAATGATTCCATCTGGTTTGACCACATGGGAGGCTTGCCTGCCATCTGGGCAGTCTATGATATGTGGAATGCCAAGGGCAACCAGATGTCAACCGTCAGTCGCAAGTGCTACTATTACACTGACGATGCAGGCAATAAGATTTGGGGCGCTGCCAAGAATGAGCTGACAGCTGAAGAAGCCGCAGAATATACTATCACCAATGTCTTCAGCGGTGACAAGTCAAACAACGCTTCCGGCTATTGGAACCCACAAACCTATGTGGATAAGCCGGCAACTCCTAAGCTCAATGCCGTTGGAACAGACATCAGTTGGACCGCCGACAAGTATGCAGTCTGCTATGTGGTAACTGTCAATGACACGCCCGTTGCTTTCCCGACCGAATGCAAATATACGGCTCAAGCTGGTGACGTCGTTAAGGTTCAGTCCGTTGGCGAACATGGCACTCTGTCTGATCTGTCAGAGCCAATCACCATTAGTGGCGACGGAATCTCCGATATCCATCAGGAAGAAAAAAATGTCTCTACCTCCTACGACCTGTTGGGACGCAAGGTAAATGAGCCTTCCACTCATGGCATCTTTATTGTCAAAGGTCAAAAGGTAATCAAGTAATCTGGAAATGGCAGGCAATCGCAAGTCTATACCTCCCTACATACAACGCAGCCTCCTGGTGCTCATCATCTTTTTGATGGGCATCAGCGTGGCTCGTTTCTTCGTCAGTATGCATCAACAGGAAGAACGCATCGAAATACTCGAGGCCCAAGTGGCTCAATTGCTTGCCGACACTACACGTCTCCAGATTCCTTCACAACCCTTGTATAACCGCGACTACCATAAACAAAATGGCAATTACTATCACACGTACAATCGAAACAACCATAATCATTATCGCCAAAGTCATTCAACTCAAGGACAAAACAGACCCGACCAATCTCTACGCAGTTCAGACACCATTGCAGACAGTACTGCAACAATCAATGCCTCACAATCCACTCCCTTCACCTCTCAAACGGGGGAACGCCCTCGCAAATTCACCGAGCCTCACCTCTTTGACCTTAACACCATCGATAGCCTGACCCTCATCCGAATCCCTGGCATTGCTGCACGTACGGCATCGGTGATTCTCAAGAATCGCTTGCGTTATGGAGGATTCTATAATCCCCGGCAACTGCAGGAATTCCTCACCTGGGATGCCGCGAGAGATTACATGGAAGAATGGTGCACAGTCTGGTTCACAACCGACGCCAACCGACTCAGGCTCATTCATGTCAATGAAGCAACGGTTTCCGAATTACAACGTCACCCCTACATTTCACACGAACAAGCAGTCGAAATCGTTCGATACCGCACACGGCACAAGCGACTGACTTCAATCGTTGAATTCCAGCAACTCACTACATTTTCTGCCGAGCAGATTCAGCAGATACTCCCCTATCTCACATTCGAATAAACACTACATACCAAACCCGCGAAAAATGTCTCGAATGTACAACACACTAAAAGCACTTATAATACTAATATCATTTATCCTGTTCACTGCATGTCGAGAAAAGAAGTATCATATCGGTGTATCGCAATGCATACACAACGATTGGAACCGACAGCTCATCAAAGACTTGCAGCGTGAGGATAATTCCTATCCGGAAGTAGAACTGGATATCTCGCACAATGTCACCAATGTATCGGAACAGATTGCTGATGTGCGGCGACTAATCAAAGCCAAGGTCGATTTGATTATGATCCTTCCCGAAGCAGCCGAAGCATTGAGCCCCGTCGTTGACGAAGCTGCTGCCGCCGGCATCCCCGTCATCCTCATCGACAGCGAAACCGCAAGCACCAACTACACCGCTCGCGTTTCAGTCGACAACAGAGACATAGGCATCCGAGGCGGTCAATTTGCTTCGTACAGTCTCAATGGTCACGGCAAGGTGATTGAAGTGCTGGGCGTCAAGGAATCCTCGTCCACACTCGAACGACGCAGAGGATTCCACGATGTGATTTCGAACTACCCCGACATACAAGTCATCGATTCATGCGAAACGAATTGGACCTACGAATCTGCCTTTCCGCTTCTCGACAGTCTGATAGCATTGCATCCTGATGTCGATCTGATTGCCGCCTACAACGACCCTTTGGCTATTGCAGCTTACGATGCCTGTCAGAAACACAATCTCAATAAGAAGCCGATCATCATGGGCATAGATGCGCTCGCAGGCGAGGGTCAAGGCATACAATGTGTCCTCGATGGAAAAATCGATGCCACCTGCACTAACCCCACCTGTGCACTCGAATCATTCCAACTGGCACTCGATATTCTGGAGGGACGTCCCTACGAACGCGTCACCAAGCTCCCAACCCAACTCATCGATCGCAACAATGTGCAAATGGTGCTTCGACAGGAGCAGCACATCGAAAAGATGAATCAACGCATCGAAGCAGTCAACGGACGTTTGGGCAAGTACCTGGAACGCTCCAATATACTCCAACTGCTCATTTTGGCCGCAATCTTCCTGATAGCATTGATTATCGGCTTTGTAATCTATGCCATTTGGGCTATGCAGCAACGCGCCAAACTGCGCAAAAGGATTGAAGACGCCACACAGGCCAAACTGACGTTCTTCTCAAATGTCAGCCATAGCTGCCGCACACCACTCACCCTCATCGCAGGCCCAATCCATACCATCCTTGAGGAAGGAGGTCTTACCGAAAGACAAAAGGAACTGATTGCACTAATGGGACATCAGGCTGACGAACTCATGAAAATAGCCGACAAGGTTCTCAATATGTTGCAAGATGATCTGTTTAATAACGGCGAACGTCTTGATGCCATTGCAAACCAGTCTGTTCAGAGCACATCTGATTCAGCCGAACTCCGTAAAGAAAGCAATAGCCGCATACCCTTCATCGATGTTGACGAAAGCCGCAAATCCATTCTTGTCATCGACGACAACAGCGACATTCGTAAATACCTAACCATGGTGCTACAAAAGAAGAACTATCTGGTGATCACAGCATCGAACGGAGAAGAGGGATTGCTTATGGCCAAGCAGAACATCCCCGACCTCATCATCTGCGATGTCATGATGCCTGTGATGAATGGTCTTGAATGCTGTCGCCTGATCAAGGCCGATCAAGCCACCAGCCATATCCCCGTACTGCTACTCTCCGCCTATGCGCTCGACGATCATCGCATCCAAGGTTATCGTTCAGGCGCTGATGCCTACATCACCAAACCATTCAATTCCGACGTTTTATTAGCACGCATCGACAACCTGATCAATAGTCGCAAATACATCAATCCCGCCAAGGACCGCTACAAGGAGATGACACGAGCTGAGTTCAGCGATGTGGACCGCAGTTTCTATAACCATTTCCACAGTTTTGTCTCCGAAAATATCAGCAATACCGACCTCGACATCCAACAGTTGAGCGAGGAATTCAATATGAGTCGCGTGCAACTCTATCGCAAATGCAAATCCATCACAGGCAAATCGCCCATCGAACTCATCCGCCTCATTCGATTGAAGGCAGCCGACCGTCTGCTGCATGAAAGCAACAAGACCGTTTCCGAGATCGCCTACGAAGTCGGTTTCTCTTCGCCAAGTTATTTCGCAAAGTGCTACAAGGAACAGTTCAACGAGTCTCCCACTGATGTACAGAAACGAAATAAGGAAAGCCAATGAAAAAAGACCAACCATCTTTCGATGATTGGTCTTAGAGTAGCGCCTACGGGACTCGAACCCGTGTACCCGGCGTGAGAGGCCGGTATCCTAACCGCTAGATGAAAGCGCCAGGGCCGTTTTGAAAAAGTTGGGTGGGTAGTGGGATTCGAACCCACGACATACAGAACCACAATCTGTCGCTCTAACCAACTGAACTATACCCACCATATTGGCTAAAACTTGTTTAGCGGGTGCAAAGATAATGATATTTCTTGGAATCCCCAAATTTTTCAACGAAAAAATGCATATTTTTCGTTTAATCAAAGCAATATTGGCACTTTTTCGCCTATTTTTGCATCTTTTAGGTGACAAAATTTGCATTTCTCGCAACTTATTATTATCTTTGCCCCGTTATAATCATCCAACATCTAACCCCTCTTAACCCTTCTTAACTCTAAATAACCCCACTTAAACCCAAATAACAACAATTATGAATCTGTTTGACCAAATCAGCGAAGGCATCAAGAATGCCATGAAGGAACGCGATGCAGTGCGTCGCGATACACTCCGCAACGTGAAGAAAGAATTTATCGAGGCCAAGACCGCAGGTGGAGCCAATGGCGAACTTTCCGATAGTGATGCCCTCAAGATCATCGCCAAGATGGTAAAGAAGGGCAAGGATGCTGCCGAGCAGTTTATTGCCGGAGGCCGTCAGGATTTGGCCGACGAAGAACTGGCACAGGTCAAGGTGATGGAAGAGTTCCTTCCCAAGGCACTCTCTCCTGAAGAAATCAGCGAGAAGATCAAGGCCATCATCACCGAAGTGGGTGCCACAAGTCCCAAGGACATGGGCCGCGTGATGAAGGCAGCCACCGCAAAACTCGCAGGCATGGCCGACGGCAAGGCCATCTCAGCGGCAGTAAAGGATCTCCTCAGCAAACTCGGATGAGAACCGTCACCCAACGCGTCAGCCGTGCATCAGTAACTATCGAAGGTGAATTGCGCTGCCGAATCGGGCAAGGTCTGCTTGTGCTCGTAGGCTTTGAGGCTGCCGATACGCAAGAAGACATCGACTGGATGGCCCACAAACTGCTGGCACTGCGCATCTTCGACGATGAGCGAGGCGTGATGAACCGCTCGGTGATGGACGTTGGCGGCGAGGTGTGCATCGTTTCGCAGTTCACACTCCATGCCCTCACTGCCAAAGGCAACCGCCCTGCCTACATCCGCGCTGCCGGGCGCGACATTGCCGTGCCGCTCTACGAGAAGTTTGTCCAGGCCATCGAGCAAGGTCTGGGCCGCCCTGTCGCCACGGGTATCTTTGGCGCCAATATGCAAGTCGAACTGGTCAACGACGGACCCGTCACCATCCTCATCGATACCAAGAACAAGGAATAACATTTATTACCCCTATTATTTATGAAAGACAAATATCTTGACACCCTCAGCAAGTACGACGTGAACCTCAGCGACGAGGAGATCGTCAACGAAGTGAAGCAAATCGTCACCGAGAACTATGATGCGAACAACACCATTGACGTTCTCAAGTTCAGCCTCGGCTGCATCGACCTCACCAGCCTCAACCCCACCGACAACGAGGAACGCATCACCGAATTCACCAAGCGCGTCAACGACTTCGAGGAGAAATATCCCGAGCTTGACAACGTCGCTTCGATCTGCGTCTATCCCAACTTCGCAGAAGTAGTTTCCACCAACCTCGACGTCACAGAAGTCGATACGACGGTCGTGGCCGGAGGATTCCCCTCCAGTCAGACGTTCGACGAAATCAAGGTGGCAGAGATCTCCCTCGCCCTTGCCGGCGGCGCCGATGAGGTTGACATCGTCATCAACGTTGGCCAGATGCTTGCAGGTGACTACGAGAGCATGTGCGACACCATCCAGGAATGCAAGGCAGCCTGCCGCGACAAGATCTTCAAGGTTATCCTCGAAACAGGAGCTCTCAAGAGCGCATCGCTTATTGCCAAGGCTTCTGTCCTTGCCATGTATTCAGGAGCCGACTTCATCAAGACATCGACGGGCAAGATCAGCGTGGCCGCCACACCCGAGGCAGCCCTTGTGATGTGCAAGATGATCAAGGCCTATTATGAACAGACCGGCAACAAGGTCGGATTCAAGGTGGCTGGTGGTGTGCGCACTCCTGAAGATGCCGTAATCTATTACAGCATCGTTAAGGCCGTGCTCGGCGACGAATGGCTCACCAAGGACCTCTACCGCATCGGCGCATCAAGCGCTGCCAACAATCTGCTTTCCGCTATCATTGGCCAACCCGTAAAGCATTTCTTATAATGCTCTTCCAGCGCAAGCCCAGATAGGCGCCTCGTATCAAAAGATATAGCAGGAAACTGCACCACAAGGCGTCGTTGGCATCTTCCAGCAGATGTCCTAACGCATAGCGCATCACAAAGAAACAGATTGTACCGAGCAACAGCGAAAAGAACATCTCGCGTGTTGCTGTTGCTCCAATGTAGATGCCATCCCACATAAATGCTGCCACGCCGCAGATCGGGATGGCTGCTGCCCATGGCAGATAAGGCATTGCCGCCTCTATGATAAGGGTATCGTCGGTCAACAGGCCGAGGATGCCCTTTCCTGATATAATATATAATAATGTGAAAAGCAACATCACAACGCCACCCATGATGAACAGTCTTTTCACTACTTCATTCACCCGTGTCTTGGCACCTTCACCCGATGTCTGAGCAAGTCCGAAATACTTGCCGACCAAAGCCTCTCCGGCCAAGGCAAAGCCATCGCTGAAATAACTGAAAAGCGTGAAGAGTTGCATCAAGAGTGCATTCACGGCAAGTAAGGTGTTGCCCATTCGGGCACCGAATGCCGTAAAGGCAGTAGTTACTGCAATCAAGCAGATCATTCGGAAGAAGATATCCCTGTTTACGGTGAAAAACTGTTGATAACTTAGTTCATATTCCCCAGATTTATCAACATTACCTTGTTCAAAACCTGTGGAAGGCGATTTATCAACAATTTTTGTGAATAACTCTGTTGACAACTTCATCTGATATCGACACCAGCAAATTGCGGCTAGTACACCCGCATATTCGGCTATCACCGTTCCCAATGCAACACCTTTGACTCCAAGTCCCGCATGGAAAACCAACAGATAGCTGGCAACGATATTGAGCAGGTTCTGACCCACCGCAATATATAAGGGAAAGCGCGAATTCTGATTGCCCACAAGCCAACCATTCATTGCAAAAAGTGCAAGGACCGCGGGTGCTGCCCAGATTCGCACACGGAAATACTGCAACGCCAAAGTCCACACCTGATCGGTAGGAGAAATGATGATGTGCGAAATCCACTCCATAGGTCGCTGGATGGCAAAGATGCCGATGCCGCAAAGCAGCGACACACCAAGTCCCATGCGCAACACCTTCCTGACAGAGACAAGGTCTCGCCTGCCGTAAGCCTGGGCCGTGAGCCCACTTGAACCCATGCGAAGGAAGTTGAAAAGCCAATAGACCATATTGAAGATCAGTCCTCCCACAGCGATGGCGCCAATGGCCGCCTCGTTATTAAGGTGTCCGACAATGGCCAAATCCACGATGCCGAGCAGGGGCACAGTGATATTGGTGATGATGCTTGGGATGGCGATTCGCAATATCTCGCGGTTCATATTCTAATGCAAATTGGGTAAAAGATGAATCTTGGGTGCAAAGATAACTATTTTTCTTGAAAGAAAGAGCATCTGAATGTATTTTTTACTAAAAAAAGAAAGGATCAAGACTTTCACAAGTCCTGATCCTCATAACATTTAGATAAACACACACAAATTACATGAAAAGCCAAACTTAATCTCCAAATTATTGAAGTATTCTAATAAAACATCTTCGTTTTTGCGCTGCAAAGGTACGAACTTTTTTCGATTCCCGCAATAGCAGTTATTTCAAATATAAAACATCTCGCCCCAAATCCCCTCTCATTATCAGCATCTTGTACGATTTTACACCTAAATAAATATAGTATCGATAAAATAGCAAAAACGATGGTTCTGATAATTTCGTAATTTCGGAATAACGGCATTACGAAATTAAGACATTCTGAAATAACGTCATTACGTCATTCCATTATAACGAAAAGCCCCTCAACCCACATATATACATTGCAAAATGCCATGTTTTTCTGGCTTTCAATCGTTTTTTTATCCATTTTCTTGGCAGAACCTATAAAAATGCGTATCTTTGCGCCCAATTTAAGCGCATCCTCTTCTCTTTGCGCATAAAGAAACATAATAACAAAATCAAATAAAAGAAATGAGAGTAGCAATTGTTGGTGCCAGTGGCGCCGTGGGACAGGAATTCCTTCGCGTACTCGACGAACGCAACTTCCCTATCGATGAGCTTCTGTTGTTCGGCTCAAGCCGTTCAGCAGGTCGTACTTATAACTTCCGTGGCAAGGATATCGTTGTCAAGGAGCTCAAGCACGACACCGAGGACTTCAAGGGCGTAGATATTGCCTTTACTTCGGCAGGCGGTGGCACCTCGAAGGAGTTCGCTGCCGACATTACGAAATATGGTGCCGTGATGATTGACAACAGCTCGGCATTCCGCATGGACCCCGACGTACCCCTCGTAGTACCCGAGTGCAATGCCAAGGATGCGCTCGTTCGTCCCAAGGGAATCATTGCCAATCCAAACTGCACCACCATCATGATGGTTGTGGTACTGCAGTGCATTGAGAACATCAGCCACATCAAGAAGATCCGCGTAGCGTCTTATCAGGCAGCATCAGGTGCGGGAGCCGCAGCCATGAAGGAACTGGAGACGCAGTATCGCCAGGTGCTCAACGGCGAGCCTGTCACCGTCGAGAAATTTGCCTATCAGCTTGCCTACAACGTCATCCCGCAGATTGACGTCTTCACCGAAAACGGATACACCAAGGAGGAGATGAAGATGTACAACGAGACACGCAAGATCATGCACACCGATGCCCTTTGCTCGGCCACCTGCGTGCGTGTTCCATCGCTCCGCAGCCACAGCGAAGCCGTTTGGGTAGAGACCGAGGAACCTGTTAGCATCGAAAAGTTCAAGGAGGCTATCCGCAAGGGCGAGGGTGTCCAGCTCATGGACAATCCCGAGAAAAAGGAATATCCGATGCCTCTCTTCCTCGCTGGCAAGGACGATGTTTATGTAGGACGTATCCGCAAGGATCTGGCTGACGACCACGGCCTCTCCTTCTGGCTCGTTGGTGACCAGATCAAGAAAGGCGCCGCCCTCAACGCTGTACAGATTGCCGAGTGGCTCATCGCAAACAACGGGCTCTGCAAATAAGGCTCTTCGTCAAATTCGGCTATCAAGAAGTCGGAATTCATAAAGAAAACGAATTGGGAAAGAGGATGTGTTGCTTACCGCAGCGCATCCTCCGTTTTTTTACCAACGGATCCCATTTTGGAAATGAGAAAAAAGCCATTATGTCAATTTCTAATGTGAACATAGCAAATAAGCCACAAAAATATCCATTTCCATACCAACAGTCAAGAAAAAACGAATAAATAAGACATCTTTCTCTGGAATTTCATTATATTTGCACAAAATATCAAGCAAACACAAATCAATCAAATGAAGATAACCTTTGCCTCAATCATTCCCTTACTGATGGCCTGCACTGTCGGTTCGCAAATTGCAAATGCTCAGGACACCTTCGAATATGGAGACTTCAAATACTCCATCACCGGCGAATCGACTGTCGCCATTGCTGGTATAAGCAGCACTTGCACCTCTACCGTCGTTTCCGCGCCTCAGAACTTCAAATACAACAATCACGGCTACACTGTCACCTCGGTAGGCGAATATGCCTTCCGTTGGACCGATGTGACCTCAGTCACATTGCCCAACACGGTCGATTCGCTGCAATACTGCGCCTTCTATTCTGCCGACAAACTCACCTATGTGGGACTGCCTGCCACTTTGAAATACATGGGTGACTACTGCTTCGCTTCCACCAAACTTACCAGCATCATCCTGCCCGAAGGCCTCGAAGTGGTGCCCAACAGTTGTTTCTTCACCGTCCCCACCTTGCGCAGCATCACCTTCCCATCCACGCTCAAGAAGATCAAGAGTTCGTCGTTCTACAAATGTACGGGATTAACCGAGATAACCATTCCCGAGGGCTGTGAAGAAATCGACAAGGCATTCCTCTACTGCACTAACTTGCAGCGAGTAAGCCTGCCATCCACCCTTCGCGTGCTGGGCGATGGCGCCTTCAACAACTGTACCTCATTGGCCAGCATTGACCTTCCTTCATCCTTGGAATCGATTGGCGAAGAGGCTTTCTTCGAAGACAAACTCCTCACCGAAATAACCTTGCCGCGCAGCCTCAAGACCATTGGAGGCGGAGCCTTTGCCAAGTCGGGACTTCGCACCATCAGCATCGAGGAAGGCAATACCGACCTCAAACTTGTGAGTGGATGTGTTTATAGCAACAACGGAAAAGTTCTTGCCCTCGCTCCCATGAAGGGACTCACTTCCCATAATGTTGCCGAAGGTTGCGTAGGCATCGGCCATGGCGTTTTCTGGGGCAGCGAACTGCAGAGCATCGTTCTGCCGGAATCGGTGGCCGCCATCGACGACTATGCCTTCTGCCAGTCGCAACTCAGCAGCATCAACTTCCCATTTGCCATACGCTATATCGGCGAACAGGCACTTGCCGCCACCCGTCTATCCAAGGTTACCCTCCCAGAGAATCTCGACGACATCAGCAATGCCGTACTCGCCGGTTGCACCAGCATGACCGAACTCACCATTCCATCGGCAGTCAACCACGTCGATATCCGTGCCTTCTGGCAATGTACTGCCCTCAAGACAATCCATATTCTAGGCCAAACACCTCCCGAAGTGGAGGAATGGTATGAGGAGAGCGAAAATCCGTTCTTCCAGATTTCAGGTCTTACAGTGAGCGTCCCCAAGGGCACCTTGGAGGCCTATCAGAATTCGACTTGGGGCACCACTCCTTCCAATATTAGTCGAATCATCGAAGGCGAGACTGCCATTGTCGACCTTAGCAATATCGAAGCCGACGGACAGCACGACGACAATGGTGGGCTACTCTCCATCCGGTCGCTCACTTTCACTTTCGACACCAACGATGAGATTTCTGTAACCGAGGCTTTGCCCAAGTTCCTTTTCATGAAGGATGACCCCGTGACAGGTCCTCAAATGAAAGATGTAGCCAATTGGAAGGTTGAAAAGACGGCAAGCAATGTTGCCACAGTGACTCCACTCGACGCTTCAGGCAATGCAATGTCTTTCGAACTAGCCAAGGGCTTCAACTATTATCTCACTCTGCCCCACGGCGAGTTCACCACACCCTCAGCTACCAGCGAACACCTCGTGATTGCCATTGCAGCTGCGACCCCTGAGCCCATGGAGGTGCTCAGCATCGATCCTGCCGATGGTTCTACCCTCGAAGAGATCACAGGCATAACGCTGGTCTTCGATCGTGACATCTATGTAGAGAACTGGAATGTGGATCTCAGCCTGACCAAGGCAAACGGTGAACCCGTGGAAGTAGACTACTGGTATGCTTTGGCTTCTGACACGGATAGCCGCACAGCCACCATTCATCCCGTCACCGTGGACGGATGGTACGCATACATGGATCCTATCCTGCTCGATGCAGGCGAAGAATACATGCTGAACATCCCTGCCGGCATTATCAAGAGCAAGGAGAACAATGCTCCAAACCCTGCTATCACACTTGCCTATCAAGGATATGACAGTATTCCCAACATCACCCCAGTAACTATCACTCCTGCCGACGGCTCAGAGGCCAGCAGCATCTCGGGCATCAGCCTCACATTCGACGAAGACGTTGTCGTGCTCGCTCAACTGCCCAAGGTGGTTTTGACACGCGACAGCATCAACGGCCCAGCCATCGAGGTCGAAGGATGGTACGCTCAGGTTAATCGTCGCGACAACAAGCGCGTCGATGTCGTGCCCGGATATCTCGACGGCAACGTGTTCTACAACGAAGCGGTGGAAATCGACCCATCGGTAACCTATTTCGTTCAGTTGCCCAAAGGCATCTGCAAGGGCAATTCCACTGGAGGTCGCAGTGCTGCGCTGTCGATTTGCCTCAACCCCGGAGGCAATGCCATCGGCACTATTCACGATGATATGCCGAGCCAGCTAAGCGCCAAGAGCTGGCAGCACGGGCAGATACGAATCATAAAGGATAGCCGGACTTACAATGCGGCTGGACTCATCATCAAATAACACCAACCCCTTAATTCAATTTTATTATGAAAAAACTATTACTATCTCTCTGCGCCGCCATCGTTGCAGTGGCAGCACAGGCACAATTAGTCCCGGTGTCAACTGACCCTGCTGACGGCAGCTCTGCCGAATTCATCCGCATCATCGAGGCTGTCTTCGATGAAGACATTTCGGTTAATTCCGACAACATGATCCTCACCAAGGGAAGCGAGGACGGCGAAGAAATCAAAGCCACTTGGGGCAAGTATGCCAGCGGCAAGACCGTTCGTTTCTTCATGTGGGACGAGTACTATGAAGGCTACGAGAGCGTAACCCTCGAACCTGGTGTCGATTACTTCCTCACCATTCCCCAGGGCCTCGTAACCGGTAAGACCAGCGGCCTCACCAACGACAAGATTGTCATCAAGGTGACAGGCAAGGAGGCAGGCTTGAAACTCACATCCATCACTCCTTACGACGGCAGCATAGCCGAGCAGATCCGCATCGTCGAGGCAGTCTTTGAAGAGGATGTAGAAGCCGTGACCGAGAACCTCAAGGTTACCAAAGGCAGTCCCGAAGGCGATCCTCTGGGCGCACGTTGGGACAAGTATCGCAGTGGCAAGACTGTGCGCTTCTTCATGTGGGATGAGTACTACGAGGGATACGACAAGATTGCTCTTGAGCCAGGCGAGACCTACTACATCACCATCCCCGCAGGAGCCGTGAAGGGCACCAGTGGCAAGGTCAACGACGAAATCGTCGTCAAAGTAACTGGTGCTGCTCTCGAACTCAAGCCCGTAAGCACCACTCCAGCCGATGGCGACGTGATGAAGACCTTCTACAACATCACACTCAACTTCAATACCCGCGTTTCGATGGTTGCAGGCATCATGCCAACCTTCACTAAGGATTCGCCTACAGGCACCGATTTGGCTGACCAGTGGAACGGTTCTGCTGGCACCAACTCTGTCACCTACTGGATTGAAGACCTCGACGGATATGTCGATCCCAAGACCCTCGATGCAGGTGCAACCTACTACATCACCATCCCAGCTGGCGCCATCAAGAACGATGCCGGCACCACCACCGATGAGATTGTAATCACCATCAAGGGCGAACAGCCATTCCTCACCGTCGTTTCCACCACCCCGGCAAGCGGCACAGAAGCTACCGAGTTCACCGACCTCGAAGTTAACTTCGGCGAGACGGTCACCGTCGATAGGGATCTCTCCGCAGCCATCCACAAGGGCAGCAAGGACGGCGAAGTTGTCAACGCCTATTGGGGCGTTCGCGCCATCACCGACGGCATCATCGTCTATACCCTCGACGAGTACTATGAAGGCCCCGAGACCGTTCCGTTCGAGCCAGGCAACAAGTACTATGTGGTTATCCCCGCTGGTATAGCCAAGAATGCAGCAGGTGCCATCAACGATGAGATCGTAGTTGAGTTCGTTTGCCCAGCTGCACCACTCGAATTCGTAACCTCCACTCCAGCCGACGGCGAGGTAGTGGCTGAGGCATTCAGCACCATCACCCTCACCTTCTCCGACGACGTGCAGGTAGTCACAAAGGACTGCGGCGCTACCCTCAAGGATGCCGAAGGCAACAACTACGGCGCTGAGTTCTGGTTCGCATTCCCAGGCGACGACAGCAAGTCGATCAATGTCATTGCACAGGATATGGACTACTTCGTTACTACTGTCACTCTCGAGAAGAATCAGACCTACACCTTCACCGTTCCTGCAGGCGTAATCAGCAATGCAGCAGGTGGCACCAATAGCGAAATCGTCATCACCCTCAAGGGCGAACAGACCACAACAGCCATCAGCACCCTCGCAGGCAATAAGGAAGTGAAGAGCCAGAAGGTGCTCCGCAACGGTGAGTTGCAGATTATCATTGGCAATGACATCTACAATGCCAATGGCGCTAAGGTCAAATAATCTACGATTAAATATCGAATAAACAAAATCAGCCTGACTGGAACTTTCCAGCCAGGCTATTTTCTTCATCAGTCTTCGGGAATCTCAT
Source organism: uncultured Bacteroidales bacterium (assembly GCA_902770595.1). GTDB lineage: Bacteria > Bacteroidota > Bacteroidia > Bacteroidales > UBA3663 > Liminaster. The sequence goes on along the minus strand of CACXTQ010000001.1, from coordinate 55,954 downwards.
CTTCTCAAGATTTTCCTTCCATTGCAAATGATTAATCCCCAAGAATCAGAAGCGACCTTTTTCCCTTGCAGATTGTAGTATTGCATATTCATTGTTTGGTTGTCATAAGAAATCGTTTGTATAGGAGTCATATCAGTGAAATCCAACACCGGATGCTTGCTTCCAACCTTCCAATGACAGGCATCAGGAATATCGGGGACAACCCTATTCAACTCATTGACCAGATCTTCGGAAGCGAACTCTTCAGCCGTAAGCTGACGAATGTTCTCGCCAAGCAATTCGGCACCCGTCCAAACCGGTTGTTTCGCCTCCTCAAGGGCAATCCAATAGCAGTTATCTACCTGGGCATCGGCATGGACATCGAATGCCAGCGAGCCATTGTTGCGGCGTTTTACGCGCAGGTAGACATAACTGAAGCAGTTGTTCACCACACAACTATTACCGTCTCTTACACCAATACGACCCACTAAGCCGCCCATATCGTTCTTGCCGAAGACCCAGCCCTCGGCATAGCAGTTCCGCATTGTGGTAGTGCCTTCGAGGGTACCTGCCAGCAATCCGCCCTTCGAGCCACCACCCTCGCTGTAGCAGCTATCCACGGCACAGTTGAGCAGTTCGCTATCGATTACCTGCCCAGCAAGCACACCAAATTGTGCATTGGTCAGAAAATAGGAGTCTGTGATACGCAGGTTCCTGATGCTGGCCCCTTTGCACATCGAGAAGAGACCCACATAGGTGATACTTTGATCCCAGACATAAAGACCACTGATGGTATGCCCACTTCCATCAAACGAACCTTCGAAATAGGTGCTCACACCGTCCTTCACATGCCCACCGATGATAGGTGTGCGCTTGAAGACCGACGAGTCAGCCGGATAGTCGGCATACTCGTTTGGCCGCGTGGTTGGGACAATGCGCGTGAAAACCGAATCGTTGAACGTGATGTCGGTTGTCATCCGATAGAATACACCCTTTGTGCAAGAAGGATCAGCGTTCAGATCGGCAGCAAGTTTTGCCAGTTCTTCAGCTGTAGAAATAAGATAGGGACTCTCTTCGGTCCCATCGCCGCCTGCATACGAGGATGCGATGGTTTGGCCATCCCAACCCGAAGCCATCATATAGGCCGGGAGGAACGACAATGCAAATAGTAGAAACTTCTTCATTGGTAATTAATTTGGTTTGTATGTGTGATTAAACGAATCTTTCAAGGCTGGAAATCTGCGTCCAACCGCTGCAAAGATACAAACTATTGTCCAAATCTCCAAATTTTCAGTACAAAAACTAATAATATTCGAAGGATAATCATCTTTTTTCGCCGTATGACCTTTCTTGGCCAAGATTGGTTATTCTTCTGTGGGAGTATGACCTTTCTTGGCCAAGATTGGTCATGCGAAGATTGAAGCATACATATTTGATATTTGAAATTGTTATGCCGCGATGAAAGCATGACCAATCTTGGCCATAATTGGTTATGCTCCGTTTGGATAAAGCACTCTGTCGGACGAGATAGTGCTTGCTGCGATAGCGGCATGACCATTCTTGGCCAAGACTGGTTATTCTTCTGTGAGAGCATGACCTTTCTTGGCCAAGATTGGTTATGCTCCGGTTGGAAAGAGTACTCTGTCGGCCGTTAGAGTGCTTGCTACGATAGAAGTATGACCAATCTTGGCCGAGATTGGTTATTCTTCTGTGGGAGCATGACCTTTTTTGGCCAAGATTGGTCATACTACGAACGCGAAGAGCGAATTAAGGTTCAAAATTGATTTTCCGACAAAATCGATGCACACTTTTGGCAATATTGTGCATTATCTACGTTCCAAAAGGGGCAAAAACGGGCATTTTGGAGGTATAACCCGCTGAATTTCGCGTCAATCGCTTTGCTGGCTCATTTTTTTTGTATAACTTTGCATCGTTTATTTAGAGCAATCGTTGTCATTATTCAAAAAAAGAAACAACAAAGAAACAATTTAAATATACATTATTTAATTTATGGCACTAAAGATTATCGTACTTGCCAAGCAGGTACCAGACACCCGCAACGTGGGTCCTGACGCCATGACTCCCGAAGGCACCGTCAATCGTGCTGCTCTTCCTGCAGTCTTCAATCCCGATGACCTCAATGCACTCGAGCAGGCACTTCGCCTCAAGGAGCAGTTCCCTGGTTCCACCGTTTCGGTCGTTACCATGGGTCTCCCCAAGTCTGCTGAGGTGATTCGTGAAGCGCTCTATCGTGGCGCTGATGCTGGTTATGTAATCACCGACCGCTGCCTCGGCGGCGCCGATACCCTTGCTACCTCTTACACCATTGCCCAAGCCATCAAGAAGATTGGTGGATTCGACATTATCCTGGGTGGTCGTCAGGCCATCGACGGCGACACGGCACAGGTAGGTCCTCAGGTGGCCGAGAAACTTGGTCTGACCCAGGTGACCTATGCAGAGGAGATCCTTAGCCTTGACCCAGAAGCCAAGAAGGTTGTCATCAAGCGTCACATCGATGGTGGTGTTGAGACCGTTGAGGCTCCACTCCCACTCGTTGTCACCGTGAATGGTTCGGCTGCTCCCTGCCGTCCACGCAACGCCAAGCGCGTCATGAAGTATAAGAATGCTACAGCTCCTGCTGAGCGCACTCCCGAACAGGCTGAGAAATTGGCTGCAGCCATCGCTGTCAAGCCTTACCTCAACATAACTCAGTGGGGTGCTGCCGACATCGACGCCGACATGAAGCAGGTGGGCAAGACCGGTTCTCCAACCAACGTGAAGACCGTGAAGAACATTGTCTTCAAGGCCAAGGAGAGCAAGACCCTCACCAGCAGCGATGCCGACGTAGAGGGACTGATTGTAGAATTGTTGAACGATAAGATTATTGGCTAATAGTATGAACAGCGTATTTGTATATTGCGAAATCGAAGGCAAGACCGTCAAAGACGTCAGCCTCGAACTCCTGACCAAGGGTCGCAAGCTCGCCAATACTCTTGGCGTACAGTTGGAGTGTGTCTGCGCCGGCTCTGGCCTCGATGGCATCGAGAACCAGGTGATGAAGTATGGCGTTGACCGCGTACACGTTTTCGACGCTCCAGGTCTCTTCCCCTACACTTCCAATCCCCACACCGCCATTCTCGTCAACCTCTTCAAGGAGGAGGATCCTCAGATCTGCCTGATGGGTGCCGACGTGGTAGGCCGTGACCTCGGTCCTCGCGTATCGTCTGCCCTCTTCAGCGGCCTTACCGCCGACTGCACTGAGCTTGAGATTGGTGATTTCGACATGAATGTTGGCTTTGATGCAAACATGAAGCCCATCTCTAAGCATTACGAGAACAAACTCTATCAGATTCGTCCAGCCTTTGGCGGTAATATTGTCGCCACCATTGTCAACCCCGAGCACCGTCCACAGATGGCCACCGTGCGCGAAGGTGTAATGAAGAAGGAGGTTCTCGACGAGAACTACAAGGGCGAAGTGATTCGTCACGATGTTGCCAAGTATGTTCCTGAGACCGAATATGTAGTGCGTGTCCTCGACCGTCACGTCGAGAAGGCCAAGCACAACCTCAAGGGTGCTTCGATCATCGTTTCTGGTGGTTACGGCATGGGTTCGAAGGAAAACTTCGATATGCTCTTTGACCTTGCCAAGGAAATCCACGCCGAGGTAGGCGCCAGCCGTGCTGCCGTCGATGCCGGTTTCGTCGATCACGACCGTCAGATCGGACAGACAGGTGTCACCGTTCGTCCGAAGGTTTATATCGCCTGCGGTATCTCTGGTCAGATCCAGCACATCGCCGGCATGCAGGAGTCGGGTATCATCATCTCGATCAACAACGACCCCAACGCTCCTATCAACACCATCGCCGACTACGTCATCAACGGCACCGTCGAGGAGGTTATTCCCAAGATGATTAAGTACTACAAGAAGAATTCTAAATAAGATGAAAGTATTAGATTATCTACTCATCGTTGTTGTCTTGGCTTTCCTGGTTGCCAGTTATTTAACAGGCAGTCCAGAAGGAAAAGCTGGATGGAATGTTCTGGCTGTTCTGTGTTCTGCATGGTTCGGCAGTCGCATCGGTGGAAGAATCTATAAGAAAAATCACGAAAACAAATAAGGAATTATGGCAAATTTCTATACTGATCATCCCGAACTGAAGTTCGAGCTTGAGAATAATCCGCTGATGAAGCGCATCGTTGAGCTCAAGGAGCGCAACTTTGCCGACAAGGATGCCTATGACTATGCTCCCCAGGACTTTGAGGATGCCCTCGATTCCTACGATCGCGTCTGCGAACTCACGGGCGACATCTGCGCCAACATCATCGCGCCTAATGCCGAAGCTGTCGATGCCGAAGGTCCTCACTGCGAGAACGGTCGCGTGCGCTACGCTTCGAAGACCTACGAAAACCTTGACGCTACCGTCAAGGCAGGTCTCTGTGGAGTCACCATGCCACGTCGTTACGGTGGCCTCAACCTCCCCAGCACCGCCTACACTATCATCAATGAGATGATTGCCTCGGCCGATGCTGGCTTCGAGAACATCTGGTCGCTGCAGGACTGCATCGAGACCCTTTATGAGTTCGGTGACGAAGACCAGCGTCAGCGCTTCGTTCCACGCGTCTGTGCCGGCGAGACCATGTCGATGGACCTCACCGAGCCCGATGCCGGCTCCGACCTGCAGAGCGTCATGCTCAAGGCTACCTGGAGTGAAGAGGACAACTGCTGGCTGCTCAATGGCTGCAAGCGTTTCATCACCAATGGCGACTCCGACATCCACCTCGTGCTGGCACGTTCGGAGGAAGGCACCAAGGACGGCCGCGGCCTTTCGATGTTCATCTACGACAAGCGCCAGGGTGGCGTCAACGTTCGCCGCATCGAAAACAAACTTGGCATCCACGGTTCTCCAACCTGTGAGTTGGTGTATAAGAATGCTCACGCAGAACTTTGCGGAAGCCGCAAATTGGGCCTCATCAAGTACGTCATGGCCCTGATGAACGGTGCCCGCCTCGGCATTGCCGCACAGTCGGTCGGCATCTCGGCCGCCGCCTACGAAGAAGGTCTGGCTTATGCCAAGGATCGCCGTCAGTTCGGCAAGGAAATCATCAACTTCCCTGCTGTCTACGATATGCTTGCCATCATGAAGGCCAAGCTCGACGCCGGCCGCGCACTGCTCTACCAGACAGCCCGCTACGTTGACATCTACAAGTGCCTCGAGGACATCGAGCGTGAGCGCAAACTCACTCCCGAGGAGAAGAAGGAACTCAAGAAGTACAGCAAACTCGCCGACAGCTTCACGCCACTGGCCAAGGGCATGAACTCGGAGTATGCCAACCAGAACTCCTACGACTGCATCCAGATCCATGGTGGTTCGGGCTTCATGCTCGAGTATGCCTGCCAGCGTCTCTATCGTGACGCTCGTATCACCTCTATCTACGAGGGTACCACCCAGCTCCAGACCGTTGCTGCTATCCGCTATGTCACTAATGGTTTCTATGGCGAAGTCATCAACGACCTTCTTGCCGAGACTGAGATTGCCGAGCAGTATGCTGGCCTCAAGGAGCGTGTCGTAAAGATGGCTGAGAAGTACAATGCCGCCGTTGCCAAGGTCGTTGACCTGAAGGACGACGAGTTCAAGGACTTCTGCTCACGTCACCTCTACGAGATGGCTGCTGATACCGTGATGAGCATCCTCATCCTCCGCAACGCCACTCAGTGCCCCGAGCTCTTCGAGAAGAGTGCTAAGGTCTATATCCGCTACGCTGCTGCCGAGGTAGAGAAGCACGCCGACTTCGTAGCCGACGCTCAGCCTGCCGATCTTGACAACTATCGCAAGTAATTGACAAAAGTGGTCGCTTCGCTCAAAATCTCTTATTTTATAGTAAGATTTTAGAGTGAAGCGACCATTCCCTTTAAAACTAATAGCATGAACTGGCTCAACGAGCTTTTGATTCTTCATTCACCCATCCAAGCCACTGTGGTGCTTGCCTGTATCATTGCTTTGGGCACCGCCCTGGGCAAGATCAGGGTGGCTGGTATTTCATTGGGCGCCACCTTCGTCTTCTTTGTCGGTATCATGGCAGGAAGCCTTGGCTTCGCCATCGACCCACAGATGCTGAAGTTTGCCCAAAGCTTCGGACTGGTAATCTTCGTCTATGAGGTCGGTCTGCAAGTCGGCCCAGGTTTCTTTGCGACATTCAAGGGCGAAGGCATTCGACTCAATGCCATCAGTACTGTCAACGTCCTGCTGGGAACAGCGATGGCTTTTGGTTTGGCTTACGCTTGCAGCGTGCCGATAGCCGATATGGCAGGCATCCTGAGTGGGGCAGTAACCAACACACCCGCTCTTGCAGCAGCCCAGCAGACACTCGACCAGCTTGGTATCGACTCGCGCAGTTCTGCCTTGGGTTGTGCTGTCACCTACCCCTTGGGTGTGGTTGGTGTCATCCTAGCTATGGCGTTCCTCAACAAACTGCGTATTGCACAACAGGCCAACCATCCACCCCAGGACGATGGCAAGGAACCGTACTTTGCTACGTTCCAACTCAAGAACCCTGCCCTTTTCGACCAGAAAGTGAAGGATATCGTGAACCTGACACCTGCCAAGTTCATCATTTCGCGCATCTGGCGCGATACCGACACGACAGTGACTCCTGTCGGTGAAACAAGCCTTAAAGCCGATGACCGACTGATGGTGGTCACCGAGGAGCAGTATATTCCGCAGCTCACCGTGCTCTTCGGTCTTCAGGACAAGAGCCAGGACTGGAACCGCAAGGATGTGGACTGGGACCATCTCGATGGGCAACTAATCTCTAAGAAGATTATCATCACCCAGAGCTCAATTAATGGTCGCAAATTGGGTTCGTTGCGCCTCCATAATCGTTACAAACTTAATGTGAGCCGTGTGGGACGTATGGGCCTTAACCTACTTGCCACCCCTAACCTGGTACTGCAATATGGCGACCGTCTCACCGTAGTGGGTCGTGCCGAAGACATTGCAAAAGCAGAAGCCGAACTTGGCAATGCCAACCAGTCGCTCAAGGATCCCAACCTGGCTTCAATCTTCGTGGGTATCACCCTCGGCTTGATGTTGGGCAGCATCCCCATCTTCGTACCTGGTGTCAACCTTCCCGTTCGTCTCGGTTTGGCAGGCGGTCCCATCATTGCGGGTATCCTAATGGGAGCATATGGCTCGCGACTGCATCTGCGCACCTATACCACCCGCTCGGCCAACTTGATGTTGCGCGGTGTCGGCCTGTCACTTTACCTTGCCTGCCTCGGTCTTGATTCTGGCCCCGACTTTATCAGCACAATGCTTCGTCCCGAGGGCGCACTCTGGATCTTGCTGGGCTTCCTCATCACCGTCATCCCTGTATTACTCATTGCGCTCTGGTGTCTCAAATGGGGCAAGATGGACCTGGGTACTATCTATGGTACACTTTGTGGAAGCATGGCCAACCCCATGGCGCTCACCTACGCCAATGATAGTGTCAAGGGCGATGCTCCCGCTGTCAGCTATGCCACTGTCTATCCTCTTGGCATGTTCCTTCGCGTCGTTATCATTCAAGTGCTTCTCCTCTTCTTGCTATAAATCTCTCTTTAAGATTAAAAATGAAATGACAAAGGCAACCTTTTTTGAGTTGCCTTTGTCATTTATATAATTTTGCTCGCACCTTTTTGAGATTTATTCAATCACAATCTGATATCGCGCTTCGAAAGTGCCCGAAGGAGCAAGAGTCTGGATCCAATCCTTCTCCTCGTACGTGCCATCATAATGCACACGATCGCAACGTCCATACCAAGGTTCGATGCAGACGAATGGAGCGTTCTTTCCCGGAGGCGACCAAAGTCCCATAAGCGGAGCCTCGCTCTTAAGAGTAAGATATGGTTTACGATCGTTGTCGCACAACGTCACATTGGGAGTCTGGCCATGCTCAAAGATGAGCGCATCCTGATCGAAAGAGGACGTGGTGAGAGGCAAATAGCCGCCATCTTCTGTCTTGATCGTAGCGCTTTGTGCCGGATCGACGCATCCCTTCTCTGTGATAACACTCTTTTGCAAGGTAACCGCTTCATTGCCAAGTTTGAAAAAGCCGCGCGCGGTACTCTGAGCCAGTACTTCGTTCTGCCTTGCGACCCCTGCTGCCACATCTTCATTGCTTAGCAACGGCCAATAGAAGGCGGGATGTGCACCGATTTGGAATTTCAGTTCGTTCCCTTTGTCTGGATTGATAACACGCCAAATCACTTCGACTGCACGACCCACCAATCGATAACCTATCTCAAGGCGGAAAGCGTAAGGATACTTCTTCAAGGTCTCTTCATTCGACTCCAGCACGAAAATCAGCTGAGGATTGCCATCGGCATCGGGAGCATCGCTGAGAAGCGTAAAGTCCATATCACGAGCAAAACCATGCTGACCTAACTTGTAAGTCTGTGGCACAGCATCGGATGCGGTACCAGGACCTGCGCTGCGATATTCGCCGTTCCAAACCGAACCAACGATGGGGAAAAGAACTGGCGAATGACGTTTCCAGAAAGTGGGATCAGCCTGCCAAAGATATTCACGTCCTGTAGCATTCAAAACGAGCGATGACAATTCCGCGCCATGCTCAGCCACCTGAATGGTGACAATTCCATTTGTAATGTTTTTCATAAGTTCTAATATTAGTATTTCTGCGGCAAAGATACACAAATATTTCGTCAAAAGCAATAAATTGGCATCGATTTTTGTTTTTTATAAAAAATAACCCTATCTTTGCCCCATAAAACTGAAGAAAATGAACACACAGAATCATATCAACGGACAAATTATACTACACGCACGCCTTCCCTATCACGAGATACGTGCACCGAAGGACTATATATATTATAAGGTACGCGTTATCGGCGGACTGGGAGGCGATGCCGAAGTCGATATCGTCAAACAGCGAGCCAATTGCATCAAGGTCTTAGCAAACATACTTCAAGTATGCATCCAGCACCAGCACATAGCACTCTATCTAGTTCGCTTTGAAGGCGGCGATACAGCCAACACGATACCTGCAAATGCTGAAGCCCTTGTAGCTATTCCTTCCGAAATGGAGCAGGATTTCAAGGACATCATGATTCAAGGATCCTGTGCATTACAAGCACAATATGGCGTCACAGACCCAGATGCCGAGGTGCTGCTCGACAAAGCCGTATGGCACGGCAATATCATCGACGAAATATCGACGCGATGCCTCCTCGCCGATATAAACGGCATCCCAACAGGTCCCCTTGAGATGCGTGCCGACATCATCGGCACAGCCATGACGAGTAACAACATAGGCTGCGTGAAGATGAACCATTCTACTTCATGCTTCGAAATCATGAATGTCTGCCACAGTATCAAGGAATATGACCTGAACCTCCTTGCCTCCAAGATACGTCAGATTCTGGAGGTCAGCGGTGCAGAAATCACTAATTGCTAATAGCCAATTGTTAATTGTTAATTATTAATTGTTAATTAAATATGTTCTCTTCCCTTCGTCTATTCTTGGTAAGCATCTGCCTGCTGACAGGAACCTCTATCGTCCTGGCACAGGACGAAATAAAGACAGTAACCCTCCGCCATCCAGCCACGGGCATCGAGATGACAGCCATCAACTACGGTGCTCGCATCGTCAGCCTTAAACCTTTTGGCATAGATGTAGTGCTCGGCTATGACAAACTGAACGATTATGTCGATACACGCCAAAACTTTGGTGCCGTCGTGGGTCGTTACATCGGGCGCATCATCGGTGGACATCTTGAGATCGACGGACACACCTACGAACTGCAAAAACAGGGCAGCGGCGACTGCGGACACGGCGGCAACCCAAACTTTGGTGGTCGTTTCTGGAATATCACCGCCACGACCGACACCGCTGTGACTATGCGCTATGTTTCGCCCGACGGAGAGAATGGCTTCCCTGGCGAACTCACCCTCGACGTAACCTACACCCTACTGTCTGATGCCCTTCGCATCGACTATCGGGCCACAACCACCAAGCCTACAGTCTTGAATCCCTGCAATCACTCGTTCTTCAACCTCTCGGGTGATCTAGGCAGCGACATTCTCGATGAAGCGCTATGGATTGATAGCGATAGTATTGCCCTTTATGACGAGAACAAACGCGTCTATGGCAAACTCGGTGCTGTTGCAGGCACACCATTCGACTTCAATGAGCCTTTAGCCATTGGCTACCGCATAGATGATGACGACTTCCAACTCGGTGTGACGGGCGGTTACGACCACTGCTATCAGTTGCGAAACTATCTGCGTCATCATCAGGACAAATGCGGAGGAGGATGCTGTGGTAACAAATACAGTGACGATGCATTGCTCCGCGCTCCCGTCGCATGGGTTCACGACAATGAAACCGAACTCACCATGGAAGTCTATACCACGGAGCCTGCTATGCAGATCTACACGGCCAATGGGCATAAGGGCAACCTTATCGGCAAGGAGGGTAAACCCTACATCCGTCGCAATGCCATCTGCTTTGAGACCATGCATTTCCCCGACTCGCCCAACCAGCCACACTGGCCCAGCACCCTGCTGCGACCTGGCGAAACCTTCCGGAGCACAACAATCTACAAGTTCATCAAAGACTAAGGAATGGACATCAATGTGCTGCTCTCCCAAATGACCATCCTTTTCCTGGTGGTCATCGCGGGATATATCTGTGGACGCACACGTCTTATGACAGTCCCTCTAAGCAAGGGTTTGTCTGGTCTCATTGTCAATCTTACCTGCCCTTGTCTGGTCTTGGCCAGCACAATGGGCGAGGCGATGCCCGACCGCCGTCTTATCCTGCCTCTGCTCATCGTCGGCACAGCCACCTACGCTATCCTTCTTCCCGTCAGCGCCTATCTGCCCCGACTGTGGGGATGCAATGATCCCGAACGCGGCTTACATAGTTTCATGCTAACCTTCGGCAACGTCGGCTTCATCGGTTATCCCGTAGTGGCATCAGTCTTCGGCCCCGAGGCCGTCTTCTATGCTGCCATCCTCAACGTGCCTAACACGATTTCGGTATTCGTGTGGGGAGCACGATTTATTGCAGGACGCGACGTCAGCGGATCGCTGCTAAGTCGTCTTGTCACGCCCGCTATGATTGGCACCTACCTCAGTATTATCGTTGTGTGCACTGCCTGGCATGCGCCTCACATCATCGCCCAGCCCATCACGATGATTGGCAACATCACCGTGCCGGCCTCACTTCTCATCATCGGTTATAGTATCTCCCAGATTCCCGCAAAACATATGGCAGGAGGTCCTCACGTGTGGATTACAAGTTTCTGCCGTCTTTTAGTCATGCCTTTGTTGGTGTTTGCAGTTTTCCAACTCATCGTATTGGCTATCCCAGGAGCAAGTATCGTCTTCGCCCCCTCCATCGTCCGCATCAATACACTTATCATCGCCATGCCTGTCGCTTCGTTCGGCACCATCTTCTGCCTCAAGTACGGTGTCGATGAAACTGTAATGGCACAAGGCACTTTCCTAACCACGGTCCTCTCTCTGGCCACAATACCTGTCGTCGCTGGCTTGTTGTAAAGTGCAGAGAGAATTGCCCGATTTTTTGCATTTTAATCCAATAAAAGTTCTAAAAAGGGCCGCAACCCACTCGATGGATTGCGGCCCTTGCCGTGTATAAGATGGAGTCTGTTTAGAACTCGAGGGACTTGCGTGGAGCAGTGAATACGCGGCTGAAGTCGTCGCGATTGCCGACCACGAGGTTATCAAACTCACGCTGACCGGTACCAGCGGGGATGAGGTGACCGCAGATTACGTTCTCCTTCATACCCTGGAGTGTATCAACCTTGCCGAGGATAGCAGCCTCATTGAGCACCTTCGTAGTTTCCTGGAAGGATGCTGCAGACATGAAGCTCTGAGTACCGAGGGCTGCACGGGTAATACCCTGAAGCATCTGCTCACAAGTAGCAGGCTGTGCATCGCGTGCATCAACAAGTTTCTTGTCACGACGCTTGAGCATAGAGTTCTCGTCGCGCAGACGGCGTGGCGAAACAATCATACCAGGCTTGAGCTCGGTAGAGTCGCCCGACTTGGTAATGACCTTCATACCCCAGATGCGATCGTTCTCGGCTGCAAACTCGAGCTTATCGACAACCTGGTTCTCAAGGAAGTTGGTGTCGCCTGACGAACGCACATTGACCTTGCGCATCATCTGACGGACAATGACCTCGAAGTGCTTGTCGTTGATCGACACGCCCTGCAGACGGTAAACGTCCTGTACCTGGTTGACGATGTACTCCTGTACGGCTGTTGGGCCAAGGATGCGGAGGATATCGTTTGGTGTGATGGCACCATCGCAGAGAGGATTGCCGGCACGCACATAGTCATGTTCCTGAACGAGAAGCTGACGGTTCAGAGGAATGTTGTACTTACGCGAGTCACCATACTTGCCCGTGACAATGATCTCCTGAGTACCACGCTTGATGCGTCCGATAGTTACCTCGCCATCAATCTCGGTGACGATGGCAGGATTGGATGGGTTGCGTGCCTCGAAGAGCTCGGTCACACGTGGCAGACCACCGGTGATGTCGGCAGCCTTGTTCGAAGTACGGTTGATCTTTACGATGACCTTACCTGGGAGCACCTCCTCATTGTCGTTGACCATGATGTGGGCGCCCAAAGGCAGGGTATAGGAAGCCAACACTTTCTCTTCCTGGGTATTTTCGTCCTTGCCGAAGATGTTAACAACTGGAGCAATAGAGCGGTCCTTCGACTCGATAACGATTCTATCTTCAAGGCCAGTGGTGGCATCCTCCTCAACCTTATAGGTAACGCCTTCGATAACATTCTGGTAACGGATAACACCAGCATGCTCGTTGACGACAACGGCATTGAATGGGTCCCATTCGGCGATAACATCGCCCTTCTTAACCCTCGTTCCGCTCTGGAGGAAGAGTGTAGAACCATAACCGATAGCAGCTTGCTGAAGGGTCATACCGGTATTGGGATCCTCGATACGCATTTCGGTCATACGGCTAACGACAACCTTCTGGATGCTTCCATCGAGCTGCGGGGCATCAATGGTACGGAGTTCCTCGATGATGAGGTTACCATCATAGCCTGCCTTGAGGTTGTTGACTGCAACGACGCTACCTGCGATACCACCGGCGTGGAAGGTACGGAGGGTAAGCTGGGTACCAGGCTCACCAATTGACTGGGCAGCAATGACGCCGACAGCCTCGCCCTTCTGTACCATGCGGTTGGTCGAAAGGTTGCGACCATAGCACTTGGCACAAACACCGTGCTTCGACTCGCAGGTGAGTACCGAACGGATCTCAACACGCTTGATAGGGCTATCCTGGATTTCATCAGCAATGCGCTCGGTGATTTCCTCGCCTGCTGCGATAATCAGCTCGCCAGTGATGGGATGGATGATGTCATGTACCGATACACGTCCGAGGATACGCTCCTTGAGGGTAGCAATCACCTCGTCGTTGTTCTTGAGCTCGGTGCAGACAAGACCACGCAGAGTTCCGCAATCCTCCTCGCGAATGATGACGTCGTGAGCGACGTCGACCAGACGACGGGTGAGGTAACCGGCATCGGCCGTCTTGAGGGCGGTATCAGCCAGACCCTTACGGGCACCGTGGGTGGAGATAAAGTACTCGAGGGCCGACATACCTTCCTTAAAGTTGGCGATAATCGGGTTCTCGATAATCTGTGCACCTTCGGCACCAGCCTTCTGAGGCTTGGCCATCAGGCCACGCATACCTGAGAGCTGAGCAATCTGATCTTTCGAACCACGAGCACCCGAGTCCATCATCATGTAGATGGCGTTGAAACCACGCTCGGCCTCGGTGAACTGCTTCATCAGGGTCTTGGTAAGCTTGGTGTTGGTGGCCGACCAAACGTCGATGACCTTGTTGTAACGCTCGGTGTTGGTAATCCAACCGTTGTTATAGGTGTCCATAATCTGCTCAATCTCTTTCTGCGCATTGTTGATGATGGCAGACTTCTCAGCAGGAACGAGCACATCGCCAAGGTTGAACGAAAGACCGGCACGGAACGACTCGTAGTAACCGAGGTTCTTGACATCGTCGAGGAACTCGGAAGTACGAGGGATACCGCAGTACTTGATGACGTTGGTGATGACACCACGGAGCGACTTCTTGGTAATGATCTCATTGATGAAACCTACCTTGGCAGGCACCTTCTCGTTGAAGATAAGACGTCCGCAAGAAGTCTCAACCATACGCTTGATAGGCTTACGGCCGTTCTCCTCATCGACATCGTCAACGACACACTTGATACGAGCCTGCATAGAGCAGCGACCCTCGTTCATAGCAATCATTGCCTCTTCGGGGCCATAGAAGGTCAGACCTTCGCCCTTGTCGTTCTCGCGAATCTTGGTGATGTAGTACAGACCAAGCACCATATCCTGCGAAGGAACAGTGATAGGAGCACCATTGGCAGGATTGAGGATGTTGTGCGAACCAAGCATCAGGATCTGAGCCTCGAGGATAGCAGCATTGCCCAAAGGAAGATGGACAGCCATCTGGTCACCATCGAAGTCGGCGTTGAACGCAGTACATGCGAGTGGGTGAAGCTGAATGGCCTTGCCTTCGATCATACGAGGCTGGAATGCCTGAATACCGAGACGGTGAAGTGTTGGCGCACGGTTGAGAAGCACAGGATGGCCTTTCATCACAAGCTCAAGGATGTCGAATACGACAGGATCGCGCTTATCGACAATCTTCTTGGCCGACTTGACAGTCTTGACGATACCGCGCTCGATAAGCTTGCGAATGATGAATGGTTTGTACAATTCTGCAGCCATGAGCTTAGGCAGACCGCACTCGTTCATCTTCAGCTCAGGACCTACGACGATAACCGAACGTGAAGAATAATCGACACGCTTACCGAGGAGGTTCTGACGGAAACGTCCTTGCTTGCCCTTGAGTGAGTCGGAGAGCGACTTCAACGGACGATTGGACTCCGACTTGACAGCGCTGGACTTACGCGAGTTGTCGAACAACGAATCGACAGCCTCCTGGAGCATACGCTTCTCGTTGCGAAGGATGACCTCAGGAGCCTTGATCTCCATCAGACGCTTCAGACGATTGTTGCGGATGATAACGCGACGATAGAGGTCGTTGACGTCAGAGGTAGCAAAGCGACCGCCATCGAGCGGAACAAGAGGACGCAATTCTGGTGGAATGACGGGCAGAATCTTGACAATCATCCACTCGGGCTTGTTGCGCTCCTTGGAGGTACGGAACTGCTCAACAACCTGCAGGCGCTTCAAAGCCTCGGTCTTGCGCTGTACCGAACCTTCGGTATTGGCGCGATCGCGCAGTTCGTAGGACAGTGCATCGAGATCGACCTGCTGGAGGAGCTCGAGGATGGCCTCGGCGCCCATCTTGGCAACGAACTTGTTCGGATCATCATCGGGCAGAGCCTGATTCTTGGCACCTACCTTCTCGAGTGCCTCCAAGTACTCGTCCTCAGAGAGGGTATCGAGTTTGTGCAGACCCTCCTTGCCCTTCTCCAGAGGACCGGGCTGAAGGATGATATAGCGCTCATAATAGATCACCGAATCCAACTTCTTGGTAGGAATGCCCAAGAGGTAACCGATCTTGTTAGGGAGAGAACGGAAGTACCAGATATGAGCCACAGGGACTACCAGATTGATGTGTCCGCAACGCTCGCGACGCACCTTCTTTTCTGTTACCTCCACACCGCAACGCTCGCCCGCAGTGGCACTCATAGTCCTTGACAGGACCGAAAATGCGCTCGCAGAACAGACCGTCACGCTCAGGCTTGTAGGTACGATAGTTGATGGTCTCGGGCTTGAGCACCTCACCGTATGAGTTGTCAAGAATCTCTTCAGGCGAGGCCAGACCGATGCTGATCTGCGTGAAGTTAGTCTTCTTGGTGTTATTTTCTTTTCTAAAAGCCATATTTTATTTGACTATTATGAATTATTCAATCTTGATGCTTAAGCAGAGACCCTTGAGCTCGTGAAGAAGCACATTGAGAGACTCTGGGAGGCCTGGTGTTGGCATGTTATCACCCTTGACGATTGCTTCGTAGGTCTTGCTGCGTCCAGTGACATCATCCGACTTGACGGTAAGGATCTCCTGAAGTGTATGGGCGGCGCCGAATGCTTCGAGCGCCCAGACTTCCATCTCACCGAAACGCTGGCCACCGAACTGTGCCTTACCACCAAGAGGCTGCTGGGTGATGAGTGAGTATGGGCCAATGGAACGTGCATGCATCTTATCCTCGACCATGTGACCAAGCTTCAGCATATAGGTCACACCAACTGTAGCCATCTGATCGAAAGGCTCGCCTGTACCACCATCGTACAGCTGTGTCTTGCCATAGCGTGGGAGTCCGGCCTTGTCGGTCCATGCATTGAGTTCGTCGAGGCTTGCACCGTCGAAGATCGGGGTGGCAAAGTGCTCGCCAAGCTGATAGCCAGCCCAACCGAGTACTGCCTCGAAGATCTGTCCAAGGTTCATACGCGAAGGCACGCCAAGCGGGTTGAGAACGATATCAACCGGACGGCCATCTTCGGTGAATGGCATATCCTCATCGCGAACGACCTTCGAAACGATACCCTTGTTACCATGGCGACCTGCCATCTTATCACCGACACCGATCTTACGCTTCTTGGCGATATAAACCTTGGCAAGCTTAATGATGCCAGTAGGAAGATCGTCACCGATGCTCATATCGAACTTGCGACGTGACAGTTTGGCACTGATGTCCTTGCTCTTGCGGAGATAGTTCATCACAGTGGCCTTGATGAGTTCATTGGCGTGCTCATCATTGGTCCAATTCTGGAGAGTTACCGAACGATAGTCGATGCCGTTGAGTGCCTCGGCAGTAAATGCCTGGCCTTTGGCAATGACTTCGATGTTCATGAAGTCCTTGACACCCATCGACTCCTTGCCTTCGGTAAGCTTGAGAAGCTTCTCGATAAGCTGTTTCAGAAGGGCATCCTGCTGGTCCTGATATTCCTGCTCGAGAATTGGCATCATAGCCTTCTCGGCCCTGCGACCATTGCGGTCCTTATTGGCACGGCTATAAAGTGCAGTGTCGATAACGACGCCATGGAGCGAAGGATTGGCCTTGAGCGAAGCATCCTTGACATCACCAGCCTTGTCGCCGAAGATGGCGCGGAGCAACTTCTCTTCAGGAGTTGGGTCAGACTCACCCTTAGGTGTAATCTTACCAATCATAATATCGCCTGGCTCAATCATCGCGCCAACGCGAACGATGCCGTTCTCATCGAGGTCCTTGGTTGCATCCTCGCTTACGTTGGGGATATCACTGGTGAGCTCCTCGACGCCACGCTTGGTTTCGCGTACCTCGAGAGTATATTCGTCGACGTGCACTGAAGTGAGGATATCCTCACGAACAATGCGCTCCGAAAGGACGATGGCATCCTCATAGTTGTAACCCTTCCAAGGCATGTAAGCCACCTTCAGGTTCTTACCGATGGCCAACTCACCACGCTCGGTGGAATAACCCTTGGTAAGGATCTCTCCCTTGTGAACACGCTGACCCTTGACGCAGGCAGGCTGCAAGTCATAAGTGGTCGATTGATTGGTCTTACGCCATTTGGGCAGGAAGTATTCCTTGATAGGCTCATCGAAAGAACAGAACTCCTCCTCTTCCGTGCGGTCGTAACGTACACGGATGACAGTAGCATCGACAAAGATAACCTTGCCATCGCCCTCGGCGATAATCTGGGTGCGGCTGTCACGGATGAGCTGCTCCTCGATGCCGGTACCGACGATAGGAGCTTCGCACGTCATCAGAGGCACAGCCTGACGCATCAGTGGGCATCGTCGTGCTCAAGGAATGGGATAAGAGCGGCAGCGATGGAAGCAATCTGGTTGGGAGCCACGTCGCAGAGAGCAACTTCGGTAGGGAGGACCTTGGGGAAGTCGGCACCCTCACGAACGATAACGCCCTTGTCGAGGAGCTTGCCATGCTTATCCATACGCGCAGTAGATTGAGCAATGTATTTGCCCTCCTCTGCCTCGGCCGACAGCCACTCGACGCCTTCATCTGTGAGATCGACAACACCATTCTCAACCTTGCGGTAGGGAGTCTCAATAAATCCGAGGTCATTGACCTTGGCATAGACGCACATCGAGGAGATAAGACCGATGTTAGGACCTTCTGGCGACTCGATAGGGCACAGACGTCCATAGTGGGTGTAGTGTACGTCACGAACCTCGAAACCTGCACGCTCACGTGACAGACCGCCAGGGCCAAGGGCCGACATACGGCGCTTGTGGGTAATTTCGGCAAGTGGGTTAGTCTGATCCATAAACTGGCTCAGCGCATTGGTGCCGAAGTAGGAATTGATAACGCTGGAAATGGTCTTGGCGTTGATCAGATCGACAGGCGAAAAGTCCTCGTTGTCACGAACGTTCATACGCTCGCGAATAGTACGGCTCATACGGTTCAAGCCGATAGCAAACTGGTTGTAAAGCTGTTCGCCAACGGTGCGCACGCGACGATTTGAAAGGTGGTCAATATCATCGACATCAGCCTTCGAGTTGATGAGCTCAATCAGGTACTTGATGATGGCGATAATATCCTCGCGGGTAAGAACACGGTTGTCGATTGGAGTCGTAAGGCCAAACTTCTTGTTGATACGATAACGACCTACCTCACCGAGGTCATAGCGCTTGTCGCTGAAGAAGAGGTTCTGAATCACTTCGCGTGCCGAAGTATCATCGGCTGGCTCAGCGTTACGAAGCTGACGATAGATGTAGATGACAGCCTCCTTCTCGGAGTTGGAGGGGTCCTTCTGCAGCGAATTGTAGATGATGGCATAATCATCAAGCTTGGCATCATCGCGCTGGAGAAGCACTGTCTCGGCACCGCTTTCGAGAATCTTCTCGATGTTAGCATCGTCGAGGATAGCCTCGCGCTCAACGAGCACCTCATTACGTTCGAGCGAAACAACTTCGCCGGTTTCCTCATCGGAGAAATCCTCGACCCACGACTTGAGCACACGTGCGGCAAGTTTGCGGCCACGTGCCTCGAACATGGTCTTCTCGTTGACCTCAACGGTCTCGGCGAGGTTGAAGATCTGGAGGATGTCTTTGTCACTCTCGTAACCAATGGCACGAAGCAAAGTGGTCACGGGCAACTTCTTCTTACGATCGATGTAAGCATACATGACATTGTTGATATCAGTTGCGAACTCGATCCACGAACCCTTGAATGGGATGATACGGGCTGAATAAAGTTTTGTTCCGTTGCTGTGGAGACTCTGGCCGAAGAAGACACCTGGTGAACGATGCAACTGACTAACGACAACACGCTCGGCTCCGTTGATGACGAAGGTGCCCTGAGGTGTCATGTAAGGAATCTGGCCAAGGAAAACGTCAGTTACCTTGGTCGTGAAATCCTCATGATCAGGATCAGTACAGTAGAGTTTCAACTTGGCCTTGAGAGGCACATTGTAGGTCAAACCGCGGAGCAAGCACTCCTCAATCGAATAGCGGGGAGGATCAACGTAGTAGTCGAGAAACTCCAACACGTAGTTATTACGGGTGTCGGCAATAGGGAAATTCTCGGCGAAAACTTTGTAAAGACCCTCCTTCTTGCGATCCTCAGGCGGCGTATCCAACTGAAGGAAGTCGTGGAAGGACTTGAGCTGGATGTCGAGGAAGTCAGGATAGGCAAGAGGAGCCTTCGTGGATGAGAAGTTTACTCTCGGTTTTCTTGTTCCAGAAACTGTTTTTGTCATATTGTGTGACTATGAAATTGGAATTTTCTGCTTGATGTGGGCAACAGAATGCTGCTAAAGCAGAAACAATGATTTTCAGTCAAAAATTGAAAGCCGTAAATTGCAAAAAATCAAACTATTTTAAAAAATAGCAGACCTATAGACACGGCAAAAAAGGACGCGATGGCGTGCCCTTTCGTACTTTTTTGCAGAATGTTTTATCATTCCAACCCCAGAACTCGGTAGAAGCCGGTCGCTCCAAGGAAAAAGAAAATGCTTGTTTGAACTTTTCCGTCCAAAACGTAAAAAGGGTTTAGGTCCCCCTTATAGCGGAAAGGACCTAAACCTATGGGTGATGCGAGATCAAAATTACTTGAGCTCGACAACAGCGCCAACAGCCTCAAGAGTCTTCTTGAGAGCCTCAGCCTCTGCCTTTGGAAGAGCCTCCTTAACGGTGCTGGGAGCGCCATCAACGAGTTCCTTAGCCTCCTTCAGACCAAGACCGCAAGCCTCCTTAACGGCCTTAACGACCTGAAGCTTCTGAGCACCAGCCTCCTTGAGGACAACGTCAAAGTTGGTCTTCTCCTCAACAGCGGCAGCCTCAGCTGCGGGAGCAGCAGCAACAGCAACAGCTGCAGCAGCAGGCTCAATACCATACTCTTCCTTCAAAATCTGTGCGAGTTCGTTTACTTCCTTAACGGTGAGGTTAACCAACTCCTCTGCAAGAACTTTCAAATCTGCCATAATTGTAATTTTTTAATATTATTAATTTATTGAATAATTGCATATTGTTGGCTAGTAATATTACGCAGCCCATTTGGACGTGCTCGGATCCCAGCCAGTAATCCGATTACTCTGGACGCTCGCCCAGGGTCTTGAGCACACCATGAATGGTGCCAGCGCCGCTCTGCAGAGCAGAGATAACGTTCTTTGCAGGAGACTGCAACAGAGCGATAACGTCGGCGATAAGCTCGTTCTTGCTCTTGATGGCAACGAGTGCCTCGAGCGAGTCTGCACCGAAGCAGCCTTCCTCAACGTATGCTCCCTTGAGGGCAACGATCTGCTCCTTCTTGTTCAGGGTCTTGATCAGCTTTGCAGGCACATTACCAGTGTTGCAGAACATAATGGCGCTGGTGCCCTTAAAAGCGGTAGCGATAGGCGCTACATCAATACCCTTTCTCTCGAGTGCCTTGATGAAGAACTTGTTCTTTACCATCACAAGCTTGACGTCCTGCTTGAAGCACTCGCGACGAAGTGCGCTTGTCTTAGCAGCATCGAGACCCTCGATATTGGTTACATAGAAATGAGCATATTCTGAGATGAGACCTTCGAGCTTCTCAATATTGAGGACTTTATCTTCTTTCTTCATAATTATTGAATTGTTTCAGTTTGGTCCCAGTCAATGGGTTGCCAGACTGGATAGATAAATCTTATACCGGGATGAACCCGAAGTTTTTACTCGTCAATAGATTTGGTGTCAACCTTGATGCCAGGGCTCATGGTGCTGGACAGGAAGATAGACTTGATATAAGTACCCTTGGCGGTAGCAGGCTTCAGCTTGATGATGGTCTGGATGAACTCCTTGGCATTCTCTTTGAGAGCCTGGGGAGTAAAGCTAACCTTACCAATGGAGGTATGAACGATACCACCCTTGTCAACCTTGAAGTCAATCTTACCCTGCTTAACCTCCTTAACAGCCTTGGCTACGTCCATAGTAACGGTGCCAGACTTGGGGTTAGGCATAAGGCCACGAGGACCGAGGATACGGCCGAGAGGGCCAAGCTTACCCATGCAAGCAGGCTGGGTGATGATAACATCAACGTCGGTCCAACCTTCCTTGATCTTCTGGATGTACTCATCAAGACCTACATAGTCAGCACCTGCTGCCTGAGCAGCTGCCTCCTGGTCGGGGGTACAGAGAGCGAGCACGCGAACAACTTTACCAGTGCCATTGGGCAGAGAGGCAGTGCCACGTACCATCTGATTAGCCTTGCGAGGATCGACACCAAGACGGATGTCAATGTCGACAGAGGCGTCGAACTTAGTATAAGTGATCTCCTTCACGAGAGCCGTAGCCTCAGAGAGAGTATAAGCCTTACCTGCTTCAATCTTAGCAGCGGCGGCCTTCTGATTCTTAGTAAGTTTTGCCATTGTTAGTTTGAAGTGTTAAGGATTACAACTGTGGCTTTTCGCCGGTTACGGTGATACCCATGCTACGAGCTGTTCCAGCGATGAGATTCATAGCCGACTCAACAGTGAAGCAATTAAGGTCTGGGAGCTTGTCTTCGGCAATAGCCTTGATCTGATCCCAAGTAACAGAACCAACCTTCTTACGGTTAGGTTCAGCAGAACCGCCCTTGACTTTGGCGGCCTCGAGGAGTTGGACAGCTGCAGGTGGAGTCTTAACCACAAAATCGTAGGACTTGTCGGTGTAATAGGTGATCACCACTGGGAGCACCTTACCGGCCCTATCCTGCGTACGAGCATTGAACTCCTTGCAGAAGGCCATAATGTTGATACCCTTAGAACCAAGGGCTGGGCCTACCGGAGGTGCAGGATTTGCAGCACCACCTTTAATCTGCAATTTGATCTGTCCAGCAATTTCTTTTGCCATTGTGGAATAAATTGATTTGTGCCAGCATCGCTTCAAACGTCCGTTAGACTCGCGACACACTGGCGGTTAATATTTGTCTGAATCAGTACAACGGGATTGCTTCTCTTCCAGCGTAACAAGACTGCTCACGCAGCTGCCAGGCTCATCTGGCTCTGGAACCAGTACAAACTCCCTTCTGAATCAGGCCTCTTTAATGACTTGGTCAAAGTTGAGTTCAAGAGGGGTCTTGCGACCGAAGATCTTGACACTCACCTTCAGTTTCTTCTTTTCGTCGGAAATCTCTTCGATAACACCGTCAAAGTCCTTGAAAGGACCATCGTTGACCTTGATGGTCTCGCCAACCATGAATGTTACCTGGGCAGTCTCCTGTGCATCGATGCGTTCGTCCACATTGCCGAGCATAGCGGCAATCTGGTCATCGGGAAGTGGTTCGGGTTTTTTGGTCACACGCCCCATAAGGAAGTTGACCACATTGGTAGTGTTAGCCAATTGCGCCTGAACCTCGCCCACAAGTTTGCAACGCACGAAGACGTAGCCCGAGAAGAGTACCTTCTCCTTGATGTCCTTCTTATTGCCTTTCTGCACCACAACCTTCTCGGTGGGGACGATTACCTGCTCGACATTGCCTTTGAATTCACCATTCTTGATTTGTGCCTCAAGAAGTTCCTTCACCTTCAATTCCTTGCCGCTAATCGCACGAAGGCAATACCATCTGTACTCTACTGCCATACTCAGAACACTTTTGTGGGGTTAGAGATGCGCTTAAAGAGAATAGATGAGTTGCATCAAGCTGAACTTGGAAGCTCCGAAAGCCATATCCATAGCGAGGATCACAAGAGCGATAATCACGGAAGCAGTTAAAACGACTACCGAGCTGCTAGTTACCTCCTGAAGAGTTGGCCAAGAAACCTTATTGACCAATTCGTAATAAGATTCTTTTACGTAGTTGATGATTTTCTTCATTTTCTTATTTATTTATTGGCACGGGTGGTAAGGTTCGAACTCACGACACCTGGTTTTGGA
The DNA here is from genome assembly GCA_902770595.1 of uncultured Bacteroidales bacterium. GTDB lineage: Bacteria > Bacteroidota > Bacteroidia > Bacteroidales > UBA3663 > Liminaster. The sequence goes on along the minus strand of CACXTQ010000001.1, from coordinate 32,598 downwards.
GACCAGTGCTCTACCGACTGAGCTACACCCGTAGAATGCGAACTACCCGCGCAAGGGCGCCGATAGTCCGCAAAATGATTTACTCGTTGCAGTCAAGGAGATTAGAGAATCTCGGTGATCTGACCAGAACCTACGGTGCGGCCACCCTCACGGATAGCGAACTGGAGACCCTGAGCCATAGCAACTGGGGTAATCAGAGTAACGTCGATGGATACGTGATCGCCAGGCATTACCATTTCAACACCTTCTGGGAGCATGATCTCGCCAGTAACGTCCATGGTGCGGAGATAGAACTGTGGACGATAGTGGTTGTGGAATGGAGTGTGACGGCCACCCTCTTCCTTCTTGAGGACGTAGATCTGAGCCTTGAAGTGGTCGTGAGGAGTAACGCTGTTGGGCTTGCAGAGCACCATACCACGCTTAACCTCGTTCTTGTCAACGCCACGGAGGAGAAGACCAACGTTGTCACCAGCCTCGCCCTCATCGAGGAGCTTGCGGAACATCTCGACGCCAGTAACGACGGTGAGACGATCGGCGCCAAGGCCAAGGAGCTGTACCTGGTCACCAACCTTAACGATACCGGTCTCGATACGGCCAGTAGCAACGGTGCCACGACCAGTGATAGAGAAGATATCCTCGATAGGCATCAGGAATGGCTTGTCAAGAGCACGTGGTGGCAGCTGGATCCAACGGTCGCAGGCATCCATAAGCTCCATGATCTTGTCCTCCCACTTGGGTACACCATTGAGGGCGCCAAGGGCAGAACCACGGATGAATGGGGTATCCTCCTCGAAGTTGTACTGTTCGAGCAGGTCGCGCATTTCCATCTCAACGAGATCAAGCATCTCCTCGTCGTCAACCTGGTCGCACTTGTTGATGAATACCACGAGACGTGGAACGTTCACCTGACGAGCGAGAAGGATGTGCTCACGAGTCTGGGGCATAGGACCATCGGTAGCAGCAACTACGATGATAGCGCCATCCATCTGGGCAGCACCAGTAACCATGTTCTTTACATAGTCAGCGTGGCCTGGGCAGTCAACGTGAGCATAGTGACGATGCTCGGTCTGATACTCAACGTGAGCGGTGTTGATGGTGATACCACGCTCCTTCTCCTCAGGTGCGTTGTCAATCTGATCGAAAGTCTTCACCTCAGAAAGACCCTTCTTAGCGAGTACGAGGGTGATAGCAGCGGTCAGGGTAGTCTTACCGTGATCGACGTGACCGATAGTACCAATGTTAACATGTGGTTTCGAACGGTCAAATTGTTCTTTTGCCATAGTTTAGTAATTGTTTTATTAAAAGTTTATATTGTTTGGTCTGATTTCCAGAATTCTCTTGAGCCGTCACCGAGAGTTGAACTCGGGACCTCATCCTTACCAAGGATGCGCTCTACCACTGAGCTATGACGGCAACATTTTCAGTTCAAAACACACGCATTTGGTGTATTGGAGCGGGCAACGAGACTCGAACTCGCAACATTCAGCTTGGAGGGCTGACACTCTACCAATTGAGCTATACCCGCGGGTAAGGGGCGTATCGTCCCCACGTTTTGCGGGTGCAAAGGTAGAAAATTAATTTTATACCGCCAAATATTTTTACGACTTTTTTGAAAAATCCCCCCAAAAAAGGTGATTTTTCGCCTTTTCGGGAGGGACGTATAGCAAATTTGTCGCTTTTAAATGTCAAATTGTTGCTTTAAAACCGGTTAAGCACGTGTGAATGGTGTGAATCAATGTCTTTTTTCCTTAGCCTTGATAACTTGACGTTCAAGGGCCTCGATAGCCTGACTAGCGGCATCTTCAAATTTTTCGGCGATCTTGGAAGCGTAGAACAACTCGTCGCCTACATGGAGTTTGACTCCTACTTCCCTGTTAGACTTTTCGGTGGTATTAAGAATTTTCAACTGCACTTCGGCTACGCGGATCTCCGTGAATCGGTTCATCTTGCCGAGTTTCTTTGTGATGTACGCGTTGAGTGACTCTGATGTCTCGAAGTTGACGGACTGGATAGTGATCTCCATAATGGTCTCCTTTCTTTAAGATGTTAAAGTAAACTGGATGTTTATCACGTATGGCCTCACCGCATTACTTCGCGCGGGGATGGGCCTGTTTGTAGTTTTCTATGATGTCTTTTGGCGTAAGATGCGTATAGACTTCGGTCGATTGGAGGGAAGCATGGCCTAGCAGTTCTTTCACTGCCATTAGGTCGGCGCCCTCGGCCAACATATTGGTGGCAAACGAGTGTCTTAGGACGTGTGCCCCCTTGCGCGACAATTGCGGCAGATGGGCAAGGTACTTGTGAGCCAAAGCATACACCCGCTGAGGCGTAAGGGGATTGCCGTCGATATCAGTGAAGAAATGGTCAGTTTCCATTCCCACCTCGGCATTCCGGCGATCGCGATATAGGGCAATAAGCGCTTCGAGTTCGGGACCCGTAGGAATCAACCGCTCCTTGTTGCCCTTGCCCATCACCTTGAGTTGATGGCCATCGAGATCGACGTCTCGGTCCTTGAGACCTGCGGCTTCAGAGCGACGCATACCCGTGGAGTAGAGCATATCGATGAGCAAGTGGTCACGTATGCCCTCGAAGTCTTGACCATAGTCGATATCGTCGAGCAGATAATCCATCTGGTCTTCGCTAATCCAGACGGGCAACGTCCGGGGTATCTTAGGCGATGGCAAGAGCGTGAGCGGATTGGTGGTAATCAATCCCTGACGTCTCAAGTAGCGATAGAAGCTGCGAAGACAACATATCCTACGCTTGATGCTCGAAGCCGCCTGATGTCGCTGTCCCATTTCGGCCATCCACCCTCTGACAATGTTGAGGTCGGGTTGGAGCGGGTCGAACGAACCAGTCATGCGGGTCACAAAATCCTCGAAGTGCTCCAAATCGTCAGAATATGCCTCAACGGTGCGGTCAGAATAGTTCCTCTCATACTGTATATAGTTTAAAAAGGAGAGGATATGTCCATTCATAGTTGTTATTTCGACGGGTTAACTGGCAATAGATACCAAGGATTTGTGACACTGCAAATATAAGCAATTAATTTCATCAAACGAAATTTTAAATGCAAAAAATGTAAAAAACCGCTCATTATTCCATTTTTGTGCAAGTTTTGACACCTCTTACACGTAAAAATCCTCGATTTATGCATGTGTACGCAACTTATTCACAGGTCTCGTAGGCTTGACGAACTTGCGATACATCTTCAAGTAGAGCGGCACGCTCTTGTTGATAAGTCGAAACTTGTAGCGTTCGGTTTTGTTCAAGTATTTGTTGACCGAAAGCGGATAGTACGGCAGAGACTTGTAATCGCCCGGGAACTCATATAACCCGCAGCGACAGAGGTTTGACAATGCCTGCGAGAAAAGGTATGACACACGATTGATGAAGGTGTAACGAATGGCCGACTCGATCTGCGTATGCTCCATAGCGAAATTCCATAGAATCTGGCAGATGTTAAGCAGGTCATCAGTCTTCTTGGGATTCTTGCTGTTGGTGATAGAGGCTGCTCGCTGATAGAAATTATACACGTTCAAGTTCTCGAACGCGATACGACGGGCAAAGAAATATGCCCTTGGTGTGAACTCCTGGTCTTCGTGATAGGCGCCATCGAGGAACTGCAGTCCATAGCGTTCGATGAAACCACGGCGATATATGGCAGCCCATGCGGCTGCCGGCATACCACAATTGAGCAGGAATTCCTCGCCTTTCACCGTTCGACCGTTTGTTTTGTCGATGATTTTATATGGCGTTGAGGTTCCCTTGTCTTCATCCACCATATTGAGTCCGAAGCAAAGCACATCGAGGCGCTCCTTCTCTGCCCTTTCGAGCAGACGAGGTGCGAAACACGACTCCAGGCTATCGTCTCCATCGACCCACCAAACGTAATTGCCTCTTGCCTTCTTGAAGCCAGCATTACGAGCAGCACTGAGGCCGTGATTCTCCTGGTCGATGATGATTACCGGGGCAGTCTTTACGTCCGACTGGGCCTCACGTGCTAAAAAGTCTTCAAGCACCTGGCGCGAATCATCAGTCGAGCCGTCGTTGACGCAGATGATTTCATAGTCATCGGGATCAAGACCCTGGTTACGAACCGATGCCAGGCATCTGCCCAGCCATTTCGATATATTATATATAGGTATAATGAAACTGAGTCGCATGGTTAATTAGGATTAATTTAAAATAATGTATATAGTAATAACGTAAGATGTCTCAATTTATTGTCTTGACTGCTTACGAAGTTTGAAAAGTTCATAATCCACCAGCATTCGATAGCGCAAGCCCTGGCGCGTATGCCAGTACCATCCGGGATAACCATCGAGAAAACCTCCCATGAAGATGTATCGGCTGATGAAGTAAATGACGGGTCTGACAAAGAGCGGACAATGGGCATAGAGCCGCTTTACCCACCGTTTGCGCTCAGCGCTGGTGCCGAATAGACGGCCTTTAACTTCATCGGCACCAGCCTTCTGACGTTCCATCTGAAGCATGTTACGGGCTTCGCGCTTGGCATAGCCCTGATGCTTGGCCCACCACCAATCGAGGTCCCGCAGGTTCCAGTCGGTCTGATCTCCGTTCCAATAGACGGTTTCCCCACCCATCACGATGAGATGTTCGTCCATCAGTTTATCTTCGCAACGTCCGAACCCGCGACGGATAATCTTGATTTGGGGAGCGGGATACCACCCTCCATGCCTGAGCGGCCTACCCATAAAGATAATCTGCTTGTTCACATAGATTCCATTCACATTATCGGCTAACGCAGGCAGATGCTCCTCGGCCAAGGATGCCAAATGGTCGGTGATGACCTCGTCGGCATCCAGTCGCCAGATCCACTGATTTTCGATAGGGAGGTTATCAAGAGCCCAGTTGAACTGTTCTGCCTGATAACTGAAACTATGTTGGACTACATGAGCGCCGAACTTCTCGGCGATTTCGCATGTTCTGTCGGTACTATATGAATCGACTACCCAGACGTCACTGCACACCTTTCGTGCCGAAAGGATACAACGCTCCACATGGAGTTCCTCGTCTTTTGTGAGTATGATACATGCAATATCCAGCATAAGTCGACAACAGTTCAATTGTCCAACGTCTTGATCACGACAGCAGGATTGCCCCCTACGATAGTGCGTGGCAACACATCCTTCACTACGCAGGCACAAGCAGCGACCACAGCACCTTCACCTACCGACACTCCCATATTGACATATGCTCGAGTGCCCACCCAGGCGCCCTTGCCGATTGTCACAGGGGCCACTACGAGTCCTGTCCTGGCATTGTTAGTCGTGCAGCTCTCGTGCCCTGCGGTGCAGACGTAGGCATACTGCGAGAGACAAGCATCGTCATCAAGCGTTACCCTTGCCTGGTTATAGACGATTGCATGAGGTCCGATGCAACTTTGATTGCCCAGTGTCAATAGCCAAGGAGCCCACACCTTGCTCGAGGCATATACCTCGGCGCTCCATGCCACATTTGCCCCGAACAGTTTCAGCAGGAAAATGCGCCAAGGGCGAAAGACTTTGGTACCGAAAGGACGAAACAAGCCGAAACGCACCACGTTCCATATAGCGCGGCGCAATTTGTTACCCAAAGTAACATGACCTATCGTCTGTTTCGGATACATAGTATAAAACGTCTAACCCAAAAACCTCCACTTGAAGTATTCTTTCACCCAATGCCAGGAGATGTGCTGCGATTGTACACCGAGATACTCGCCTTTGACGATTCGTTGGTTCAACAGCCGGGCATCCCGCTCTTCTTCCTGCATGACGACTATGGGCATATCGATAACCGCAAGGCAATCGTGCCCGACCTCGTGATAGAGTTGGTACTGCAACGCATAGTCGGCTCCCAAGGGATAATCGAGGTCAAACCGGCAAACATCGGCGCGGATGAAACTCGATGCCACGCCGAAAGCCGGCTCCAAAGGAATCACATCGATGGGCTTGGCGGCTTCGAATCGAGAGCCTTCACCATTGGGCTTCTCCTTCTGCACCCCGCCACCAATCATCCTTAGACTATCAAGGTCCAGTCTCTCCATCGAAAAGATCTGGGCAAGAACTTTCTCATGAGGGAATCGGTCGCCTGCATAGAGGAAGAAGAGCCACTGCTTGTCGGTGCCAGCAAGTTCGATGGCTTTTTTTGCCGCCCGATTCATGGCGTCGTATGTCCCTTTGTTTGGCTCACTGGTCCAGTAGGTCAATTGTTCATCATACCTCTTGACAATGTCCAAGGTTGTATCTGTCGAACAACCATCCCAAATGATATAGTTCATCCTGGGATACTGCTGTTCCAAGACAGAGCGGATCGTCTGTTCGACGACATCAGCATTATTGTGACAAACCGTAATGACGGTGATAAGCGGTAGTTCTGCCATTTGTCAATTGAATTTTGAACGCAAATAGCGAGCGGTATAGGAATTATCACAAGCACAAAGATCACGAGGCGTTCCCTGGAAGACAAGGTTACCGCCCTCTGCACCTCCTTCAGGCCCGAGGTCAATGACATGGTCGGCACATTTGATTACATCGAGATTATGCTCGATTACGACCAAAGTATGGCCATGCTGCAACAGGAAGTCGAACGCTTGGAGCAGAACATGCACATCGTACAGATGCAAACCCGTCGTTGGCTCGTCGAAGATGAACATCGTCTTGTCTCCAACCGATGAAGATGCACCGATGTTCGACAAAGCATTACGCGACCTGCTATCAGCCACATCGCCTAAGTAGAATGCCAACTTCACGCGCTGGTTCTCACCACCTGACAAGGATGATGAAGACTGCCCGAGCTTGATATAGCCCAAGCCGACCTTCTGCAACGGAAGCAACCGACGCACCACATTCTCTGCATAGTTGGCACCCGCCAGTGTCTTGGTATCGCTATCGCCAAAAAACTCGATGGCCTCATCGACACTCATATCGAGTACATCGGAAATATCCTTGTCCTTGTAGTGCACCTCGAGGACATCACTGTTGAAGCGCTTGCCATGACACGACTCGCATTCGATGACCAGATCGGCCATGAACTGCATCTCGACGGTGATAGTGCCCTCACCCTTGCACTCCTCGCATCGTCCACCTTCGACGTTGAACGAAAATGTTGCAGGCGTGAAGCCCATCTGCTTCGACAAGGGCTGTTCGGCAAAGAGTTTTCGAATCTCATCGTAGGCCTTCAGGTAAGTGGCGGCATTAGAACGCGTGGATTTGCCAATGGGATTCTGATCAATAAATTCGATGTGTTGTATCCTGCGCATATCGCCCTCGAATCCGGCAAAGGCACCTGGTGCATCACCAGCTTCGCCCATCCAACGCAACATACCACGATAAAGGATGTCGCGCACCAAAGTCGATTTGCCCGAACCCGACACTCCTGTTACAACCGTCATTACTCCAAGCGGGAATTTGACGTTGATGTCCTTGAGGTTATTCTGTACGGCGCCACGCACCTCGATGTAGGACGACCAAGGTCGTGCAAGCTGAGGCACTGGAATGGTCTCTCGTCCTGTGAGGTATCGGGCGGTATAACTGTCACCCTTCGTCAAGTCGAAAAGCGGACCTTGATAGGTAATCTCTCCTCCATAGCGCCCTGCTCGCGGCCCTACGTCAATCAGCCAATCGGCCGAACGGATTATTTCTTCGTCATGCTCTACCACGATGACAGTATTGCCCTGGTCGCGCAACTCCTTGAGCACATGGATCAACTGATCGGTGTCGCGACTATGCAGACCGATGGATGGTTCATCGAGGATATACATCGAACCTACGAGCGCAGAACCTAATGACGTAGCCAGATTGATACGTTGCGACTCGCCTCCCGACAGCGAATTCGAGAGTCGGTCGAGCGTCAGATATGAAAGGCCCACCTCCTGGAGGAAATGCAGACGGTTCTTAATCTCGGTAAGCAACCGTCGGGCAATCATTTCCTCGTGCTCCGTCAAATTCAACTTGTCAAACCACACTATAAGATCGCTCACCGACATACGCACCACTTCAGAGATGGATTTGCCACCCACCTTTACGTATTCGGCCTCCTTCTTGAGCCTTGAGCCATGACAAACTGGGCAGATCGTCTTGCCGCGATATCGGGCCTGCATAACGCGGTACTGGATCTTGTAGAGGTTTTCCGAAACCATCTGGAAGAAATCATCGATGCCATACAGTGTCTTGCTTTCCTCCCAGCCGGTCACTTCGCTGACAGCATTCTCGCGTGCCGCCTCTTCGCGCTCCTTACGTGACATTACACCCGCAGGATAACCATGCCAAAGCAAATCCTTCTGTTCCTGGGTCAGCTGGTAATAGGGCCTGTGTACCGGGAATGACTGTCCGTCACTCAGTATCACTTCTCCAGCCCGCGAGATAAAGTATTTCTTCCATTCCGACATCTTGTCGCCGCGCCACGGGACAACACAATCCTCATAGAGCGACAATGCCTTGTTAGGAATTACCAGATCCTCGTCGATGCCCAACACCTTGCCAAAACCCTCGCATTTAGGACATGCACCTGCGGGCGAATTGAAGTTGAACATCATGTCTGAAGGTTCTTCGAAAGTCATCCCATCTGCCTCAAAGCGTTTGGAGAATAACATCTCTTCGAACGAAGCATTGCTGCCCCATGACTTCAAGATAAACTCGCCATCGCCTTCATAGAAGGCAGTCTCGACCGAATCGGCGAAACGCGACAAGGCTGCATGGTCGGCAAATGGAAGCATCACGCGGTCGATTACGAGGTTGAAGGGATGCGACTCCACCTCCTCCAATCGGATGAAACGTCCATTGGCTTCTGCACGCGAAAAGCCGCTCTTGATCAGCACCTCGATGTGTTCCTTCAATGTACGCTCATCAGGCACTTCGACCTTCACCAAGATGGCAAGTCGAGTACCATCGGGCATCTGTTTCGCACGAGCAATGACATCCTCTACCGTGTGCTTCTTGACAAGTTGTCCGCTTATAGGGCTATAGGTCTTACCCACACGTGCATAAAGCAGACGCAGATAGTCATAAATCTCAGTTGACGTGCCTACGGTGCTTCGTGGATTGCGAACGATGACCTTCTGTTGGATAGCCACAGCCGGCGGAATGCCAAGGATATAGTCGCATTCAGGTTTTCCCATTCTGCCCAGGAACTGGCGGGCATACGACGAAAGTGACTCCACATAACGACGCTGGCCTTCAGCATAGAGAGTATCGAAAGCCAGCGACGATTTGCCCGAGCCCGACAAGCCCGTCACAACTACGAGCTTTCCGCGTGGAATCTCAACGTCGATGTTCTTGAGATTGTTCACGCGTGCCCCTTTGACGATGATGTTCCCTTCGTCAGTCGGATCATAGTCGGCCTGGCCGCTTCTTTTCCTTAATGCCTCTATCTGTTCCTTGATTGTGCTCATCTTAGTGACAATAATGCGATGCAAAGATAGGACTTTTGCATCGCATTTCCAAATTTTAGTCGATAAAAATGCTTAAATAGCCATAATTACCAAAATCAATAACCTGGGTTGACGAAGATTTCGCCGTTCTCAAGCAGGTCAATATAGGTCTGGGGAATAGGTTTCAACACATATTCAGGCTTATAGTACTGTGCCAAATTAGGATGCGTCTCATTCAAATAATTGGCATTATCTAAATAGCCTACACGTACCAGATCGAAGAAACGGTTATATTCGCCACAAAGCTCGCGTCCTCGCTCATCAATGATTGAACGAAGATCCACACTACCAAGCTCCTTTGCTCCCGCACGTTTGCGAATCACATTGACATAGTTCCTGGATAAATCGCTTTTGCCCGTCTGTAAGGCTGCCTCAGCAGCAATAAGATAGACTTCAGGAGTACGCATGATGAAAGTGGCATTTAGATTACCCAAACGATATTTGGCATACGACTCGATGACATAGTTCGAAGAGTTGTGCTTATTGAGTACTGGCCAATAATAACGCAACTGATTCTCCGAGCCATCAGCAGCATAATCCACAATCTCTCGGTTACCATCGCTATACAGCTTGGCATAATCCACAAGCAAATAATTGCTGTTGGCTGCGTTTGCCACTTCTGCGGCATAATCGGCGTCCTGAGGTACAACAATCTTGATAGCAAGGTCGCCCTTATTGATAGACTGTCCTATCAAAGACGCATTCTTGCCATAGATGGCACAATCTGTTTCAGTCCACTGATAACCCACCTCCTTGTTACAGTTCCATTGTGTGGTAAACCACTGATGGAAACGAGGATCGAGAGAGCCATCTTCTTGAACGTACAAGTTGATAAGATGCTGTGTGGGCATGAAGTCACCCTCCTTCGAACCTTCCCATAACTCATGGTCCTCACCAAGATTCTGGCGAGCGCCGAAATGCGAAAGCCAGCAGTTGAAGCGTTCATCGTTGCGGTTGAGGTTCGACAAGCCTGTAGAGCCCGACTGCGACTTGCCATCCACTGCCCAACGATGTTTCCAAAGGGCTTCCTGATTGAGGTAATTGTTCTGTTCATCGAAAACATCTGCCAGATTGGCATACATGTGAACATTGAGAGCGCCTCCACCAGCTTCGCAATCGGCTATTAACCTCTGAGCTGCTTCAAGAGCCTTATTGTAACATGTGGCCTTGTCCGAGTCCCAACGTGTCATCTGCAGGTATGCCTTGGCCAGGAATGCAATAGCAGCCTTACGTGGCGGGTCAGTAGTAGTGGCATCATCGCCAATATTCAAGTTCTCGGCCGCAAATTCGAGATCAGGAATGATAACCTCTTTGTAAATAGTCAATGGGTCGGTACGTTCCGGGGAATAGGTTATGTTCCCGCCTTTCGTATCAGTAATCATCACGACGCCGCCAAAAAATTCCACTATATTGAAATAATAGACGGCACGCATCATACGAGCCTCAGCTATGTAAGAATTAAGTTCTGCCTTCGAAAATGTAGTGTTGTAAACCGCCATGTCGATGGCGGTATTACATGCACCGATACCATCGTAGGCACAGTTCCAGAATCCGGCAGTATAACTGGTATTGAGAGCTCCTCCCATATACCAGAAGTAATTGGGCTGGTTAGTGACGAAGTCGGCAGCTGAAGTCCAAAGGTCTGTCTCGGCCTCTGACAGGGCCATATAGCCTGCGGCAAGCGCTTGTGGCTTACCCCACGATGAGGTGCCATCGGCCGTGCCATAGAAGTAACGTGCCAAGGCAAAATAACACTGGTTGACAAATGCCAGGTAATTATCTCCTTCGGCATACTGATCCATGGTACCACCACCAGGATTGTGTTCCTCGAGCATGTCACTGCAAGAGGTTGTTGCTCCAGCCAGAAGGGCTGCACCAACAAGGGTGCTGAGAATATATCTTGTCTTCATAATGATTTGCAGAGTTAGAATGTCAAGTTGATGCCGAATACATACTCACGATAGGTTGGGAAGTTGTCCGAGCCACCTGTTTCCGGGTCGGTGTCCTGCAGGATTGACTTGCAGAAGATCATCGGGTTATAGGCGGTGAAATAAATGCGTAGCTTGTCAATCTGCGCCTTCCTGGTCAATTCAGCAGGAAGGGTATAGCCCAAGGTAATATTCTTGACCTTGAAGAATGAACCATCAACGATAGCCAGCGAAGTATAATATGCTGACTGTTTGGTATAGGAACCTGGACGTGGATAATAGGCATCTTGGTTACTTTCTGTCCAATAGTCAGCGCCACTTATTTGGTTGGTAGTGATGGCATCGGAGGCTGTATATCTGCCCACCATGCCACTCGAAATTGTCTGGCCAAGACGTGCCATCACATGCACGCCGAGATCGAAGCCACGATATGTGAAGTTGTTAGTCAGACCAATAATCCAATAAGGATTGGAGTGTCCAAGTACCTGACGATCGTCGGCACCTACTGCATGCAGACCGCCATCGCCATCCTTGTCGAGCGTCTCAATCTTAATGAAGCCAGGTTCGCTGCTATACTTGGCAGCTTCATCTGCTTCGCTGGTTTTCCAGATGCCTAAATATTTGTAGCCATAAATCGAATTGATGGATTCTCCTTCAAATAGGTTCTTTCCATTGACATTGTCGAGGAAATAACCCGACTCAACAGGCAGTGAGACGATACTCTCACGGCTCCAGTTGGTCGAAAGATTGGTCGTCCATGTAAAGTTATGGGTAACAATGTTCTGGGTGGTAAGCGAGAACTCGACACCGTAATTCTTCGTCTTGGCAAGGTTTTGCCAGGAACTGATGGGCGAACCCCACATGGTGATACCCGAAGTGATAGGCATCTGCTGCTTGTAAAGCAATCCTCGTGTGATGGTATGGAACCACTCGACTGAACCAGAAATGCGGTTCTTCAAAACACCGAAGTCTAAACCGACGTTCCAGTTATAGGATTTCTCCCAGCCCAGTGTATTGGAGCCATAAGTGTTGTATTGTATGACATCCACTCGCTGGCCATCACGCATGCCAGTACCGCTGAAATAGTATGGAATTGACTGTGTCGCATATGCATTGCCATCAGACAAGCCATTCTCGTTCTGAGTCGACAGCATACCGGCATTACCTGTGATACCCCAGCCAACACGCAGTTTCAAGTTATCAAGCCAATCTTCAGTAAGAGTCTCCATAAAAGGCTCGTCGCTGATACGCCATCCAAAGGCGGCAGCAGGGAACGAATCCCACTTATTGCCTTCTGCAAACCACGACACACCATCCCAACGGTCACTGAATGTAAAGAGATAACGTCCCTTGTATGAATAGTTGAAACGCATCGCATAAGAAAGCTTCTGCCATTTCTTGTATTCGGAATATGATTTTGAATCACCAGCCTTTAACTGATGCCACTGATAGGAATCCATGGCTACACCATTCGAATAGGCACGTGCAAATTCCTGTTCGTTGACGATATAAGAGGTAATGAACTGTGCACCCAGATTGTGATCATTGGCAATGGTCTTGTTATAAGAGATGACGTTCTCCCAATTGAATTGCCAATAGTTGGTGTTGCTGCTCTCGGCAAAAGGTGTACTCGAATACGAAGGATGGGTGGCATTTGCCTGATCGCCGCGATACTTGCCGTTACGCGAATGCTTCAGAATACCCGTAAGTTGCGACTTGGCCGAAAGCCCTTCGATAGGTTTCCAAGTCAATGCTCCTGTTGCTATCAGATAAGTGGTGCGTATGTTCTCGGCATACTGATTCTCGATGAAGTCACCCAAAGGAGTTGTAAGGCCATCGTTGTAACGATAGTTAATCTTGCCTTCTTCATCATATGGATCTCCCAATGGCAGCGCAGTGAGAGCATCCGAGAAAGTACGGTTATTGCCATTGTTAAGATTGTTATAACTGATATTGCTGGAGAAGTTGGCCGACAACCACTTGTTGATGTCCTGATCAACATTCAGGCGCATCTGATAAGTATTCAGATTGTCATTCTGCAGAATACCATCCTGCTTCGAGTAGGCTGCCGAAGCGAAAATCTTGGTTTTCTCTGTACCACCAGTCACCGACAGGCTGTATTTCTGCTGGGCTGCATTGCTCTTAATCTGATCAACCCAATCAATCCATTTGCCCTGCTGATAAGCCTGATAGTATGCTGCGTTGCCAAAGAGAGTCTGGTCATCAACACTGGAGACACCATGACTATACTTGTATGCCTCACGCTGATAGGTCATGAACTCGTCACCTATCATACCATGCTGGAAGTTTGGTTCTCCTCCCCAACCCCAATAAGCATCGAAGTTGACGCGAGCCTTGCCTTCCTTGCCACGTTTGGTGGTAATGATGATGACACCATTGGCTCCTGCCGAACCATAAATAGCGGTTGAGGATGCATCCTTTAGCACATCTATAGTTTCGATGTCAGAGGGATTGACATCACTCATGCTACCTCCCTGAACGCCATCAATAATGAAGAGTGGCGCATTGTCTCCATAAATCGAACGAGAGCCTCGTAGCAGGATGTCCACACCCGTGCCAACCTTGCCCGAAGTCTTGGTGATGTCCAATCCAGCTACTTTGCCTTGCAAAGCTTCCATGGCATTGCCAGTAGGTGCGGCAACAACCTGATCAGCCTTGATACTGGTGACAGCACCCGTCAAGTCGCGTTTCTTTACCGTGCCGTAACCCACTACAACCACGTCTTCAAGCGTCTGGTTGTCTTCATTAAGCGTTACGCTCAGCTTGGGCTGAGCTTTTACGCGTAGCGGCATGTAACCGATGAAACTGATTTCGAGTTCCGCGCCTTGAGGGCAACGCAGATAAAAGTTGCCATCGCTGTCCGAAGTCGTGCCCTGCTGGGTACCTCTCACTCGTACACTGGCACCAGGAAGAATGTCTCCATGGTTGTCGCGGATAGTGCCATTGACAGTGATGTCACGTGTCTGACTTTGTTGCGGAGCAGCATCCATGCCTAATGCCTGAGCAGGGATTGACCCTCCCGCCAACAAGGAACACAAAAAGAATGTAGCAACGACCGAACGGAGTGTCTGTCGTTGAACGGGAATTTGTTGTTCTTTCATGTGCAGTTAATAATTAATGTGTGAAAAAAGTATTTAGCAATCAAGTGTGCTCAGAAATCTTTTTGCGCTGCAAAGATAATGCGTTTATTTTCGTTTTCCAAGAAAAATAATAAAAAATCGAAATTATTTAACAAAAAAACGGGCAAAATATGCTATTCAACACATTTTACCCATTTCGTTTGCTTTCTTTTCCTTATTTTAGTTCCAATCTCACAACGTTTTCGACATGCTGTGTATGAGGGAACATATCGACGGGTTGAATGTCTGTGACGAGATACTTCGCATCGAGTAATTGCAAGTCTCGGGCCTGGGTGGCAGGATTGCAACTCACATAGACAATCACCTTTGGCTCGGCCATCAGAATCACATTGATTACATCCTCATGCATGCCGGCACGCGGAGGGTCAGTGATGATAATATCAGGCCGCCCGTGCTCCTGCACAAAGTCCTCGGTAAGGATGTCTTTCATATCACCGGCAAAGAACAAGGTGTTGTCGATACCATTGAAGGCCGAGTTGATCTTGGCATCCTCGATGGCATCTTCGACATATTCGATACCCACCACCTTGCGGGCATTGCGTGCCACGAAGTTGGCAATAGTTCCTGTGCCAGTATAAAGATCATAGACCAACGCATCCTGCTTTTCGTCAAGACCGGCGAAATGACGGGCATGTTTGTACAGTTCGTATGCCTGGCGAGAATTGGTCTGATAGAACGACTTTGGACCTACCTTGAATCGCAATCCTTCCATCTCTTCGATGATGTGATCCTTGCCCCAATAGCAGACAACAGGCTGGTCGCTCCATGCATCATTAAGTTTACGATTGACCACATACATCAGTGAAGTGAATTGGGGGAAACGTTCATGCAAGGCACCCATCAATTGGTCGATTTGCTTGGCCTCATCTTCGCCGAAAACGACAATCAGCATCTTCTCTCCCGTCGATGCCGTGCGAACCACCATGTTGCGAAGCAGGCCATGACGCTGACGCAGGTCGTAGAACGTCAATCCATTTTCGATAGCATATTGCTTGACCCAAAGACGCACTTCGTCCGATATCTCTTCCTGCAGATAGCAATGGTCAATGTCCAGCACCTTGTCGAAACTCTCCGGGATATGGAAACCAACGCCAGGTTCCATGGGCACCTCCTTGCCTTGTGCTCGCAGTTCATCCATCTCCTCAAACGAGATCCATTTCTTGTTTGAGAACGTAAACTCGAGTTTATTGCGGTAGCGCAATGTCTCGCGTGATCCGTCAATCGGATGACACGTCGGCAACTCCACCTTTCCGATGCGCTGCAAGGCATCCATCACTTGCTGCTGCTTGAACTTCAATTGCTCCTCGTAGGGCACATGCTGCCACTTGCAACCTCCGCAAACGCCAAACATGTTGCACATAGGTTGCACACGCACAGGCGATGGCTCAATGAGACGGACAATCTTCCCCTCGGCATACGAACTGCGAGATTTTAGGATCTGCACGTCGCAAACGTCATCTTCAGCCGCAAAAGGCACAAAAAGGACTTTACGAATCTGATTACCCTCCTTATCACGGCTAATGCCTCCATTGCTGCCAACACTATCAAAGTGCGCTACACATTTGCCCTCGGCAGCGTATCTTTCGATCTTTATGCCCGCAAGAATAGGCAATTTCTTCTTTTTTCGTTCCATTATTTGATAATAAATGTTAAAAATGCGCAATTTTGCGCAATTTTATGCGCAAATATTTGGTGCAATCAATTATTTGTCGTATCTTTGCAGCGCATTAAGATAAAAGCTATTATACTTACAGAATGACAGACGTATCTCGACCTTAAACATGAAGAACACGCGAAAAGAACCGAAACTCTATAGCTGGGAAGCCCAGAGTTAGAAGATAAGGGCCGTTAATCCGAAGGATTGGCGACCCTTCATCTTTTGTCGCGATATTACTTCACCAAAAGCTCGTCACCGCGCTGTCTGACAATGGCGCGATAGAAGTCATCACTATAGCGAGGCTGCATAGGAGAAACGGGCACACCCCATTGTGTGCGCTGGAACTTGCCGTCCTTCTCCTTCTTGATGTTTCCATCCAGATACTTCACGAGCAGATAGACTGCCAGATCCTTATAGCATGCAGTTGCCGCATTGGCCTCGGTGGCACAGTACCCTGTCAGATATTTTGTTGCCTCTGCTTCATTACCAGCCTCAATGAGTGCCTTGGCATGTGCATCAACTTCGGCCTCCTGCTTGTCCCAACGTGCAAAGAGCGAATCACGCACAGCCTCCACGTCGATACTCATATCCGACCAACGAGTATAGCGCTGCTGCGACACCCACGACGTCATCCAGAAGAGTGAGGTCCATGAGAACGTCAGCAAATCGCCATTGCCGGGACGCAAACACTCTGGCACAGCCGACACATTATTATATATAGGTACATAAAGGGCCGTAGCAGCATCATCCACGCCGAACCAGGTCTTCGAACCAACCTCACGAGGCAACCAACCGCGCATCTCAGCTACAAACGTGAAACCTGTCTGCTGAGTGCCAATAGCACGTTCGTGCAGATAGGTAGGCGCATCTTTCGGGCCATCAACTTCCACCTTCCAGTGCATCGGACGCCAACGGTAAGGCACCTTGAAGGGGCCAGCACCCACATCTTGCGTCATGTCCCAAGGTGTTCCCTCAAAGTGGTCGGCCATTGCTGCCTGAACGTCGAGATGAGAGATCTTCTTGTCAGGCATGATGTAAAGGGGAAGAATCTCCACCTGCTCACCCTTGTCGTTCACATATCCATGAGCTGAAGGCTTGCCCTGCATATCAACAAACGGGAAATAACGGTCCATGCCTTTGGCACAACGGTTATACCATGCCCAGACACGACCATCGCAACCACGATATGAGCTATAGTCCTGCTCGCCAAAGGCCATGGCGAAATCGAAATTTTGGTCTTCTCCGTCAGCCGCATATTTGCCACATTGACGTGCGAATGAGATGAGGTCAGCGCTGAAATAGCACGAATCGCCCACTTCATAGCGCAGGTATTTCTTGGTCTTAAGGTTTGAACCCGGATAATTGATCACCGATGTCACCTTCTTCAACTTGCGTCCCACCTGTGGAAAGGTATGGATACGAGCCTGATTGGCATGACCCGAGATGCAATCCTCGGGAATCAGTCGAGCCACCCAGACGGCACCTTTCTGTCCTGTGGCCTTACCCTCGCAGATAGGCGCGCCAGGTGTTCCCTTACCAATGAGGTCCATCACCCAGATTTCGTTGGGATCGCCTATCGAGAAGGTCTCACCTTCCGAGGCATAGCCATATTCCTCCACCAGTTGCGTCATCACATCGATGGCCTCGCGTGCTGTACGACTACGTTCCAAGGCAATGTACATCAGCGAGCCGTAGTCAACGATTGCCGTCGTATCCATCAGGCTGAGGTCACCACCCCAAGTCGATTCGCCGATGGTCACCTGCCATTCGTTCTGGTTACCCACCACGCGATATGTGTGTGCAGGCTGTGGGATCTGTCCCAAAGGGCGCTGCGAGTCCCAATCAATCACCTGACGCATCTCTCCTATCTGATGATCGGCAGCGGGTGTAAATTGCAGGTCTCCGTAGAGTTGATGACTGTCGGCATTGTAACTGATCATGGTCGAACCGTTCACTGATGCCTTCTTGCCCACCAGCAGGTTGGTGCATGCCAATGTCGCTGGCACAATGGCCGCACTGAGCACTGCGGCCGCGATGATTCTCTTGTTCATTGTTTATATTTTATCAATCAAAAATTCTTCTCAAAGTTCACCTTCGTCTCATTACCCAGACGATCCACGGCATAGACCTCGATCTTATGATTGCGGCCTTGGGTAATCCCGTAGTAGCAGGGTTCACCGAAATAGTGACCCGTGTTGTCCATATTAAAGGGCACGAACTTGCCATCGATAGTCACCTTGTGCCGACGTACGCCACAGCCCGAATCGACGATGTCGAGTTGTATCTTCTGATAACTTACCTTCGACAAAGTGACCTCTGGACCGCTACCATCGCGTCGAATGGCATAACGCCCGCATTGGCGCACCTGTCCGCTGATGCGCGCTGGCTCACCTTTCTTTGTCGGAGCCTCATAACTGGAGTTTCTCACAGCACCCTCGCCATCGACATTGGCCAAATAGAGTTGCTCGGGATGTACCGCCGAATCGGGCACATCAATGCTCAAGTCACACCAGGTATGTAGCGGTATCAGGGTTTCTCCCAAGGTATACACCTTCGAAACACATGGCACGTCGTATTTCTCCTCAGCCTTGTATGCTATACGGCGACCTTTTCGGTTCTTGCGGTAACGTGTCACTGTTCGCGTGGCTTGCGCCTTGTCTGCAATGCTGAAACGGAAATCCACGTCGGTATAGAACACACCTGGCGCAGCACGGAAATAGCATCCTGCCGTATCGATCTCAAGAGGTTGCATAGCCTGCGCCCAGAAAGCCTCGTTGTGCTCTGCAGCAGGAATGGGTTCAGTAGGCGGTACACCGCGGATAGTGAAATCGAGCGAAGTGAAATTACCATGCGCATCGGTGAGTTCATAGACGAAGTGGTAGGCACGCTCCTCGTTTATGTCCACGATGCCATCACCTACGGCGGGATCGACCTGTTGCAAAAAGTTGCCGGGTTCGATGAATGACTTCATGATCATCGACCTCTGTCCCACCCAAGCGGCATAGTCGGTCACCGTATTGTTGAAACGGTTCTCCGAATAGCGGAAGGCATCCTGTCTGAAACTGAAGATCTCCTGGTAGAGCGGCTCGCCATTGTCGGCAAATTGACCTTCGAGGCGCATCAGCAGGCGCAATTGCTTCACGCCATAACGATTCGATTGCCCGTCCATGTAATCGTAGGCCTTAAGAGCCAGTCCTACACGTCCCCATGCGGTGAAAGGCTTCGTTACGTTGCCCCCGATACCGCCCGTCGTGGCACATACTCCCGTCACGGGGCTCACCTGTCGTGTGGTCATGCCGTTGGCCAATCCCTCGCCTGGCATCGGATAAAGATAAACAAAACTGATGCGCGGTGCCTGTGTATCTTTCAGTTCACGCAGGAAAAACATCATCGGGTCGTAGCAGATGTCGTTGTCATCATCGGGGATATTGCGCAGTTCGAAGTGCACATGCGGGCCTCCCGAACTTCCGGTATTGCCGCTCAAGGCAATCACCTCGCCATTCTTCACGGGCAAGTCCTCAGGACCAAAGGTAATATCACAGTTGTTCAATTCCTCGTTGACCTGACGCTCGCGTACCTTCTTCCAAATCTTTTTGCTGAACGTGTCGAGATGTCCATACACCGACGTGAGCCCCAGGTCTGGATGCTCCACGTAGAGTGCCAACCCATAGCCGTAGGCATTGATGCCCACGCGCCGCACATAACCGTCCGAAAAGGCATAGACCGGATGCCCGATGGTCTGGTCGGTCTTGAAGTCCAAGCCGCCATGAAAATGGTCGGGGCGTAATTCACCATAATTACCCGCCAATGCAGGACGTGTATCGACAGGCAAGTGATAACGCTTGTTTGAATCAACCACAGGTGGAGCATCATTGAAACGTACTGATGCCCGCGCTATCTCCTCATTCACCCGTTGCGTCTTGCTCTGCGCACATCCCGGCAAAGCAAGCACCATCAAAGCTGCTGCGAATCCATATCGCAAGGTTGAAAACAACATTTTATTCATAATTAAGCGGCAAAGTTATCACTTTAGTTTCTATTTTCCAAATTTTCAGTGTCATTTTTTTCAAAAAGACAAAATATTTCGGAAAATCTTTGATGGTTTTAAGATTTCTGACTATCTTTGTCGCCCAATTTATAAACAATAATCAAACCAATTCATGTCATTTCCCTCCCTTCGTCACCTTCTCTCCCTTGCAATAGCAGGAGTTGGAATCACGAATATTTTTGCACAAGTTTCACAACCATTGGCACCAGGCAGCCGCCTGCAGGTCGAGCATTGTCAGCGCGTCGAGATGGAGGTCATCCCCTCCGGTAGTATGCAAGTCGTCGCTGTCCCCCTTTCCGAAGCCAAAGTCATGGGATATACCGATACGCCCATTCCTGCCGATGTACCCATACCCTCCAATATGCAGTACTGGCTTGAATGTGTCGAGCAGGGTGCCGCCTATGTCGCCGAGCATCCTGAAACCCAACTGGGCAGCAACTCTGCCCAACGCGCCACATCGAATGTCATCCGCCCCTTGCTTGGCCGCATCGAATGGGATCAGGCCGACCCCTACAACCGTCTGTGCCCATCAGGCACTCCCGTAGGTTGCGTTGCCACTGCAATGGCCCAAGTCATGCTCTATTGGAAACACCCCAATCAGGGCACCGGCTCGCACACCTGGACATGGGAAGGCACTACCCACACCGTCAATTACGATTCAGTCTCCTACAACTGGGACCTAATGCTGCCAAAATATGGCCGGGCTGCCCATGCTACCCCAGAACAAGAAGCCGAAGCGGCCAAACTCAGTTACCATTGCGGTGTGTCCATCGATATGATGTGGCAGTCAGGCGGTAGCGGAACCTATACCGAGCACATTCCCAAAGCCCTCCGCGATCATTTCGATTACAACGAACGTGCCGCAACCGTCTATCGTGAAAGCTACTCCTTCGATGACTGGAACGAACTGCTCATCAGTGAACTTGAGGCAGGTCGTCCCATCATCTTCTCGGCCAGCAGCGACGAGGCAGGTCATGCCTTCGTCATTGATGGCATCGACAAGGATGGCCTCTTCCATGTCAACTGGGGTTGGGACGGTTGGTACAACGGCTACTTCGACATCAGCATTCTCAATCCTTATGGAGCAGGCATCGGTGCCACCGAAACCGAGGTTGGTTTCTGCATGGGTCAAAATGCAGTCATTCAGGTTTGCCCCGATAAAGGCGTCGGCCGCCTCATAAGTCAAGTCAAGTCGAGCGGTGCATGGCTCAACAGCAACGAGAACGCATACGTCTTAAGTGCCTATTTCGAAAACACGTCCTACGACACGCTGAGGGGTGTGAGCGGCGTTGAGGTGCTCAACGACCTCGGTCAGCACGTGCGCTACGAAATGGGCGACACCATCACAATCTATCCCTACGGCACATGGGACCGTCGCCACAACCGGTACTATTATGCATGGACCAATACTTATGGCTATGCCCAAGGGTTGGCCGATGGCAACTATTCTGCCCAGCTTTGCTTCGAGCAGTTCGGTGCCGACACTGTGATTTGCGAAGTACCCACCCATTATTACTATACGCCGAAAATCGAGTTCTCCGTCAAGGACGAATTAATCACCGCCATTACCAATTGTTCAGGCACCAACATCATCGAAGGCCGCAACTTCAGCCTCCAGGGGCAAGAATTAGCTGTAGGCAAGGAGTACATAGCCATCATTGACCTTGACAACCTTGGCAACGACCCCTTCAGTGGTGCCATCTCTCTCGAAATCATCACCCCTGATGGGAAAGAGACCGATATTCCTGACTGCGACTGTCCAGATCTGCACGTCTTCATTCCTGCAGGCGGAACCTACACTGCCAAGATTCCTTTCAAGATTACTCAGGAAGGCGAATGGAGTGCACGACTCCACGCCTACAACATCCCGATGGGTTATGAGATGCAAGATTGTCCTACCGACATCCCTATCGCCTTCTCGACCAAGTTCACCGAGGAATCACCCGCTTCACTCTTTCTTGTCGAGGCGCCACAACTTCTTACCGAACGATGCGAGGTAGATGGCGAGATAGAGTTCCAACTGATTGTCAGCAACGCGGGTGGCAAGTTCTCCGACCGCATAGGCATCCGATTCTATACTGGTCAAAGCACCAATGTCCAACCTGCGTTTACCATCGGCAACGATGTAGATATAGCCATGAGTGCCCAGTCCGACACCATCACCATCAGCGGTACGCTCACCGAAGCAAAGGGTATGAAGAAATATTATGCCCGTCCCTACTATCGCGATGCTTATGGCGACGAGCAACTCCTCAAACTCTCCGATCCCGCTGGATCATCGTCCATACCCGCAGCCATCGAAGTGCGCGTCTATAATGCCTCGGGCATCGAAAGCATCACCATCGACGACGCCCCCGTCATTCGCCTCTACGACCTCTTCGGTCGTCCTGTCCGCCCCTCCTCTGGCCACATCACCATCAGCCCAAGCCAAAAGGCGTTTAGGAAATAACCCCTCACAGTCTCGTTCCGTCTGTTGCGATGCCATCGCAACATCAATTACCCCTCCCCCCCCTTGCTCTCCTCCTTTACCGACATACACACCCACACTCCCGGCCGTCCAGGATCCATCCTCTCGGTTCCATCCGAGGGGGTGGGTGCTGTCGTTGATACTAATCGCAACAAGCCGCTCAACGAACGTCAGTACTACAGCATCCAACTTCATCCCTGGCACCTCACCGAAAGTAGCATCAATACATTCCTACGTGCTGTGGAACAGTACCGCGACGATCCTTACTTTGTCGCCATCGGCGAATGTGGTCTCGACGGGCTCTGTTCCACACCCCTCGACCTGCAACTCTCCGCCTTTCGTGCGGCACTCCAATCCGCCCAGTCATTGGCCAAACCCGTCATCATCCACTGTGTCAAACTTTGGAGCCAGGTCATAGCCGAAGCCAAGCCTTATATGACACATTCAAAGGGGACGAGTGAAAATACCCCTCCCCTGATTATTCACGGTTTCCGCAAAGGGCCACAACTCGCCCGTCAACTACTCGATGCCGGATTTTCCATCAGCATCGGCACCCACCATCATCCCGACATCCTCTCAATCATTCCGCCCCACCGCCTTTATCACGAGACAGATGAAGAAAATGATTCTAAGGGATTTTAAGGGATTCTAAGGGACGTATGTTTCTTGGGCCCCGAATCTACAGGCGCTTCTCTCGGACGTGACCGAACGGAAACAAGGTAACGTCCCCAAATATCCCTTAATATCCCTAATATCCCTAAATATCCCCTATTAACTTATAGCGTTACTTCAACTGGCTTGATGGTACCATCGGCATTGAACTCCATTTTGTCGATGCAAACCTCACGATTGTAGCCGGCAGCCCAACCTTTCTTGATGGCATCGGGACGTGCAAAGCGGTGATAGACGATGTACCACTGGTCAGCACCTGGCTCCTGTATCACCGAATGATGTCCTGTGCCGAAAATCTGAAGTTTGGGATTCTGCTTCAGCACCACCTGACGCTCTACCTGCGCCGGTTGACCATTGCGAACAAGTTCCGTAGGGGAATCACTGATCAGATAACGCACCTGATAGAGTGCTGAACGGGTATCATTCTCACTCCACATGAAATAATAGAGTCCATTGCGATAGAAGACGTAGGTTCCCTCATTGTAATGGAAATCCCTTTTCTTATCCCTTGGGATGAGATAGCGGGTCGAACCAGGCACGATGCTCACCATATCGTCGGCGAGTTCAGAGCAGGCGAGGAACGAATTGCCCCAATAGAGATAATATTTGCCCGACTTCGGATCCATGAAGACATCGGGGTCAATGACCTGACCTGGTTCGGTGCTGTCCTCTCGAGTCAGCAACGGACGGCCCAGCGCATCACGGAATGGCCCGGCAGGATCGTCTGCCACCGCCACACCAATCTTGCCCTCAGCCACGAAGTAATAATAATACTTGTAGCCTTCCACTTTCTTCTTCGAACCGTTGGCGTAAACGGGCTTCTCGATGATGCAAGGTGCCCATGCACACTTGTCTGCCCAAGTCACATCTTTCTGTAGGTCGAGCATCACGCCCTCGTCGTTCCAACTACGCATATCTGGCGAAGAATATACCCGGAAGTCGTGGTTCTGCCATCCCTCCACACCATCGGTGGTGGGATAGAGATAATAACGACGCATCTTTTCGGAATATAGGATCTCGGGATCGGCAAACAGCCCGGAGATCACAGGATTGTTGACACTCGGAGCGAGGTGCTTAGCCTCTTCGCCATCGCTCCAATTTTGCAGTCGTTCATACTCCTCCTGAGTAAGGCGCAGGAAAGAGCCATGCTGCGGACCATTCACGCCTTCGATGTTGTGCGGATCGGAAAAATTGCGCATATTCTTGTCGGCCTTGCAGATGCGGTAGTTCTTGGGATTGCTGCTATACTCGATGTAGCCGATGCGCCAACCTTCCTCGCCAGCAATCTGGAAGGCCGAGACACCTTCGCACTTCTTGTTGCCCTCGAAGTTGACAAAATCCTTGTCATCAGGTTCTGGCCATGGCCCCAAGAGTGATGGAGAGGCCGAAGTGAAGAGACCTGGCTGGCCACCTTCTTTCTTGATCATGAGATGATACTGCTGGTCGGTGTCGAGCCAGTTGATGTCAGCATCAATCGTAGCATACCCCCAATCGATGAGTACACGTGGCTGCGTTAGGCGAGTAAAGGTACGGTCAGCATGCGAATAATACATACGATCGTAATCCTCCTCAGGACGGTTGAGCAACGAATAGTAGATCATGTAGCCACCCTTCGAGCCATCGGCCCAACGATAGTCGCCGTCCCAGATAATCTGTGGCGCCCACACGCGGCAAATGGTACTGAAATCCTTATAAGCAGGATTCGTCGTATCGTCGCCATCGCAGAAGATCGAAAGGCCCTTGCGGAAGTCGAACGATGTCGATTGCCAATGGATGAGATCGTCGCTGGTAAGCAGGTCGATGCCGAAGTTCTCCCATTCGCCACCTTTGTTCATCCGTTTGGTCATCGAGTTGTTCATGTCGGTGGTCACCATCAGGTAGCCCGATCCGTCAATCTTGCGACAGATATATGCATCACGCGTGCCTCCCTCGATCTTGGCCATCTCGAAAGCCGAGAAGATAGAGTCTCCGCAGAGCAGGTCGTGATAATGCAGTCCGTCGCGCGAAAGGGCGTAGGCTGTCCACTGTCCGTGGTCCGACATGTGGCAATAAAGATATCCGTAGTCGCCCATCTGCAAATTGCCGAGCTGCTGGGGCTCCTGACTACATGTTGCGGTCATGAAGCCGAAAAAAAGAATTGGAAAAAGATGTTTCATTGTATATAAAGATTAAGATGTGATTAAGGGTTAAAGCGAAATAATTGTTATTTGTTATTTTTTTATTGTTATTTGGAAATGAGTGGCGCAAAGATAAGAAATAATTTGGATTGCTCCAAAAAATCTTTCATAAAAAGATTATTTGGCAAATAATATTAGTATTTTTATTCCTTTTGCCACAATAAAACCATGGAAAAATACAGTTTTGTCCACATTTATTTTGAATAGTCACAGAATTGTGGTATCTTTGCACCGTGTTATGTTTTATTACGGGTAAATGAATAACAACGACTACATTATTCAGGTGGAGCACGTCACCAAGCGCTTTGACGACAACAAGGTGGTGCTCAACGATGTCTGTCTAAACATCAAGCGTGGCGAATTTGTGACCCTCCTGGGTCCATCGGGATGCGGCAAGACCACTCTGCTGCGTATTATTGCTGGCTTTACCAAGCCGACCGAAGGCAAGATACTGCTCTCAGGCAAGGACATTTCCGATCTGCCGCCTTATCAGCGTCCCGTCAACACGGTGTTCCAACGCTATGCACTCTTCCCACATCTTAACGTCTATGACAACGTGGCTTTCGGCCTGAAACTCCAGAAGGTGAGCGAGGACGAAATCGACACGCGCGTCATGTCGGCGCTCCGCATTGTGGGCATGAATGAATACGAGGAACGCAACGTGAACGAACTATCAGGTGGACAGCAGCAGCGTGTAGCCATCGCACGTGCCATCGTCAACCGTCCCCAGGTGCTTCTTCTCGACGAACCCCTCTCGGCCCTCGACCACAAACTGCGTGTCGATATGCAGCTTGAACTGAAGCAGATGCACCGTGACCTGGGCATTACCTTCATCTTCGTCACCCATGACCAGGAGGAAGCCCTATCGATGTCCGATACCATCGTCGTGATGAACGATAGCGTCATCCAGCAGATCGGCACACCTACCGACATCTACAACGAGCCCGCCAATCCCTTCGTGGCCGACTTCATCGGCGAAAGCAACATCCTTAACGGCACGATGAAGCGCGACTATCTGGTGAATTTCATGGGAAAGGATTTCGAGTGCATCGACAAGGGCTTCGAACCCAACGCACCCATTGATGTGGTGATTCGTCCCGAGGATGTTGTGCTACACAAGGAGCCAAGCGATGGACAATGGACAGGCCGCGTCACGTCGTGCATCTTCAAGGGCATCCACTACGAAATGCTCGTCCAGACACCCGACGGCTACGAGATTCAGGTGCAGAACTACACCGCCTATCCCGTCGATTCGGAGGTCGGCATGAGCGTAATTCCTGAGAATATTCACGTCATGCCTCGCAAGAACCTCTTCAACACCATTCCTGCCACGGTTGTCGATTCGACGCACATCAACATGCTGGGTGCATCCTTCGAGACAAAACCACTGACGCTGGCCAAAGGCACGCAAGTCAAGGCAGCCGTCGATTTCGACAAGGTGGATATGCTCGACGATCCTGCCGACGGCACTGCCGAAGGTCAGATCCGCAACATACTCTACAAAGGCAACCACTACCTCATCGACGTAAAGTGCAAGAACGGCACGACCATTCAGGTCGACACCAACGACGTTTGGGAGGATTGGGACATGGTCGGTATCCGAATTAATCCTGAGGACATCCGAATTATCAATTAACAACTATTAATTCGCAAATTCGATAATTCGTGATAAGATATATGATGTCGAAAATACTTGCAAACCGAGCAAATTGGGCATGGCCTTATGCCATCGTTCTGTTCGTCTTCGTGATCATGCCCCTGGTCATGATCGTCTATTACTCCTTCCAGGATGCCGAGGGTCAGTGGTCGTTGCACAACTTCCATAAGTTCTTCCTCTCGACCGATTCGGTCAACACGCTCATCTACTCCATCGGCATCGCCATGATCACCACTATCCTCTGCATCCTCCTCGGCTATCCCGCCGCCTACTTCATGGCGAAAACCGAGTACCGTCTGCCAAAGGTGATGGCCTCACTCTTCATCCTGCCGATGTGGATCAACGTGCTTCTTCGCACGCTTGCTACTGTGGCGCTCTTCGACTTTGCTCATCTGCCCTTGGACGAAGGCGCGCTGGTCTTCGGTATGGTTTATAACTTCCTGCCGTTCATGGTCTATCCCATCTACAATACGATGCTCAAGATGGATGGTTCGCTCATCGAAGCAGCACAGGATCTCGGAGCTTCGCCACGCAAAGTGTTCACCGAGGTGTTCCTCCCCCTCTCGATGCCAGGCGTCTATAGTGGCATCGTGATGGTGTTTATGCCTACCATTTCGACCTTCGCCTTGGCCGAACTGCTCACCATGAACAACGTGAAGCTCTTCGGCACCCTCATCCAGGAGAACATCAACGCCGGCCTGCTGGGCTATGGCGCAGCCCTCTCCCTCATCGTGCTGATACTAATCGGTCTCACCTCCTTCTTCGATTCAGAAGAATAACCCCTCTTAACCCTTCGAACCTTTCGAACCCCTCTTAACCCCTCTTAACCCTCTTTAATGAAGAAAGTCTTTGCCAACGCATATATCTGGATCCTGATGCTGCTGCTCTATGCTCCCATCCTGCTCATCCTTGTCTTCTCGTTCACCGAAGCCAAGGTGCTGGGTACATGGACGGGCTTCTCGACCAACCTCTACCGCAACCTGCTGATGGGAGAAGCAGGCGAGGCGCTCAACAACGCCATCTACAACACCGTGCTCATCGCACTCGTTGCCGCAGCCGTCTCGACCATCCTCGGTACATTTGCCGCCATTGGTATCCACAACATGCGCCATGGCCGCGTACGTCAGGCCATCACCTTCACCAACAATATCCCGATGATCAATCCCGACATCATCACGGGTATCTCAATCTTCCTGCTCTTCGTCTTCCTCGGCATCGGCCGTGGTCTCTTCTGCGTTATCTGCGCCCACATCGCCTTCTGCACGCCCTACGTGGTGCTCAACGTCATGCCGCAACTCATGAAGATGAACCCCAACCTCTACGAAGCCGCTCTCGACCTGGGAGCCACGCCGATGCAGGCGCTTCGCAAGGTCATCATCCCCGAATTGAAGTCGGGAATGATCTCTGGCTTCATCCTCGCCATCACCCTGTCGGTCGATGACTTCGCTGTCACCCTATTCACCAAAGGCTCAGGCACCGTCGAAACGCTTTCGACCTACATCTATGCCGATGCACGCAAGGGTGGCCTGACGCCCGAACTGCGTCCCCTGTTCTCCATCATTTTCCTCGTCATCCTCGTGCTCCTTGTCTTCTACAACCTCAAGACGGCCAAGCAAACGAGCAATAACTAAAATGCTGCCAGCAACATGAAAAAGATATTGTTATTCTTCATCTCGGCGCTTTTCTTACTGACGAGTGTTCCCCTTTCGACCAAAGCCATCGCACAGGACCGCGCCCACATCCTCAAGGTCTATAACTGGGCCGACTATCTCGACCTCTCGCTCATCGAGGAATTTGAGGTATGGTATAAGGAACAGACAGGCGAGGACGTCAAGGTGCGCTATTCCACCTTCGACATCAACGAGAACATGCTCACCCAGATCGAGGTGGGACACGAGGATTACGACGTGGTCTGCCCCTCGGAATACATCATCGAACGTATGCTCAAGCGTGGCCTGTTGCAGAAAATCGATACCACCGGCTTTGCCCGAACCCACACACCCAATTGGTTAAGAAATGTCGCCCCGTTCGTGGCAGAGAAATTCCAGCAGATGGCTCCAAACAACGACGACAAGTTCGACCTCGCCAATCCCTCGCTTCGTGTCAGCGACTATGCCGTCGGTTACATGGGCGGAACAACAGGTTTCCTCTACAACACCGATTTCGTCGAACCCGAGGAGGTGGAAACTTGGGCTGCTCTTTGGAACGAAAAGTTCCAGCAGAAAATCTACGTGAAGGATGCCTTTCGCGATGTCTATTCTGTTTTGATTCAGTTTGCCAAGTACGACGATATCTTGAGCGGACAAACTACACGCGACTTCGAGGCCTCCAACCTCAGTGATGCCAACATCAAGGCGGTTGAAGACATCCTCATCAAGGCTCGTCCGCAGATTGCAGGTTGGGAAGCCGACTTCGGCAAGGAACGCATGACGCAAGGCAAGGCGTGGGTCAACCTCACCTGGAGCGGCGATGCTGCCTGGGCCATCGACGAGGCTGCCGAAGTTGGCTGCAACCTCGAATACGTGGTGCCACAGGAAGGTACCAACTGCTGGTTCGATGGCTGGGTAATCCCCATTTATGCCAAGAATGTGCGCGCCGCCTCCTACTGGATCAACTTCCTCTGCCAGTCGGAGGTCGCCATTCGCAACATGGACGAGACGGGCTACGTCTCCGTCATCGGCACCCCCGAAGTGCTCGAAGGAATGGCCAGTGAGGAAGACTATCCCGAGACCGTCGATGTCCGCTACTATTTCGGCGACATTGTCATCCCTTCAGT
Organism: uncultured Bacteroidales bacterium; assembly: GCA_902770595.1. GTDB lineage: Bacteria > Bacteroidota > Bacteroidia > Bacteroidales > UBA3663 > Liminaster. Next base: position 2,622 of record CACXTQ010000001.1, on the reverse strand, counting down.
GGACGAAGAGACGGGCGACACAACGTGGATTGACTCGAAGGCTGCACACCTCAATCACGTGCTCTATCCCAACATCGACATCATCGAGCGCTCCATCCTGATGCACGACACCGCCGACCGCAACGAGGCCATGCTTGAGATGTGGAGCCATGTAAAGGGCAACAACCTCAACTGGAAGATGCTCTCCTTTATCCTCATCGTCACCGCCCTCATCCTCCTCTTCTTCATCGACAAGAAGACCCGTCAGTGGCGCAAGCAGAGGCGCAGAGCGCTAAGGAGGTTAAGAGAGGTTAAGAGGGGTTAAGAGAGGTTCGAGGGGGTTGCGGCACGACTCCTTACTCATAGGACTTAATGAATGAATATAAAATCACAATTTAATAATAATGACTGTATTAGATTTTGAGGATTTAATAATCTACAAAAACTCCCGTATACTCGCTAAACAGATATACGATATCACAAAAGAAGCACCATTCAGAAATGATTTTCGATTTGTTCAGCAAATACGAGCTGCCGCTGGTTCAATAAGCGATAATATAGCCGAAGGTTTTGAACGACAAGGCAACAAGGAATTCAAAAACTTCCTATATATTGCAAAAGGTTCATGTGGAGAACTACGTTCTCAAATAAATCGAGCATACGATGTTGGATTTATCGACGAAGAAACGTATAAACAAATGTATAGCGACAGCAAGAAACTCAGTTCATCGATACTTCATTTTATCGAATCTCTTCAATCCAACGACTTCGTAGGCACAAAGTACCTAAATAAGCCCAAGTCCCCCAATGCCCCCCAACAATTCGATTCGAACAATCCGAATGGGTAAATGCTGTTCAAATTGCCAGTCCCACAACCCCTCTTAACCCCTCAAACCCCTCTTAACCCCTCTTAACCCCTCTTAACCCCTCTTAACCCACTCTTAACCCCTCATAACCCCAATATATGTTATCTCGCGCAATTGGTACCATCGTGCTGCTTTGTGTCAGCAATACGTTCATGACGTTTGCCTGGTACGGCAATCTGAAAATGCAGCAAGTTCATCCGCAGATCAAGGACTGGCCCCTCATCCTGATCATCCTCATGTCGTGGGGCATCGCCTTCTTCGAGTATTCTTTCATGGTTCCCGCCAACCGCATCGGTTCGCAGATCAATGGAGGTCCCTTCTCGCTGATGCAACTCAAGGTCATCCAGGAAGGCATCTCGCTCATCATCTTCACCCTCATCGTGGCCCTCGTCTTCAAGGGTGAGCCCATCCACTGGAATCACATCGCAGCCTTCGCCTGCATCGTTCTCGCCGTGTTTTTCGCCTTCCTCAAGTGAGGAGAACCCCTCTTAACTCCTCTTAACCCCTCTTAACCCCAATACATGACCCCATTCCGCATCACCGTCAAAGTAGGTTCCAACGTCCTCACCCGTCCCGATGGCACGCTCGACGTCACACGTATGTCGGCTATCGTCGATCAGGTGGCAGCGCTTCATCGCCAAGGCATACAGATCATTCTGGTGTCCTCGGGCGCTGTAGCCAGCGGACGCAGCGAACTCAAGGGCCGACTCTCCACCGACCGGCTCGACACCGTCGATCAGCGCCAGCTCTATTCCGCTGTCGGTCAGGCCAAGCTCATCAACAAGTACTACGAACTCTTCCGCGATCACGGCATCTCGTGCGGGCAGGTGCTCACCACCAAGGAGTCGTTCGGCTCGCGTGGGCATTACCTTAATCAGAAGAACTGCATGGAGGTGATGCTGCAAGAGGGTGTGGTGCCGATCGTCAACGAGAACGACACCATCTCGGTCACCGAACTGATGTTCACCGACAACGACGAGCTCTCGGGTCTCATCGCCACCATGATGTCGGCCGACCTGCTCATCCTGCTCAGCAATATCGACGGCATCTATACAGGCAATCCCTCCGACCCCAACGCGCAGCTCATCCCCATCATCAGCGACGATGCCGACATCAGCCAATACATTCAGACCAGCAAGTCGAGTTTCGGACGCGGCGGCATGGTCACCAAGCAACGCATCGCACGCAAGGTAGCCGCCGAAGGCATCGAGGTCATCATCTCCAACGGCAAGCGCCCCGGCGTATTGCTCGAACTCGTCCACGTCAATCCTGAAACAGGCCGCAACGAGATTGCTCCCGAGGTGCGCTGCACACGCTTCGTAGCCGACAAGCACGAAGTCTCCAACGTCAAGAAGTGGATTGCCCACTCCGAAGACTTCTCCAAAGGTGCCATCTACCTCAACGAGGGAGCCGTGCGTGCCCTCCTCGGCGAGAAGGCGGCCTCCATCCTTCCCGTAGGCGTCACCCGTGTCGAAGGCTCATTCGAGGCCGACGACATCGTCCGCATCCTCGCCGACACCGACGGCTCTCGTCTTGGAGTCGGCAAGGTAAGCTGCTCCTCCGACCGCGCCCAGAAGCTCCTCGGAAAGAAAGGCCAGAAGCCACTCGTCCACTACGATTATCTCTGGCTAGAATAGTCTGAAATCTATAGATAATCTAGAAAGTCTAGAAAGTCTATAATCGAGTAGGAGGTAAACGCTAATCGTAGGCGTTTATCTCCTACTTTCACGTTTACCGACCTCTCACACCACCGTACGTGCCGTTCGGCATACGGCGG